>JAJXZJ010000045.1 GCA_021780105.1 bacterium
GGCGGGAAGTGCGGGCGTGGTGGGACAGGCGATGAAGTTTGTGCTGGTGACGGCCGCGTCGTCCTACGGCCTGCAAAACCTGGTGATCCACGGCCTGAGCCGATGGTGGCAGGCGCCGGTGCGGTGGGTGGCACGACGGGCGCGGCCATGCCGGTGGACCCGCGGCTGGAGCGAGGACGCGGTGGCGCGCAACACCGTCAAGGCGGCGGCGGTGGGCGCCGGCCTGCTCTGGAACTTCGCCTGCTACCGCGCGTGGGTGTTCCGGTGAGCGGCCGCAAATCGCCCGTGACAAGCCGGCCCGCGCCGGCCTAGCCTGTCGGGATGGAACGACGCACGTTGACGCTGGGCCACTCGCCCGATCCTGACGACGCCTTCATGTTTTACGGCCTGGCAAAAGGCCTGATTCCGACGCACAGATGGCAGTTCGAACACATTTTGCAGGACATCCAGACCTTGAACGAGCGCGCCACCCGCAGCGAACTCGACATCACGGCGATCAGCCTGCACGCCTATGCCTACGTCAGCGGGCAATACGCGCTGCTGCCCAGCGGCGCAAGCATGGGCGACGGTTACGGCCCGATGCTGGTGGCGAAAACGAAATTCACGAAGGAGGAACTGGCGCGCAAACGGATCGCCGTGCCGGGCACCATGACCAGCGCGTTTCTGGCGCTGCAACTCTGGCTCGGCCGGCCGGCGAGGGAATTGGACATGGTCGTCGTGCCGTTCGACCAGATTTTCGCGGCGGTCAAGTCCGGCCAAGCCGACGTCGGCCTGATCATTCACGAAGGCCAGTTGACCTGGCAAAACGAAGGCCTCGCGGTATGCGAAGACCTGGGCGTCTGGTGGGGCAAAGAAAACGACGGCCTGCCGCTGCCGCTGGGCGGCAATGTGATCCACAAGCGTTTCACGCCGGCGGAACGAAAAGAGATTTCCGACATCCTGCGCGCCAGCATCCAGTTCAGCCTCGATCACCGGCCCGAGGCGGTGCAGCACGCCCTGCAATTCGCCCGCGACATGGGTCGCGACCTGGCGGACAAATTCGTCGGCATGTACGTGAACCATTGGACGCTGGATTACGGCGAACGCGGCCGGGAATCCATCCGGCGGTTTCTTGGTCAGGCGCAGGTGCGGCAGTTGATTCCGCATGCGCCGGAACTGGAGTTCGTGGCGTAGCGCAGGCGTTTCCGCCGGTTGATTGGCGGTCAACGCGACCGGCGCAGAATCAGGTCCACTGACCGCCACGAGAAGACTCCGGCATTCATCATCGGAGGCAGAGCGCCGTGGCCGGCACGAACGTTGGTTTCCTTTTGCGGAACGTGCCACGGCGTGGTATGAGGCTCCAAAACCATTGACACCATTGACCGTGATGAAACTGGTGAACACGAGCCGCGTCGCCGTTGCCATTCTCTGCAGCGCGAATGCCATCCCCCCGACGGCCAGCGCCGAAACTCCCGCCGTCCTTTCCCTCCGTCTGCGCCGTTTGGCGGAAACGCAGCCGGGCAGCGACCAATGGCGGCAGGTGGAAACCGCCGCCAACTGGAACGCCCGCGCCACCGCCGTGGTGATTTGCGACATGTGGAACCAGCACTGGTGTCAGGGTGCGACGGCGCGGGTGGCCGAAATGGCGCCGCGCATGAACCAGGTCATCAGCGCGCTGCGCCAGCGCGGCGTGCTGATCATCCATTGTCCGAGCGATTGCATGGCGTTCTACAAGGACACGCCGCAGCGCAAGCTCGCCCAGGGCGCGCCGAAGGTGGATTTGCCGGCGATCATGCAGCGCTGTTTGTCGCGCGTGCCGGAGAAAGAACCGCCGCTGCCGATTGACGATTCCGACGGCGGCTGCAACGACTCGCCCCAATGCCAGCAGGGTTCGCCCTGGACGCACGAGATTGACACGCTCGAAATCCAGCCCGGCGACGCCATCACCGACAGCGCCGAGGCCTACTACCTCATGCACGAGCGCGGGATCACGAACGTCATCATCATGGGCGTCCACGAAAACATGTGCGTGCTCGGCCGGCCCTTTGCGATCCGGCAGATGGTCAAGCTGGGCCAGAACGTGGTGTTGATGCGCGACCTGACCGACACGATGTATAACTCGCGCCAGCGCCCGTGGGTGGATCATTTCACCGGCACCGACCTGGTCTGCTGGCACATCGAGAAATACTGGTGCCCGACGATCACGAGCGATCAGATCCTCGACGGCCAGCCCTTCCGCTTTGCCGCCGACACCAAGCCCCCGCGCGTGTTCCACAACTACGTCAAGGTGCCCCGGAGCAACGAGCACTGGAAACGCGTCGCGTCCTACGTCGAGGAGACGCCACAGCCAGATTATCAACAGGCGCCCGAGGCCGCGCGCGAGGCGTTCCGCGACCTGAAGTTCGGCGTGCGCATCCATTGGGGCGTCTATGCGATCTGGCAGACCGGCGAGTCCTGGCCGTTTCTTGACCTGTCGAACGAGAAACGCCAGCAATACCAGGAACTTTACCGCCAGTTCAATCCGACCAACTTCAGCGCCGACGCCTGGATGGAATTGTTCAAGACGAATGGCGTGAAGGTCTTTGCCTTTACCAGCAAACACCACGACGGCTTCTCGATGTTCGATACCCACACACGCGTCCACGAACGCGTCAACTGGACGACGCCCGGCGGACCGCGCCTGGAGGATTGCGACGTGGCTTACAGCGTCATGGAATCGCCCTTCCACCGCGACATCGTGAAGGAACTCTGCGACGCCGCGCATCGCCACGGCGTGAAGATTGATCTCTATTTCTCGCATCCGGATTGGTATGACGCGGATTTCCGGCCGTATGCCTACCACCCGGTCCAGGTGCGCGACGGCGCGCGTTACGGCGAGGAACCCGGCGGGGCCAAACGCATCAAGAATCCGCTTTACGCGCCGGACCCCACGCCGGCGGAGGTTGCGCGCATGATGGCCCGGCACCGGGCGCAACTGACCGAACTGCTGACGCGCTACGGCAGGATTGACATGATGTGCCTCGACCAATGGCTAGGGCCAGCCGTGTGGCCGGAGTTGCGCGCGACCATGAAATACCTGCGCACGCTCCAGCCGGATGTGATGTTCCGCGCCCGCGGCATCGGCAACTACGGCGATTACTACACGCCTGAAGGCTTCGTGCCGGGCGCGAAGGAAAACACGGCGATGCCCTGGATGGTGATCTACCAACTGGGCGGCATGTGGAGTTACCAGCCCGATGCCTCGAAATATCACGGCGGCGATTGGATCGTGAAAAACCTCGTGGACATCGTCGCCAAGGGCGGCAACTTCATGGTCGGCATCGGTCCGGACGCGACGGGGCTGTTTCATCCCAAAGCCGTCGAGGCGCTGCAATACGCCGGACGCTGGCTGCGCGTGAACGGCGAAGCGATCTTCGCCACCCGCCCACGCCCCGGCAACGATTGGAAAGAGGGCGACGACATCCGGTTCACCCGCACCAAGGACAGCCGGTTCATCTACGTGATTTCGCTGCGCTGGCCGGGAGAGAACCTCGAGTTAAAATCCGTCCGCCCCCGTCCCGGCTCGGAGATTACGATGCTGGGCGTGAACACGCCATTGCAGTGGCACAGCGACAACGCCGGCCTGGTGATCGAACTGCCCGCGCGTCTGCAAGCCCCGGCCAACCGTCCGTGCGTGCAAGCCTACGCCTTCAAGATTGAGGACGGGAACCAACACGCCAAAGCGCAAGCGCTGGATTGACGCGACAAAGCGAGATCAGGGCTCCGGTCGGGCTTTCAAGGTTTTGTGACTGGCGGGCAAAACCGTTTGCCGTCGCGGTCCGGCCAAGGCATTCTTCCGGCCATGGTTGCAAGTTTGACACCCGCGCACGAAGTCACTTTACCCAAGATGCGTTACCGCCGGTTCGGCCGGACCGGATTGTCCATCCCGGTCATTTCCTGCGGCGGCATGCGCTATCAGCACAAATGGCAGGACGTGGAGCCGGCGGAGATTCCGGCGGCCAACCAGGCCAACCTCGAAGCCTGCATTCACCGTGCGTTGGAACTGGGCATCAACCACATTGAAACCGCCCGCGGTTACGGCACCAGCGAAATGCAGCTCGGCGCCGTGCTGCCGAAGCTGCCGCGCGACCGGATCATCGTCCAAACGAAAGTCGCGCCGTTCGCCGACCCGGCGGAGTTCCGCCGCACGTTTGAGAAGTCCATGCGCCATCTGCGGTTGGAGCACGTGGACTTGCTGGCCATTCACGGCATCAACAACGCCGAACTGCTGGACTGGACGCTGCGACCCGGCGGCTGCCTCGCGGCGGCGCGCCAGCTCCAGCGCGAGGGCCGCGCGCGCTTCCTCGGTTTTTCCACGCACGCCACTCCCGACATTATCCTCCGCGCGGTCGAAACCGGCGAATTCGATTACGTCAACCTGCACTGGTATTTCGTCAACGATTTCACCTGGCCTGCGGTTCTCGCCGCCCGGCAGCGCGACATGGGCGTGTTCATCATCAGCCCCAACGACAAGGGCGGGAAGCTTTACACGCCGCCGCCCAAGCTGGTGGAACTTTGCGCGCCGTTGACGCCGATGCAATTCAACGAGCTTTACTGCCTTGCGCGACCGGAAGTTCACACGTTGAGTTGTGGCGTCGCCCAGCCGTCCGACTTCGACGATCACGTCGCCGCGCTGGTTCACTACGATCGCGCGGCCGAAGTGGTGGCACCCATCGAGCGGCGGTTGCGCGCGGAAATGGACCGGACGCTCGGCGCCGACTGGTGCGCGCGGTGGTTTGAAGGCGTGCCGGAATACGTGGACGTGCCGGGCGAGGTCAACCTGCGTGAAATTCTCCGCCTGTGGACTTACGCGAAATCGCTCGATCTCGTGGACTGGGCGAAGATGCGTTACAACCTGCTTGGCCAGGCGGAACACTGGTTCCCCGGCGTGAACGCGGCAGACGCGCGTAAACTCGATCTGCGCGCCACGCTGGCAAAAAGCCCGTTCGCTGACCGCATCGGCGCGACCCTCGAAGAAGCCCACCAGATGCTCTTCGAGGCGCCGAAGAAGCGGTTGAGCCAGAGCTGACGGACGGCATCACGCCGCGCGCCGTCGCTGCTATTTCAAGTTCTCCGGGTTGAGCGGCTTGAGGTCCTTCGGCACGAACTGACCGTCCTGGCGGATGAGTTCGCCGTCAAACCAGACTTCGCCGCCGCCCCATTCCGGACGCTGGATGAGCACCATGTCCCAGTGGACGGCGGATTTGTTGCCGTTGCCGATGGTTTCGTAGGACTGGCCGGGCGTGAAGTGCAGCGAGCCGGCGATCTTCTCGTCGAACAGGATGTCGCACATCGGGTTCAAAATGTGAGGATTGTAGCCGAGGCTGAACTCGCCGATGGAGCGGGCGCCCGCGTCGGTGTCGAGGATTTCGTTCAGCCGCTTTTCGTTCGAGCCGGTGGCCTTCACGACGCGGCCGTCCTTCAATTCCAACCTGACATTCTCGAATTTCGTGCCGGCGTAGAGCGACGGCGTGTTGAATTGGATGACGCCGTTGGCCGATTTGAGCGTCGGGCAGGAGTAGCACTCGCCATCGGGAATGTTCCGCAGCCCGTTGCACGGCTCGGCGCCGATGCCCTTGATGCTGAAGGTGAGATCGGTGCCGGGACCTTTGAGATGAACCTGGTTCGCCGCTTTCATGCGCTTTTCCAGCGGTCCGGCCGCGCGGGCCATCTTGCGATAATCCATCGTGCAGACGTCGAAGTAGAAGTTTTCAAACGCCTCGGTGCTCAGGTTGGCGGCCTGGGCCATGCTGGGCGTGGGCCAGCGCAAGACGACCCAGCGGGTCTTGTTGACGCGCTGATCGAGCACCGGCCGCATGGCCTTGGTGTAGAGCTGGAGCTTGTCGCCGGTCACGTCGGCGGTTTCGTTGGCGTTGAACGCACCACGGACGGCGATGTAAGCCTGCATCTTCTTCATGCGGAACAGTTCAAGATTCCGCACCAACGCCGCGTGCCTGGCATCGGTGTCGAGCATGACCTCCCGGATGATCCGCGTGTGCCGGACCTCGACGACCGGCACACCGCCGGCGGCACGAACCGCGCGCATCAACTCAACCACAAATTCGTCCGGCGTGTCGGTCATGTCGAGCAGGACATGGTCGCCGGCCTTCACGGCGGCGGAGTAATCCACGAGCAGGCGGGCCAGCTTGGGGTAACGGGCATCGTTCATAAACGCGCAGAACGTAGCGGCAGGGCGGGCGCGGGTCGAGTGCCAAGTGCGCTGAAACTGCGCAGTTCTTGCTCGCCGACTGCGCCAATTTGCCCAGTCCGTCGCTTTTTTCGGGCTTCCCGGACTGCTTCCCGGCCTAAATTGGGCCAAAAACCGGGTTGGTATGCCGCCTGCTAACAGACAGGCGTATGAATACAACAACACAAGGTTTTGGCGACGGGAATCTGGTGTTGCCCACCGTGGCGGTCGTCAAGGTCGCCACAATCCGTCCACTTCATCCTGCCTGGAAACGCCGGGACTAAGTCCGGGCGTCCTACGCCAAATGAATTGTCGCCTGGCGGTTCGCAAGAACCGCCAGTTTCTTTTCTGCCGCCGACCGCAGGCGGCTTGCATTTCGCCTGCAACGGGGTGTAAGTTCCCGACCATGAAAACCAGCTTGTTTTCGAAACAACGGAGAATCTGGTTCATCCCCCGAAACCACCGGTTGCTGGCGCTCGTCGTAGGGGTGTTGTCCGTGTGCTTCCTGCTCGCCGGACCGGCTTCGGCCGGGAGTGGCAAGGAAAAGAAGGCCAAGGCGACACCCGCAAAATGTGTCTGCGCCAAGAAGACAAAGAAACCTGCTAAAACCAAGGCGCAGAAGACTCAATACGTCGAGGTGACCGGCTCCTTGATCAAGCGGCCAGTGGGTAAAAACGGGCAGCCGATCCTCACCGAGTCGGACTTGGTCATCATTGGTCGCGACCAAATTCAGCTCAGCGGCGCCAGCATGCTCTCTGGAGTGCTGAACAAAACCGGTGTGACGCACTGAGTGGTTTTGTGTGCCATTCGCCGCCGGTCGCAGCGGGGGAATAAAAGCAGAATCCCTGGCCAGTGTGGTGTGTCCAAGGTTGAGTCAAAAGCGGGGCGGGGTGTAAACGCCGGTTGGATCCTGCAGTGGGCGGCGATTCGAAAACGGGGCGTTGGATCTTCCGTTCAGCAGCGGCTCTCCACCTTACGCACCTGGCTTGACAGCAACACGATCTCATCGCGTCGCGACCGCCGCCACACTCAGTCTTTCCCGGCCAGGTTGGGGCATCAGCACCAGACGTTTCTGGTTTATCAGGCTCTTCGTCAACGCCACCACGCTGCGGGCATGCCACCGTGCGTCGGCCCGCAAGGGGGGCGTTTTATTCGAGCCCGCCGGCGGACCTTCTCCAAGAGTAGCAACGGCATCGAATTTGGTGCTGACAAGCGGTCGGCGTCCTTCTAGCATGACGGCATCCTGCGAGGCAAACGCGCAGGCTAGCTTGTTTTCATGAACACCAAATCCGTTGGTTCTCGCTCCGGCCTCCTCGCCGGTGGCAATTGGATCATTGACCAGGTCAAGATGGTTGACGTTTACCCGCAGCGCGAACGACTGGCGAACATTTCCCGGCAGTCCCAAGGCACCGGCGGCGCGTCCTATAACGTGCTGGTGGACCTCGCCAAGCTCGGCGCCCCGTTCCCGCTGTCAGCCGCCGGTCTGGTGGGCAAGGACGCCCTCGGCGAGCGCATCCTCGCCGACTGCCGCCAGCTCAAGATTGACGCCAGACACCTGCGCCAGACCAGCGCCGCGCCGACCTCCTTCACCGATGTCATGACCGAGATCGAGGGCGGCCGCCGCACCTTTTTCCACCTGCGCGGCGCCAACGCGCTCTGGACGGGCGAGGATCTGGATTTTCGCAAGGTCAAGGCGCTCATCTTCCACCTCGGCTACCTGCTCCTGCTGGACGAACTGGACAAGCCGGACAAAACCCACGGCACCAAGGCCGCCGCGCTGCTGGCCGCCGCCCAGGCCGCCGGCATGAAAACCAGCGTGGACGTCGTCAGCGAGGATGGCGACCGCTTTGCCAGGGTGGTGATCCCGGCGCTGAAATTCGTGGATTACTGCATCCTCAATGAATTCGAGGCCGGCAAGACCACCGGGTTCAAAACCCGTCAGGCCGATGGCCGGCTCGACACCGTGGCGCTTCGGCACGCCGCCGGCGCGCTGCTGCAGCTCGGCGTCAAGGAACTTGTCGTGATTCACTTTCCAGAAGGCGCCTTCGCCCGCACGAGGAAAGGCGAGGACTTCTGGCAGCCGGCCGTGAACCTGCCCCGCAAGGCCATTGCCGGCACGGCCGGCGCGGGCGATGCCTTGTGCGCGGGCGTGTTGCTCGGGCTGCACGAGGGCTGGGATCTGCAACGCTGTCTTCTCACCGGAAACTGCGCCGCCGCGGCCGCGCTCATGGACCCGACCTGCACCGCGGGCATGAAGCCGCTCAAGACAACCCTGGAGCTGGCCAAAAAATACAAGTTTTGTCCGCCGCTCGAACCGGGCGACGATTGACGTGTCCGGCCCTGGCACTCCCCACCGGATTTCCGCCATGTCTCCGAAACACAATCCGTCGGTGGAGGGTGACGGCCAGGCTGGCTTCGTGCCCCGCCGCGCCGCGCTCAAGCGGCTTGGCGGCGCGCTGACCCTGCCTCTGCTGGCCGGCACAACCCTGGCGGCAGATCCAACGCTGATCTGGAAAGTCGCCATCGGTCTGAACGGCTTCCAATCCGGCTCAAGCAAATACCATAAAAACTACCCGATCTGGGAAGTGCTGGATTTTGCTTCGCGCCACGGTTTCGAAGGCGTGGAGCTGGTGGCCGACTGGCCTGCCGGCGGCTATCCGGCGGCGGCGGAGCCGGCGCGCGTGCAGGCATTGCGACGCCTCTACGATCTCTACGGACTGCGGATTTTTTCCCTCCAGCTCGGCGCGGATGGCGCCTTTGATCCTGACGCCGCGGCGCGCCGGCGGTGGCTGGAGCAATTCCGCGACCGCGTTCAGCTCGCCAGACGACTCGGCTGCGACTGTGTCGGCCTGTGGCCGGGCGGCGGGTTAAGGGGACAGACGATTGATCGGGCGATCGAGGTGTTAACCGGGACGTTTCACGAAGCCGGGAAAATCGCCGGCGACTCCGGTTTGATCGCGAGCTTCGAAATCGAACCGGTGTTCGTGTTCAACCGCGAGGACCACTACCTGCGCATCCTTCACGGCGCAAATCATCCGGCGCTCAAGGGCATTTATGATCCGAGCCACTTCGATCAGATGAACGGCGCCACGGGCAAGCCGGAGGAAATGCTCCAGCGGGTGGGTGTGGAAAACATCGGCTACGTCCAGTTCTGCGACACGGACAGCACGTTGCGCGACGGCGGCACGTCCACGCACCTCGGCTGTGGCGACGGGCACATTGACTGCCGCAAATCCCTGCAAATGCTGAGGGACGGAGGCTTCCGCGGCTGGGTCATGGTGGACGAGTGGGAGGTGCCCGATCCCTACGATGCCTGCCTCAAATGCCAAAGGGTGATCGAGTCGGCCGGCCGGCGTTAGCCGTTGGGCCAGACGAAACGCGGCCGGCGCGAACGCGGATGATGGAAGAGAGGGCTTTTGCGCCCGGCTTGCACCAGGGCCACCGCGTTCTGCTTGAACTCGGCATCATGGCCGCGAGCGAATTGACTCTTCGTTTCCCTTGGTTCCTTTCTACACCCGGAAGTCCTCTCCGCAAAATCGAAGGAACACCACCGACCTCATTCTCACCCCCTCGCATCCTTCAAGCGCCAGAAATATTGTTCCACACATCCACTTCATCCGACCGGACGCGGATGCGTGTGGTCAGGAGCGGGAGTTCGGTCGTGACCTTCATTTGGCTTCATGGTTTGGATTGAGGCATGCCCTCTGGCTTGATTTGCACAGTGACGGTGGCGCCTGCTTTGACTTCAACCTTGGGCCAATTCAAGAACGCCGTGCAGCCGGAAGGCCGCGCCGCCTGCCTGGCGTTTTCGGCAAAAATGGCAACGTCGGCGTCGAATCGCGTCGGATTGGTGATCGCGAGCACTGCGCCAGAACGGTCGTGGTCGATCATTTTTGCCTGGACGCTGTCGAAGACATAAAGCTCGCCTTTGTCGGTGCGGACATAAATCCCCGGCAGTTCCAGGGCCATCAGCGCGCCGTTGAGTTCGTTCCAGCCGGTGGAACCGCTGCCGCGCGAACCGCGGCTGTCGGCATCGCAATAGGTCAGGCGCTCGGTGATCCGGCCATCCGGCCGGATGCCCTCGGCGTGGGCGTGGACGATGTCGCGGATGAGGTCGGCATAACGGCGGTCGCCGGTGTCGCGGTAAATCTTGAACAACGGATCGCCCGAACTGCAACAAATGCCCGGCGCGCCGTGCTTGTTCTGCGTGCTGGCCCAGACGACGCCGGCGAGTTTGGCGCCCAGGTGAGCGAGTTCCGCGTTCGCCGGTAATTCGTAGTCGTAGGAGACCGTCCACGTCGCGACAAGGTTGGCGAGGTTTTGCGATTTTTCCAGCCACTGCTTGTCGCCCGTGGTTTCGTAGAGCGCCATCAAGGATGTCATGAATCCAGCCGCGGTTTCGGAATCCGCATTTTGCAGAATGTCCGCGCAGCCGCCGGTAGTCATGCCCTGCTTCACAAGATCCCGCTCATAGTAGAAATCAGCGGCCCGGCGCGCGATGCGCAGAAATGCCGGCTCGTGAAAATACTTCGCGGCGAGCGCGAGTCCACCGATGGCCATCGCGCCGCTGGTAGTGTTATACACGGCCACCGCGCCGGTTTGGTTGTTGAGGAAGTTGCCCCACTGGCCGTCCCGCTGCCAGGTGTCCGCGAACGCCTGCGCCAGCCGCCGGGTTGCCCGTTCCCACGCCGGTTTGATCGCGCCGGCGCGACCCTGGGCTTTGAGCAGCATGAACTGTTTGATCATCCAGAACAGCACGTCGTCGTTCTTGCGCGTCAGAACGATTTCTGGAAATTCGTCGTAGCCTTCCCGACCGAACACCTTGCCATCGTGGTTCAGGGCGCCGTAGAAATATCCGGCCCGGCCCTGCGCACGGGGAATGGCAAAGTCAAACGTGCTCGCCACCCGCGCCAGATGCCACGGGTCTCCCTGCGCCAGCATCGGAAACGTGTCCATCAGTCCGCCCACCCAGCCGAACGAAATCCAAGCCGCGTTTTCCGGACAATAGAAACGGCTTTCCTGGCCGTCATAAAAGCGGCTGTCAATCCGCTGCGTCATCAGGCGGAACACTTCGCTCATGGGAATCAGGTCGCGCGGCTGGTTCGGCCCGGTCACGTCCTTGCGCACCGTCATGAACTTCGCCAGCAGGCCTGGGATGTCGGGCGTAGGGAACGAAAAGACGCGCAGGCGCAGGGTCATGCGATCACCCGCCGTCAAATCCGTGCCGCGGTCCGGACTGGCGCTAAAGCCGATAAATTCCGGCTTCCGTTCGCGCACGCCGGGCGCGCTCACCACCAGTGTCGCATGCGTGCGGTCGGCGCTTTCCTCGACGGCAAAGCCGTTGTCGAGAATCTCACCGTCGGCCTTGCGAATGAAACCGCCCTGCGAATTGCGTCCGGCCTGTTCGGCCAGCACGATGAATCCTCGTCTGTCCTTCCGGTCGAAGACACAGATGGCCGGCGTGGTGATATTGCACGCGAGGACCTCAAGTTTCGACGGCCGGCCCGGTTCAAGCGAAAGCCGGGGCAGATCGTCCGTCGTGAGCGGAAGGTCTTTTTGGTAGAGTTCCTTCCGATCCAAGCCGCTGGCGTAGGCGCGATCCACGGTGCGATTGCGATTCCCGTTGTAAACCGACGCGGGAATAAGCACGTAGTTGTTCGTGCTCCAAGCGGCAAAATCGAACGCTGCCGCCACGCCCGCCTGTCTCGCCTCGCCCGCGACGAGTTTGAACGCGAGGGAAAGGTCAAACGCGCCGGGTTGATCCGCCACCGGCGTGGTCTGAACCCGGCACGACCATTGGCTGGATGCGGTTTGAACTTCGCCGTTCGTGAACGCCCGGCTCCAGGCCAGCGCCGATTTTTGGTAGCCGCAGACGAGCGGACGCAACCGGGCGTTCAGCGACGCAAGCTGCGCGTTTGCCGCCGCCGTGGCGGCATCATCGTCCGCCGACCGTGATGGTCCGATCGGAAGCCAGGTGCCCGCCGCGGGATCGTTTTGCGATGCGTCTGCCAATGGGAGGCCACCCGCGTGTGCGCGGCTTAAAGCCAGCAACAGCAAACCCAGGCCGCATTGGTTCTTCATCATAGAATCCAAGAGTTCACCATCTCAGGTCACTTGCCCAGCGGCTCCGCTCTCCCCACGGCCCATATTGCAAGTTGAAATCCCGACATTGCGGGGTGCAACGCTCCCAAGGACTGGATGGTGAATTCCGAGTCACCGTGCCGCAACGTGGCGGCACGATCCAGTTCCAGGTCGGCAGTCTTCTTCCTGAACGGGTCGGCCACATAGACTGCGCCCCCCTTGCAGATAATGAATTCCCCCGGCTTCATCTTGCGGTCGGACCTGACTCGCTGTCCGCCGGGAAGGGCGATGACGACGCCCTCCAGCGTGGCGTCGCGGGGGCCATTGAACTGCACGGCGAACTGCAAGGGTTGAGCGTCGTATGGATTCTGAATCTCCAGCACGTGCGCCTGGTTGTCCGCCTTTCCAGACAGGACGATTTCCTTGACCGGAGAGAGAAGAAAGGAGCGTTTCCCGGCCTGCACCAAATGGAACTTGAGGTCGAGGTTCCTGAGCTGTCGCTTCGTTCCTTCCGTGAAGACCTGGGCAGTTCGGGCGTTTTGCCAGGTGCGGAACGCCTTGAAGATGGCGTCTTTCTCACTGCTTCTTTCCACCGTGTCCTGGTCCAGGCCCAACATGTAGGTTGCGTTCCAGCCGATGGACTTTGCCTGCAAGTTTTCCGCGTCATACATGGTCCAGTCTCCACGGTAGGCTTGGGCCCCAAAAGTCGCGGGAAAGTAGCTGCTGGCCCACTGGTAGCGGATGTCCTTGCCTTCGATGCCCCAACGGTTCCGCACGGGATCGAACATGTTGTTGCCGCCGCCAACGTTGCACACGCTCATGTAGTGCCAGGAGCCTTCGCAGACCGTGGATCCCATCACCCGCAGATCTTTGCCGCCACTTAGCTGGTGGTAAGTGTCAAAGAGTCTTCGCAGGAACTTCTTGAAGGCGTAGTCGCCCTGGTTCTGGTACATGCAACTTTCAAAGCCGTCGAAATCCACATACTCCATGCCCAGATCGTTCAGACGACGCGCGTAATCGTCGGCGTAAGTCAGCACCAATTCCATGTCAGGAATGAAGCCGTGGTAGCAGGTGATCTGGAGTTTCACCAGTTCGTCCCCCGCGCCGTGAACCAAAGCCCGCGTGCCAAACTGCCCGCGTTTGACGTTCCGTAGCGTCCACGGAGCGGAGTCGCTGATGCCGTCGTAGGTCAGCAGTTCGCTCCCGATACGCAGGACGCTCATGTTGTTGTCATGCCAGGTGCCTTTTTCCGCCAGATACGAGGGATCGGTGACCGTGATGACTGTATCCGCCGAAGAGATGTCAGCAGCGAGCCTGGTCCGCAGCACGGTCTGCAGGTGTTCGTTCGGCATGGGCCGGACGTCACTGCTGCCGGTTTGGATGAACATGCACAGCGTGTGGAGACCGTAACGGATGCCGTGCTTGCGGGTTTCGTCGGTGAATTCGCGGATGGTCAGGCGGCGCCCATCGGCAAATCCCACCCGCCGGCCGTCCCAGTGGTCGGCCGGATCCAAGTAATACTCGCCCATCCCTTCGTCCTGAACATTCTTGAGGCCGAGCGCGTCGGCGTAGGCGATGAGTTGGTCGTGCGGTCCGTTCCAGAAGATGTCCGGCTGATACGCAGCAGGGTCTTTCACCCACTTACCGTCAATCGTGGGACGCGGCAGACCTTCAGCCAGAACGATGTGTTCGATGACTCGCAGGCCCAAGTCGTCGGGGCAGGCATACAGGGCGACCGAAGAACCGATGAAATCCACATCCACGGGATCCACGGTCTGGTGGCGCGGTTGCGTCGGCGGCAGGCCGGGAATCAAGGTGTAAAACGTGGTGTAACCTTTACGCCGATCGCGAGCGTGGTAGGAAAGGACCGAACCCGAACCCGGCTCCAGCAGGGCACCCAATTCAAATCCCATGTGGAAATACTCCTCGGAATGCGAATAAAACGCGACGTCGCTGATGCCATCGCCGCCGATGGTGAACGTCTGGCCTTCCCGATACGGCGGCGGAACAGGGTATTTCACCGGGTCCGGGGAATGGATGTAATAATACATCTGGCCGAAATCATCGTTCACCGGCGGACCTTGGGTGGTTTTGTCGTCCAAGGCCAGCATGCCAGTCGCCCAGGTGCCATCCCGGACCACACCAATGATGTCGCCGATGGTTTGGGAAATCGTGGTATGAATTGGCCCCCAGACGATGTCGTTCACCGTGCCGCGCTGGTCGAGGGCGAGGAGCTGGAGTCGGACATATTTTCCTTTTTCCAGCACCTTGACCGTGGCCACGGCGCCGTTGGGATACGCAAGGGTGAGCGTCTGTTTGGCTGCGTCATAGGCGGTTGAGGACGGGAGAATCAGCGCCTGCTCGGCGGGGTCGTATGTTGCCGCGGACGGGAGGACCAACTTGGCGTCATGCAAGGAAAGAATCGGCGAGGGTTTGCCGGCCGCGAGATATTCTTTCCCCGACTGACGCGAAACGATGGACGTGATGCGGCCCCTGTCATTGAGAGCGATGCGCGCGTACTCGGTTTGAAGCGTCAAGAGGGGGGCGTCTGCGGCGGGACTACGGAAACCGAGGCAACTCACGGAGACCAGCAAACCGGGCAGCCACCTCCGCAACGTCGAGACAATCATGGGATCCAGTGAAGGACATTTCCATTGCAGAAACAAGCCGTATTGACTGGAACGCAAACAGCCAATGAGCCGCCGCGCCAACCAGACCACGATTCCCGCGTGGTTGAACCGTCTGCCCGCCGCACGCGATATACCTTGCTGCGCACCAGCAATTTATCAATGAGCTTGGTCTAATCGCCAGTTTTTCAACATCTCCGCCACCGGCGGCTTTGCCGATGGACTTGGCGGCGGATGCGTTCATACTGTTCACGTGCAAAGCATGCGGCAAAACAGCAGAGCAAAACCTATCCTCATTGCGATGGCTTCCATGAATTCATTCCTTCTTGTCGGTCTTGGACTTTGGCTTCTGACCCCAATCGCCAACGCTCAGGAATCACGGCCGCCCGTGCGCCTGGCGATGGCCGGGCTGAATCACGATCACGCAATGGGTTTCCTGCCCCGGCTGGTCGGACGAAAGGACGTTCAACTGGTGGGCATCGTGGAAACCAACCGGGATTTGATTGCGCGCTATTCGCACCGGTTTCACCTGGCGCCCGGTCTGTTTTGCTCAAGCTTGGACGAACTTTTCGCCCGGACCAACGTCGAGGCGGTGGCGACCTTCACCTCAACCTACGAACACGAGCGCGTGGTCGAAGTGTGCGCGGCGCACCATGTGGATGTGATGATGGAAAAGCCGCTGGCGACCAACCGGAGGCAGGCCCGGGCGATTGCAGCCGCGGCCAGGCAAAGCGGTATCCAGGTCATCGTCAATTATGAAACCAGTTGGTATCCGGGCAACCGGGCGGCGTTTGCCATGGTGCATGACGAACATCACATCGGCGACATCCGCAAGCTCGTGGTGCATGACGGCCACCGCGGCCCGAAGGAAATCGGCTGCTCGACCAATTTCCTCGCCTGGCTGACGGATCCGGTGCTGGACGGCGGCGGCGCCATCAACGATTTCGGCTGTTACGGCGCGGATTTGGCGACGTGGTTCTTCGACGGACAGAAGCCGCTTTCGGTGTTTGCCGTCGCGTTGCACATCAAACCGGAGGTCTATCCAAAAGTGGAGGATGACGCGACGATTGTGCTGACGTATCCCCAAGCCCAAGTCATTTTGGAACCGTCCTGGAACTGGCCGATGGATCGCAAGGACATGGAGATTTATGGCCGGACCGGGCAGGTGCTCGTGCCCCAACCGGATGTCTTGCGCATCCGCACCGAGCAAGCGCCCAAGGAGGTCGAAGTGACCCCGCCGCCGCTGACCGGCGCCTACGCCGATCCGGTCGCTTACTTCGTTGCCGTAGTGCGCGGGCAAATCAAGCCGGCGGGTCTGTCCTCGCTCGCCGTGAACCTGACCGTGGTTGAGATTCTCGATGCGGCGCACGCGTCGGCGCGGACAGGCAAACGCATCACACTTTAAGTCTGCGGACCACCGCGGTCGCCGGTGGGAGACCCGTGCGTTCAACCTATCTGTGTCATCAGCGGGTGGGTGAACACAAGTGCGCCGCATCGTCGCCGCTCCGCCTTGCCGCCATCGCGCCAGACCCCCGCTGCGGTCCGGATTCCGTTCAATTCACCGTGAAAAACTCACCCACGTTCAACGGCGCCACGAACATCGTGGGCACCACGGTTGTCGGCCAACTGGCTCTTACCAACAACGGGAATGTCTATTACCTGGACCTCAAAAAGTAATCCGGTCGGGCCGCGTGAATTCGCTGGTTGACGTTTGGCGACCTGAAAATCAATAATCCGAACAGTAACAATACCATGAAAACCATCCCCATCCTCGGCCTCAGCCTCGGCCTCCTGGCGGCGGCGCCCTTCGCTCGCGCGGACAAGCTTGACCTCAAATCCTTCATGACTCACCCGCCGAACATCGTCCGGGCGGTCTGGAAGGAAACGCAACTTCCTGACAGCCCGTCGGCCAAGGTTCGGTTCGTGATGCTGCGCCAGCAGCCCGGCGCTTTTCTGTGGGCAGAAGCCCCCAGCTTGCAAATCCTCACGAACCCCATTGCACTCGGCGAATCGGCCCGCGTTGTTGCGAAGAAGGGAAACCATTTCTGGAAAATCCAGTCTCAAGGCCCGGCGAACGGAATGCCGGACAGCTCAATGGTGCTGAGTGAGCACTACGCCGACGCCGGCAGCCCGGTTGACCCGCGCCAGACTGTCCCGATTGAACTCCAGTTTTGCCAGACAAGCGCGCTGGACTCGTTTTTCCATTGGAGCCTGGAAGCGGTGCCCGACACGCTGCAATGGCAGGGAGACCTTGTTACTTACACATCGAGCGGGAATGGAACATATTCCCAGGCTTTATTGTTCTCGCAGGACGGCAAACCTCAAAAACTGGAAGTCACCTTCTACAAGGGAGCGGATCGGGTTTTGAATGAAGGCACACGCCATCGCATCGAGTTTACCTACAATAACCCGAACGTCGTTGCCTTGGGCATCCCCAGCGGCTACCGCAAAACGCTTTACGGCACCAATTTCACGGCTCCAGCGGTTGCCATTGTGGTGGACATCTTGGACCTGCAAACCGCCAGCAGCCATCTCCCCGATACCTTCTTTTCTCCGGCCACATACCTGGACCCCAACGCGTGGCCCAGGTTGCAACATGATGTCACCACCAACGGGGTGACAACGACCCGAATCGGTGGGGTGACGATGGTCCGCCCGCGGCCACTGTTGACGCCCGGCCGGAAAACCGGCGTCATCTATGCTGGCACCGCAACGGCGCTGGCCTTCGTGCCGGTGCTCTTGCTGGTGCGGCGCAAAAAGCGGCCGGGGAATGGCAAATTCATCGTGATAGGAATCGCAGCCGCGTTGTCCATCGGGATAACCGCCACCGCCTTGGGGGTTATCCCTGAATGCTGGACAAAATCCGGCACACAGCCCTGCATGGCTATCGGTTCGACTTGCGCGGGATATTGTCCCGTCCATGTGGACACCATGTTGACAGGGATGGAGCCTTTTCCGAGAATTGTTGACACGCTGGATATCCCTTATCTGTATCCGAACCCACTCGGCGCGCATATTGGAACCTATGGACCTTGCAACGCAACCTGTGAAGGTTGGTGTGACATTGACAAATTATACTACCGTACGTGGGCAGTGGACGCACCGTTGCTGACCAACACGATCCCAACTCAACTCTGCGGCTCAGGGAGTTGACCACCGCATGAAACGCGAGCGTCGTTGGATTCTCACCAGTTGCATCGCCATCCTCGCGACGACGGCGGCGCTGAAGCTGGCAACGCTGGCCATCGCCGGCCGGGTGCTGGGGGCGCCCGAACCAGTGCTGGGGCTTCCCTTTGAATGGTTCTTGCTTCTGTCGGCCGCGTTGGAACTTGCCGTCTGCGCGTTTCTCGCCGGGCGCCGGGTGCCCGTTCAACTTAAAGGACTGGTGCTCGGGTTGCTCGGCGCTGAATTCCTCGCCTATCACGCCATGCTGTGGCTCTTGCGCTATGAAGGGCCGTGCCATTGCCTCGGCTCGCTCTGGGGCTGGCTCAACGTCCGGGACGCGTGGGTCAGCGAAACCAGCATCCTCATCGCCTGCTACCTCTGTCTGGCCGGCTTCCTCCTGGCCTGCTTCAGCCGCGACGAGGCACGCTTGTCCCCGAAACACGGTTAAAGCAGGCGCCCCCGCGCATGGTCGAGCGATTCAATAATTCAATGACCGACTTTCGCGCGGCCGGCTCGTCATGATTTAGCGCCCCGTATTCGCATGAACTTGGGAAAGCGTGCTTCCCTCCAAATCGGCAAACGGAATTCCGTTTCCAATTTATTTCGCGCGCCACACGCCGCCCAGCTTTACTTCGGCAGGGCATCTCCCTTGGCCCACGCCGGGTTGGGCGTGGGTCCGAGATCAAGCACCAGGCGGCCGCCGCTCGTGATGTCCCGCAGGGCAAGCCACCACTGGTTCAGCGGCCGGCCGTTGAGCGTGGCCGATTGGATGTAACGGTTGGCCAGCGACGCATGGTGCGCTTCGATGGTGAATGTCCTGCCGCCGTAATGCTGCTTCGAGAGATGGAGCGCAATTTTCGGATACAGCGGGCTGCCGATTTCATAGACCGGATTCACCCGGCAACCGCCATCCATTTCGAACAGACCGAGCGATGACATCACGAACCAGGCGCTCATCTGGCCCTGGTCCTCGTCGCCCAGGTAAGCGTCGGCGGGGTTGAAGCCATAGTAGGCATCCAGAATCGCCCGCGCCCATTTGTGCGTGAGCCAGGGTGCGCCGGTCCAGTTGAACAGCCAGGCCACTTGCATCGTGGGCTGGTTGCCCTGGTTGATCGGGTATTGATCGAAACGGTCGCCGGCCGCATTGAACCGGGTGGGAGCGGATTTCTCGAAGGCCTCGTTCAGCCGGCGGATGAAGCGGTCCCGGCCCATCGCCGCGATCAGGCCCGGCACATTCTGCGGCACGAACCAGGTGTATTGCCAGGCATTGCCCTCCACGAAACCGGGCGTGTAATAGGGATCGAAGGGCGTCACCCATTCGCCGTTGGCCTTGCGCGGCCGGGCGAAGCCGGTGCCCGGATCGAACACCTTGCGCCAGTTCTCCGAGCGTTTGAGGAATTGCCCGGCGAGATCCTGCCGTCCCAGGGCCAGGGCCAGTTGCGCCACGCACCAATCGTCGTAGGCATACTCGTAAGTGTTCGAGGTCCAATCCCGACGCCACTCGGCCTTGCCGCCTTTCACCAAGAGATCCCCATCGTCGGCCACGTAGCCGTATTTGAGATAATCTTCCAGGTTCTCGTTGCCGACGGCGCCGCCGCCGGGGTAGAGCTGGGGCGGCGTGGTCTGCATTTTCACGGCCGCCTCCAAAATCTTCCCGGCATCCACACCTTTTATGCCGTGCTGGTAGGCAGCGACCAGCAACGGAATTTCATGCTCGGCCACCATGACGCTGATGTATTCCAAGCCACCGGGTCCTTTCGAAAGCCAGCCGCACTTGTCGTAGAGCTGGAGTTCGGACTTCACCCAGCGCGCCGACCATTCAGGCGCAATCAGGTTCATCACCTGGTTCAGGTTCCAGAACGTGTTCCAGAGCGCGTCCGAGCCGAGCATGACGGCATTGGAATCGTCGAGTTTCTGCCGGCGTTCGTCGGGATCAATCCACTCGCCATTGACGTCGCTCCAGGTGTTCCGGCCCGAGAGGGCGCGGTAGAGGTTCGAGTAGAAACGGGATTTCTCGCGGGCGTCGGGCGTCTGGATTTCCACGCGGTCGAAAATCTCGTTCCACACGCGCCGCTGATTTTGGACGACGGCGGCAAAGTCCCAGCCGAACGGTTTGGCCAACTCCTGCTCCAGGTTTAGCCGCGCGTTGTCCACGCTCACGAGCGAAATGCCGGTGCGGACCAGCACCTGCTCGCCGGCGGTCGTCTTGAAGTTCACAAACGCGCCGCAGTCGTTGGACTCCGTCAATTCCTGCGCACTGATCGCGGTCTGGTCGCCGTTCCAACCGCCCAGCGCGTCGAAGGGACGGTTGAATTGCGCGACGAAATGGAGGTCGAACCGCTGGTCGCCGTTGTAGCCCACGTCGGGGAAATCCGTTTGAATTGTGCCCTCGATTTCCGCCGGTCCGGTGCGGCGCACGCGGGCACCGAGGACATGCATCCCGTATTCGCTCGGCAGCAGGAAGTCGAAGATCACCCGTGCCTGGTCGCTGGCGGGGAATGTGTAGCGTTGCAGGCCGGTGCGCGTTGTGGCGGTGAGCTCCACTTTGATGCCGCTGTCCTTGAGGAAGACCTCGTAGAAGCCGATCCCGCCGCGCTCGGTGGCCTTGTCGAACCGCGAGCTGTAGCCCGTGCCGTCCAGCCCCGGCCGGGTGCGGAGCGGGCCAACCGTGGGCATCATGCCCAGGCCGGCCATCGTCCACTCGTGGATGTGGCTGAAGCAGTCAATGTATTCGTGGCTGTATTCGTAGCCGGCGCACCAGCCCTGCGTCTGGTTGTCGGGCGAAAGCTTCACCATGCCGAAGGGCATCCACGGCCCGGGCGCGATCATCCAACGCGAATGCGCCGTGCCTTTGAACACGTCCACGTAATCGGCCGGCGTGGCGGGGGGCGACGCCGCCAGGCTCAAGCGCGTGTCGCAGACCAATTGGCCGTCGGCGTGCAGACGGACTTCCGTTGTCTGGCCCGGCGCGGAGGCGGGGGCGGGGATTTCGAGGACTTGCAGACCGGGTTCGGTAGCCAGTTCACGCGTGCCGGCGTTTTCGATTTCGACTTCGAGCTTGCCCGGCGCGCCGGCGCGGAAGACTTCGACACGGACAGTGGCCGGCGTTGCCCTATCCGCCGAAACAGCATGGCGTGCCGCGGAAACAGACCGGATCACCGTGTTCGCCACCGGCGCCAGCGCGGTGCCGGGCGGGGCGGCGAGGCGCACCTCATCGAACACGATCCAACTGCCGCGCGTGCTGCGCAGGGCAATCTCGTTGTAGCCGCGCCGCAGCCAGGACGCCGGGAACTCGAACTGGATGGACCGTTCCTTGGCCGAGGCCAGGTTGCCCTTCAACGACTCATCACTTCCGCCTTGGGGCAGGTCCCGTTCGAGGATCGCACCGTTGACCGTGACGCGCAGTGTGGGTGGGTGCTGTGGATGCGTGTCGCACAGGTCGAGAGTGAACACGCATTGGCCGTTGGTCGGGGCTGGCTCCAGCACAAAACCGACGGGCAGCGTGTTCATCTGATCCCAGCGTCCGTCGCCGCCGCAACCCGCCCAGCCGTCCAGCGGCCCTGGCAGCACGTAAGGCCAATCGGTCTTGGGCTGCGAAAGCCCGATGTAGTAGGCATGGTCCGGCTTGCCGAAATTTTCCAAGAACCGGGCGTAGTCTGCGGGCGTCAGCGCGAACTCGGCCGGACGATGATCGGCCTGGCCGATTTGCCAGAGAGTTTGGAGCGGTTCGGCGGCGGGGCTTGTAAAGCACGACGCCAGCGTGCCTGTGACGGCCAAGACGACGACCTTGAACCTGGTTTTGATTTTCATGGACTGCGTAACCTTGCCTGAGTCCCGCCGGCCTTCAATCAAAAAGGACCACCTGCTTGCATCCTTGTTCGTTCCTCGCCCTTTCAGGGTCGTCCCCAGAGAAGCCGTCGGCGCCAGTGCTTTCGCGTGGGGCTTTCCGGGAAGCGCCCTCCCGTGCATTACGGCACGACCGGGACCGGAACCAAAATTCCAGGAAACACCCGCGATCTCGAAGTGGCGCAAGCGTTCTCCCTCATGGCCCTTTCAACATTTCCAAGGTGACTTCGTTCAACGCGCCGTGGAGGTCAATGCGCTCGATCAGCGGGCCGGAGATGCAGCCAGGAAACCTCTGGATTAACCGTGAACGAAGAGCCAGCTCTTGTGGGTGCGATCATTAGAAAGACCGTTGTCGGGAAAATAAAGCCACACAACCCTCTGCCGGCTAACTTCTTGTAAAGAAATGGCACAAGGGTGGCGGAAGGGGGGGGATTCGAACCCCCGGTAGGCTTGCGCCTACGTCTGATTTCGAGTCAGGTGCTTTAAACCACTCAGCCACCCTTCCACTCGTTTATTGACAATTACATGCTGCTGCAATGAGCGTTCCCATCTGACGCTTAGATACCGGCCGTGGGCACGGGAATCAAAACGGTTCCCGGCTGCCAAACCGAGGATGGGATGGCAGACAACGCAAGGTTCAAATCTGGCGTGTCACGTTCCAAGCGGACGCAGTTTGCCCAAATCCGAATCTGCCGCAAGCTCATTCGCCGTTCGCTTGGATCCCCATTCTCGTCCCGCAAACCAGCCGGCTCCGGAGCCGGCGATCTCCCCTTCGCATGTGCTCCGGTTGCCTGTTCTCTCCAATCCAAACCGGCCTGGCCAAATGAACAACGGCAGCACTCGCCGCCGCCGGGAAGTGACTGACGGATTCCATGCATCTCGGCGGAACGGCGGGGGACGTGCCGCGACGGCTGGGCGATGACACAAGAAAAGGGCGCGCGAAACCGCGCGCCCGTGAACTTGTCTGCAATTGATCCGCCGGCGTCAGAGCTTGATCCGATAGAACTTCGCGCCGCCAGCGGGCGACACGGTCACGCTGGGCGGGTTGGCGCCCGTGACCGTGGACCACGGACCGGCAACGTTGTCCGCCGACTCGAGCGTGCCGCTCGACCACGAGATGACCACGCCGTTGGCCGTCAGTTGAATTTGCATGGTTACGGCGGGCGGAGCGGTGGTGTCGAAGCTGCGGCCGTAGTTCTGGCCGACGGCGTAAATGGCCTCGGCCTCGTAGTCGTTGAGCACGCGGCGCCAGATGCCGAGGTCGTCCATCGTGAACAGGCCGCCTTCAGCGTAGTAGCCTCCCGCCTGGCCGATGTTCCAGTCCGTGCCGGTGCGCAGGTCCCACGTGGCGGCGTTGGCAATGGACGTCGCGTTCACCTTCACTCCGTCCAGATACGTGGTGCCGTCGCCGGTGCGGTCGAAGATGTGGACCAGGTGGTGCCAGGTGCCGTCGTTAAGCGTGTTCTGCACGGGATCGTAGAGGCCCACGCCCGGCCACGGTTGCGGACTGACCACGTCGTTGAGTCCCCACGACCAGCCGCCCTCGTTGTAGGACGGGGCGATGGTGACGCCTGGCGCACCCATGGAGCCGGTGTTGTTGGCCAGGAACGGCAGGTCACCGGGACTGCCTGTAAATTTGATCCAGAAGGCGAGCGAGAAATTGTCGCCGGGGCCAAAGTCGAGGTCGGTCGGCGTGCCGAGCGAGACGTAGTTTGCCGCCGCCACCGAACTGTTGTCCACGACCGTGCTATACTGCAAGGCCCCTGTCCCGATCTTGCCGGTGACGATTTGCGGCGAGCCTTGGGCCGTGCCGTTGTTGTTGCGCCCCGAGCTGTCCTTGTAGTCCCCGTCGAATTTGAGATGCAGCACCAGGCTGTTGGACAGGTTGAGGTAGGACGGCACGGGATTGACCGTCAGTGTCACCGGCGTGGTGGCAACCTTGGTTGTGCCCTGTGCGACAAACAATTGGTATGTGCCGCTGTTGGTCACCGCGGCGCTGGCAAAGGTCAGGCTGCTGCGGATCGCGCCCGGCAAATCCTGGTTGTCCTTCTGCCACTGGAACGTCAACGGCAGCGAGCCGGCGGCCTTGGCGCTCAACGTGTAGCTGTCGCCGGCCATGATGACCGCCCCCTTGGGCTGCTGGACAATCTGAACCGCCGATGGTGTGTAGGTTCCGCTGACGCCGGCGTCGTGGATGGCCTTGATCTCGGCCTGCGTCAGCGACCGGTTGAAAATCACGACATCATCAATGGCGCCGTTGAAATAACGGCCGCTGCCACTGTCGGACCCGAACCGCAGCGTGCCGTTAAACTCCTCGGGGCTGTGATCAACCACGTTCACCGAGGACTGAAGGGCACCACCCAGACCATCGTCGAGGTAAATGGTGGCCTGAGCCGGCTCCACGACCAAGGCGACAAAGTTCCAACGGCCGTCGGTGGGATAAAGACCGGAGTCCCATCCGTAGGTGCTGGCAGCATCGTTCCAGTGGTAGCCGAGTTCGCCGGTGCTGGCGTGGTAGTCAAGACCGGCTACCGTGCTGCCACCGCGGCAGAAGACCACGCCGGCGTAATCTGCCTGAACGCCGTTGGGCTTGATCCAGGCAACAACGGTGGCGTTGGCGGTATTCATGTTCAAAGCCGGCACATCCACTTCGCCGCCGCTGCCGTTGAAGCTGTAAGCGGTGTTGCCCGCATCGAATCCCTGGAACGCGGTGGGGGTCGGCCCGGCGACGCCCTGGGTGGTGCCGGCCAGGACCGCACCGTCAACACCGCCCCAGTAATCGTAGGTCGTCGCGCCATTCGTCTCGTTGAGCCGCCAGTAACCAACCGGTCCGAGGTCTGTCACCGTGGCAGCCAGTTTGCTGGGTGTGAGCAGCGTCAGGGTGGCGGTGGCGTTCGTGCTGCCGTATTGGTTGGAAACCACCACCGTGTAATCGCCGGCATCCGTGGCCTGGAGATCAGGCACGCTCAGCGTCGCACTGGTTGCGCCCGGAATGTCATTCGTGCCGTGCTTCCATTGGAAGGTGACCGGCTGGCTGCCGATGGCGGCCGCGCTGAAGCTCGCCGCGCCGTTCAGGAAGCGCACCGCAGGCACCGGGGTCTCGGTGAGCACCGGCGGTGAAGTGACCACGTCGAGGTGGTTCGTTTCGCTGGTCAGGGTCTTCCCGCCGGTCGTGGCTTCCACCCAGTAATCCCCGGTGTTCGCCGTGGTCACGTTGGAAAACACCAACGTCGCATTCGTTGCGCCGGTGATCGGCGAACTTCCATTGAACCAACGATAGCCCACCGGATTTGCGCCCGCCACGGTGGTTTGGAAGGTGACGTTCATGCCTTCGTAAACCGGGTCGCCGGTGCGCGTGAGCGACAGGATGGCCGGCAGGGCGGCGTTGTAGAGCGCGGCCACCTGGTCGTAGGTGAGGGTTTTGTCGAACATGGCGAACTCGTCAACGCGGCCACGGAAAACGCGGCTGGCCTGGTAATTGTCCCAGCCGATCTCGAGCGTCGTGCCGCTGAAATCGTGCATGACGTTCGCGAAGTTGTTGGTCGCGGCCTGCAAGCCGGCGGCGCTGCCCATGAACATCACCGCGCCGTCGGGCGAGATGGCGACGGCCACAAACGTCCACGCCTGGTCCGGCGGCACAAAGCCGGGGTTAAAATTGTAGGCGCTGGCCTGGTCCTCCCAGTTGTAACTCAGCCCCAGACCGTCGTCCTGGAAGCCGAGGCCGGTGGCCTTGACCTCCGGCGCCGTCACCTTGCGGTTGTGCATGATCGCCGCGCGGGCCGGTTGGACGCCATCCCGCTTGATCCAGCAAACCATCGTCGCGGTGTCGGTGTTCAGGTTGAGCGCCGGAACGCTGACGGAGCCGTTGGTGCCGTTGAAACCGGCGGCGGTGTTGGTGCTCTCGAAACCGGTCACGGCGGGCGCCTGTGGCCCCGGAAGCGCGGATTCCGTGCCGACGAGGAACACGCCGTTGTTCACCGCGCCGTAGCTGCCGCTGTTCACGGCCACCGGCAAGTCCAGCGAAGCCTCGCCCAACCGGAGGTAAACCTGCGGCCCTTTCTGCCGGACCAAATCAGGATAGGCCGTGGTGCGCGCGGCATTGATGCCGTTGGCGTAATGCGACTGCACGTCGGCCGCCGACAGCGCCGTCGTGTAAACCGCGACTTCGTCCAGCAGTCCGTTGTAGTCCCAACCGGTGTAGCCGCGGTCGCCGAGGATCAGCGGCGCCCCGGTGTTGCGCAACATCGGCAACGGCGGCGTATCGCTGGCCACCTGGCTCCCGTTCACATACAGCTTCACCGTGGAACCGTCGTAAACGGCCACGACATGCTGCCAGGCGCCGGCGGTCACGGTGCCGGGCGCGGTGAGCGTCGTGCCATAATACGTCGCATTGTCGGAGTAATCGTAGCCCAGGATGAACTGCCAGTCGGTGCCGTTGTGCCGCACGAGCCAACCGCTGCGGTCATTGGCGTTGGCGGCGTTCTGGCCGTTGACCATGGCGCTTGCGGCGGTGTGATTGCCGGCATCGTTGTTGGCCGGGTTCGCCCAGAATTCGACACTGAACGGCCCCGCCGGATTGTAGTCCGGCGAATACGGCACCACGACCTGCGCGCCCGTGCTGCCGTCAATGAGGACCGACGTGTCCGCGTCGCCCGCAATGGCGCCCGGTCGGCCGCGCACGTTGGACATCACCTGGTATTGGCCGTCGAAGGCGGCACCCAGCGCTCCAAGGTTCGCCGCCGGCACCTCGGCGGGCACGAGGTTGGTGTTGGAGAAACGGTAGTAGGCGACCGGGTTCAGCGCCGTGACCGCAGAGGCATAGTCGGCGACCGCCCGCGAGGGGCAAAGCGCCATGACGCCCAGCAAGCCGGCGACAAGACCTGATACAGGAGTGGCTTGGAATTTCATGATGGCTTTCTGAATTTGAGTTCTGTTTGGTTTCTGGGAAGCCGTTGGCGGCCGCCGGCCTGCCATCGGCTGCGCGATCTCACGGCATCGTGAAACGCGTTCCCCAACCAGGCAGTCCGTCAAACCCACCAACCGCATCCGGTTCGGTCTTCGAGGTTTTCACCTCATCACCAACACTGGAATTACACCGCCGGTCAAACGTGGAGCAAGCTTGAATATTGTTTTCCGCGCGCGACGCGGCGGCTCGTTCCGTCCTGGTGCAGCGGCGCGACTGCCCGGGCCATCGTGAAATCAATGTTGCCGGTCGGAAAAGCGTAGGCTCGGGTGCAAACCATCCCGCGCCAGCTCCCTCCACAACCGAGGCTGGCGTGACACCGGAGATGCCCTCCAGGTCAATAGCCCATCCGGGCCAGTTCTTGCTCCAGCGCGGCTTGGAATTCTGGCAGGTCGTCCGCCGGCGGGCGATAACCTTTTTCCGCGGGTGCCAGACCCAGACGGCCCGTCTGGTCGAGAAACCAGGTGCCCTGCTTGCCGTCGCTGAAGGTCACACTGCCGCTGACGACGGCGCCGGCCCGCGCGATCTGGTCCACGCTGACCTTCACCCGGCCGGCGGCGGGCGGCAGGTCGGCCGCCATGTCGTCGGGCGGCATGACTTCCGGTTCGGCCCCCGGCGGGGTGGGCGACGGCGCGCTGGAGGTTTTGGCACCCAGGTTCACGATCCGCGACGGTTCGGCGTCCTTCGGCAACACTTGCAGGTCGCTGACGAGCAGCTTGACCTCCATGTAGGTGAGGCGCAGGCCGAAATCGGTTTCGAGCCGTTTCTGAATCTCGGCGAGCTTGAGGCCCTGCTCGATCCAGACCGTCACCTGCATTTTTTGCGTGTCGTCCAGCGTCATAATGGTCTATTCGGCGCGAAGCGGGTCGCGCATTCAACAGAAATCTGCGTCGCGGGAAAGGCGGCCGTTCAACGCTTCTGCGCTTCCTTGGCCCACGTGTCCTTGAGCGTGATGGTGCGGTTGAAAACCAGCCGCGGCTGGCCGGCGGTGGTTTCGTTGCTGTCCTTGTCCAGGACGAAATAGCCAAGGCGCTCGAATTGGTAGCGTTGCTCCGGCCGTGCCTCCCGGAGCGATGGCTCCAGTTTCGCGGTCACCACTTCCAACGAGTGCGGATTGAGACAGGACTTGAAGTCGCCGGTCGCGTCCGGTTCCGGCGCGGTGAAGAGCCGGTCGTAAAGCCGCACCTCGGCATCCACCGCGTGGGCGGCGCTCACCCAATGAATCGTGCCCTTGACCTTGCGGTTCGCCGTCGCGCCACCGGTCTTGCTGTCGAGGTCGGCAGTGCAGCGGAGTTCAACCACGTTGCCGGCCGCGTCCTTTACCACGGCGTCGCACTTGATGACGTAGGCGTATTTCAGCCGGACTTCGCCGCCGGGGCGCAGGCGGAAATATTTCGCCGGCGGGTTTTCCATGAAGTCATCGCGTTCGATGAACACCTCGCGGCTGAAGGGAACCGCGCGGGCGCCGGCCGCCGGATCCTCCGGGTTGTTGACGGCGGCCAGATCCTCGATGTGACCTTCCGGGAGATTTGTGATGACGATCTTGAGCGGCCGCAGCACGGCCAGCCGGCGCGGGACAATGCGGTTCAGTTCGTCGCGGACGGCGTGTTCAAGGACGGCGACATCGGTGAGGCCGTTGTATTTGGTCACGCCGATGTGGTAGGCGAAAGCACGCAGGGCACTGGCCGGCACGCCACGGCGGCGGAAACCGGAGATCGTCGGCATGCGCGGATCATCCCATCCGGTGACGAGTTGTTCGTTCACGAGCTGCAGCAGCTTGCGCTTGCTCATCACCGTGTAGGTCAGGCTCAGCCGCGCGAACTCAAACTGGTGCGGCAGCGGCCGCGGCAGATCGAGGTTTTCCAGAATCCAGTCGTAAAGCGGCCGGTGAACCTCGAATTCCAGCGTGCAGATGCTGTGCGTGATGCCCTCGAGGTAATCGCTCAGGCAATGCGCGAAATCATACATCGGATAAATGCACCATGTGGCGCCGGTGTGGTGGTGCTCGGTATGCCGGATGCGGTAAAGCACCGGATCGCGCATCCAGATGTTCGGCGACGCCATGTCAATCTTCGCCCGGAGCGTGCGCCTGCCGTCGGGAAACTCGCCACGCTTCATCCGGGCGAAGAGGTCCAGATTTTCCTCGACGGTGCGGTGGCGAAACGGGCTGTCCTGGCCAGGGTGGTCGGGCGAACCGCGGAATTTGTCCGTGTCTTCCGGCGAAAGATCACACACGTAGGCCAACCCTTTGCGAATCAGCCGCAACGCATATTCGTAAAGCTGGTCGAAATAATCGGAGGCGTAAAACGGCTCGACGACTTCGGATTGCGGATTGCGGATTTCGGATTGCGGCGGCGGCCAGACCGGGCCTTGATAAAAATCGGGCCGGCCCTCGCTCGACACCGTGGCCGGGGTCCGCCCCTTTGGCTTGAAACCGAGATGCGCGTCCGCCCAGCCACCGACGAGCCAGTTGACATCTTCGATGATGGACTCGACGTATTCGACCTCCTCCTTGGTCGGGTTGGTGTCGTCCATGCGCAGGTTGCAAACGCCGCCAAACTCGCGGGCGATGCCAAAGTTCAGGCAGATGCTTTTGGCGTGGCCGATGTGCAGGTAGCCGTTTGGCTCCGGCGGAAAACGGGTGACGATGCGCTGGTGTTTGCCGGCGGCCAGATCGGCGGCCACGATGTCGCGGATGAAGTCGCTGGGTGCCGGCGCCGCGTCAACGCGGCCGGCGGCGGATGGTTTTGTGTTTGCGCTCATGGTGTGTTGGGCAACGAACCCGGCCGGCAGCCTAGTAAAAGGGACGCCAATTTCAAAGGGCAAACCGCGCCGGCATCACCCGTCACGACCGACTAGCCCAGCGCCACGCCCGTCACCGGGTCAAAGCAGCGCGCGCCGGCAGGATCGAAGCGCACCACTACCGTGCTGCCGGCCGCCGGCGGGGAACTGGCCGGGCCGCAGGCCACGAACCGCGTCCCGCCGCTGACCAGGTGAAGGTGCGTCACCGCGCCGAGCGGTTCCACCGCTTCCACCCTGGCGCTGACACGGTTGGTGGAAGCACCAGCGCAACCGTCCGTGGCCAGACCAATGGCTTCCGCGCGAATCCCCAGAATCACGGCGGCGCCAGTTCGATCCGCCAAGGCACGACTGACGTCCGCCGGCAGGCGGATTTCAATGCCTTGCGCACCTTGAAACAGCATCACCAACCCGGCGGGCTTGGTGATTCCGCGGAACAGATTCATGGGCGGCGAGCCGAGGAAACCGGCGACGAACACGTTCGCCGGCTCACGATACACCCGCAGCGGTTCGTCCACCTGCTGGAGCACGCCGTCGCGCATCACCGCCACGCGATCGCCCAGCGCCATGGCTTCCGCCTGGTCGTGGGTCACGAAGACTGCCGTGGGCAGTTGCGCGCGGAGGCGGTGCAGTTCCTGACGAAGCTGGGCGCGGAACTGGGCATCAAGGTGCGAGAACGGCTCGTCGAACAGGAACGCCTGCGCCTGCCGGGCCAGGGCGCGTCCGATGGCGACGCGCTGGCGCTCGCCACCGGAGAGCGCGCGTGGATGGCGGTCGAGCAGCGCGGTCAGGTCGAGCGTTTCCGCGATGGCCGCGACACGCCGGGCGGTCTCGGCTGCGGGCGCGCCACGCAGCCGGAGTCCGAGCGCGATGTTCTCCCGTGCAGTGAGATGCGGGTAGAGCGCGCCGTGCTGGAAGATCATGGCGAGGTCGCGGTGGCGCGCGGCAAGGCCGTTGACCGGTCTGCCGGCGATCACAACCTGGCCGCGCGTGGGCTCCTCCAACCCGGCGATCAGCCGCAGCGTGGTGGTCTTGCCGCAGCCGGACGGGCCGACGATCACCATAAACTCGCGGTCGCCAACCGCCAGCGAAAGGTCCCGCACGGCGCTGACCTCCCGGCCATCCTGGCCGCGAAAGACTTTCGTCACATTGTCCAGCACGAGGTGCGCCATCGGCCGACAGTGTGGCGGCGGACAACCGGGTGTCGAGCTTGGAAGTTGCCGCCGGCCACCCCCGGCACCCGGAAAATGACCACCGCAAAAAAGGGTTACGAGTGGCCAAAACAGGTGGAGCGCGCCGGCCGGCCAGACGAAATGCTTAAGGGCGCCGGCTAAGTAGCGAAAGTGATGGTCCGCCCGCAAGTCGTAAGGGGGGACACTGCCGCCGCTCCCGACCGGCCGGCGGCCTGCGGCCATCCCGTCCGCGGGCGGCATTCCGCGGCCCGGCCGCGTTGAACACGAGATAAGGACTGACCATGAAAAATTTCACAACGATTGATGGCAATGAGGCGGTCGCCCACGTCGCCTACCGGTGCAACGAAGTGATGGGCATCTACCCGATCACGCCGTCGTCCGGCATGGGTGAGTGGTGCGACCAGTGGGCCTCGGAAGGCGTGAAAAACCTCTGGGGCACCGTGCCCAGCGTCATCGAGATGCAGAGCGAGGCCGGCGCCGCCGCCGTGGTGCATGGCTCGTTGCAGACCGGGTCGCTGACCTGCACCTTCACCGCCTCGCAAGGTCTGCTGCTGAAGATTCCCAACATGTTCAAGATCGCCGGCGAGCTGACGCCCACGGTGTTTCACATCACCGCCCGCGCCATCGCCACGCACGCGCTGTCCATTTTCGGCGATCACAGCGACGTGATGGCCGCCCGGGCGACCGGATTTGCCATGCTCAGTTCCGCCTCGGTGCAGGAGGCGCAGGACTTTGCGTTGATCGCCCAGGCGGCGACCCTGGAGGCGCGCGTGCCGTTTCTGCACTTCTTCGACGGTTTCCGCACCTCGCACGAGGTTTCCAAGATCGAACTGCTGTCCGAGGACCAGATGCGGGCGATGATTGACGAGAAGCTGGTGATGGCGCACCGGACCCGCGCGATGTCGCCCGACCGGCCGGTGCTGCGCGGCACAGCGCAAAACCCCGACGTGTTTTTCCAGGCGCGCGAGGCGGCCAATTCATTCTATGTGGCCTGCCCTGGCATCGTGCAGAACGCGATGGACAAGTTCGCCGCCGTCACCGGCCGGCCATACCAGTTGTTCCAATACAGCGGCGTCCCGGATGCCGAACACGTCCTGATCATCATGGGATCCGGCGGCGAAACGGCCCGCGAAACGGTGGACCACCTCAACGAGCGGGGTGCGCGCCTGGGGCTGCTCCAGGTGCGGCTCTACCGTCCGTTTGATGTCCAACGCTTCGTTCAATCCTTGCCGCCGACGGTGAAGGCGCTGGCGGTGCTCGACCGCACCAAGGAACCGGGTGCCTCCGGCGAACCGCTTTACCAGGACGTCGTCACCGCGCTGGCCGAGGTGCTCGCCAATGGCGGGAGCGCGTTGAAGACGATGCCGCGCGTGGTGGGCGGCCGTTACGGTCTGTCCTCGAAAGATTTCACGCCGGCCATGATCAAGGCGGTCTTCGACAACCTCGCCGCCGCCCGGCCGAAGAACCATTTCACGGTGGGCATCACCGACGACGTCACCAACCTCAGCCTCGCCTACGATCCGGAATTCTCGACGGAATCGGACAAGGTCATCCGCGCGCTGTTTTACGGCCTCGGCTCGGACGGCACCGTCGGAGCGAACAAGAATTCGATCAAGATCATCGGCGAGGAAACCGACAATTACGCGCAGGGCTACTTCGTTTACGACTCGAAGAAGTCCGGCTCGATGACCGTGTCGCACCTGCGCTTCGGGCCGATGCCCATCCGCTCCTCCTACCTCGTCAGCCGGGCCAATTTCATTGCGTGCCATCAGCCCGTGTTCCTGGAGCGCTACGACATGCTGAAGGACTTGATCGCCGGCGGGACGCTCCTGCTCAACAGCCCCTTTGGCCCGGACCGAATCTGGGCTTCGCTGCCGCGCGCGACGCAGGAGGCGATCATCAAAAAACAGGCGAAACTCTTCGTCATTGACGCCACGAAGGTCGCGCACCAGACCGGCATGGGCGGACGCATCAACACCATCATGCAGGTCTGCTTCTTCGCCCTGTCCGGCGTGCTGCCGCGCGAGGAGGCGATCGCCGCCATCAAGTATTCCATCAAGAAGACCTACGGCAAAAAGGGCGAGGAGGTTGTGCAGAAGAACATCGCCGCCGTGGACCAGACCCTCGCGAATCTCTTCCCCGTGAAGGTGCCGGATCGCGCGACGGCGACGATTGAGCTGCTCCCGCCGGTGACGCCCAACGCCCCGAAGTATGTCCGCGACGTGCTCGGCCGCATCTTTGGCGGCGAGGGCGAAAGCCTGCCGGTCAGCGCGTTTGCGCCGGACGGCACGTTCCCGACCGCCACGGCCCAATACGAGAAGCGCAACCTGGCCCTGGAAATCCCGGTCTGGGACGAGAAAACCTGCATCCAATGCGCCAAGTGCGTGGCCGTCTGCCCGCACGCCACCATCCGCCTGAAGGTCGTCGAGTCGTCGGCGCTGGAAATGGCGCCCGCGGCGTTCAAATTCTGCGACGCCCGGTTGCCGGAATGGAAGGGCCTCAAGTTCTCGCTGCAGGTCGCGGCGGAGGACTGCACCGGCTGCGGCATCTGCGTGGATGTCTGCCCGGCGCGCAACAAGACCGAGGCCAAGCTCAAGGCGATCAACATGCGGCCCCAGGCGCCGCTCCGCGATCAGGAACGAACCAACTGGGACTTCTTCCTCGGCCTGCCGGAGGTGGACCGCCGGAAGGTCAAGGTCACCCAGCTCCGCCAGCAGCAGGTCATGCGACCGCTGTTCGAGTTCTCCGGCGCCTGCGCCGGCTGCGGCGAAACGCCCTATCTCAAACTGCTGACCCAGTTGTTCGGCGACCGCGCGGTCATGGCCAACGCCACCGGCTGCAGCTCGATCTACGGCGGCAACCTGCCCACCACGCCTTACGCGCAGGACGCCAACGGCCGCGGCCCGACGTGGAACAACTCGCTCTTCGAGGACTGCGCGGAATTTGGCCTCGGCTTCCGCGTCTCCATTGACAAGCAGCGGGAATTCGCCGGCGAACTGCTCCAGAGACTGGCCGGCACGGTGGGCGACGACCTCGTCACCGCGATCCTCTCGGCGAAGCAGCGCGACGAGGCGGACATTTACGACCAGCGCGAACGCGTCGCCGCGTTGAAACAGAAGCTGGTCGGCGTGGATTCAGCCGACGCCCGGATGCTGCTCGCACTGGCGGACAATTTCGTCAAGCGCAGCGTCTGGCTGATCGGCGGCGACGGCTGGGCCTACGACATCGGTTACGGCGGCCTGGATCACGTGCTGGCCAGCGGTCGGGACGTGAACATCCTGGTGCTCGACACGGAGGTTTACTCGAACACTGGCGGCCAGATGTCGAAGTCCACCCCGCGCGGCGCGGTGGCCAAATTTGCCGCCAGCGGCAAGCCGCTCGGCAAAAAGGATCTCGGCCTCATCGCCATGAGCTACGGCAACGTCTATGTGGCCAGTGTCGCGATGGGCGCCAAGGACGAGCACACGCTCAAGGCGTTCGTCGAGGCCGAGGCGCATTCCGGCCCCTCGATCATCATCGCTTACAGCCATTGCATCGCCCACGGCATCAACATGACCTACGGCATGAGAGAACAGAAGGCGGCGGTGGATTGCGGGCAGTGGCTGCTCTACCGCTACGACCCCGAACGGGCCGCGCGCGGTGAGAACCCGCTGCAACTGGATTCCCCGGCCGCCAAGGCCAAGGTGCAGGATTACCTGCTCTCGGAAAACCGGTTCAAGATGCTGACCAAGAGCAAGCCCGAGGCCGCCAAGCGGCTCTTCGAGCAGGCGCAGAACGATGTCAACGCGCGGTGGCAGTTGTATTCCTACCTGGCCGCCCGCAAACCGGAGGTGCCGTCCACGGTGCCCATCGCCTAACCACCACCCATCACTCATCGCAACAGGAACATTATGGATTTGTCCACGACCTACCTGGGTTTGAAACTGCGCAGCCCGCTGGTCCCGTCGGCGTCGCCAATGACCCGCGAGCTGGCCGACCTCAAACGGGCGGAAGACGCCGGCGCGGGCGCCGTCGTGCTGCCCTCGGTTTTCGAGGAGCAGCTTCGCCGCGAAAGTGCCGAGCTTGATCTGGCCCTCACGCAAGGCACCGAGAGCTTCGCGGAGGCGCTGAGTTACTTTCCGCAGCTCGGCGAATTCCGCCTCGGTCCGGAGGATTACCTGGAATACATCGTCAAGGCCAAAGCCGGCCTGAAAATTCCGGTCATCGCCAGCCTCAACGGCACCTCCGCCGGCGGCTGGACGGATTACGCGAAGAAGATCCAGCAGGCCGGCGCCGACGCGCTGGAGCTGAACATTTACTACATCCCCACGGACTCGCACCTCACGGCGCTTGATGTCGAGAACACCTACCTCGACATCCTCAAGGCGGTGAAGGGCGCCGTAAACATCCCGGTCGCCGTGAAGCTCAGCCCGTTTTTCAGCAGCATGGCGAACATGGCCCACAAACTGGACATGGCGGGCGCCGACGCCCTCGTGCTGTTCAACCGGTTTTATCAACCGGACATTGACCTGGAAACGCTGGAGGTCGAGAGCAGCCTGCTGCTGAGCACGCCGCAGGCGCGCCGGCTGCCCCTGCGCTGGGTGGCCATCCTCCACGGCCGCATCCACGCGAGCCTCGCCGCCACGAGCGGCATTCACACCGCGCAGGACGTGTTGAAAATCCTCATGGCCGGCGCGGATGTCACGATGCTCTGCTCCGTGCTGTTCCGCAAAGGCATGCCCCACATCGCCGCCCTCGAACAGGAAATGCGGCAGTGGATGACGGAGCACGAATACGAGTCGGTCGCCCAGCTCAAGGGCAGTCTGAGCCAGAAAAACTGCCCCGATCCGAGCGCCTTCGAGCGCGCCCAATACATGCGCGTCATCTCCACTTACAAGGCGGTCTGACGGCCAGCCTGCTTTCGTGGGAAGCCCGCGCGACGCGCGGGCTTCTTTTTTTGCCGGGCCACGTCACGGTCCGTCCGTCCGGGGTGCGCGCCGGGCAAGGATTTGCCGGGCGCTCCCGGCATTTTTGGTTTGAATACGCCGCCGGGCGGAGGCGTAGTTGTGTTTCCATGAGACACACACTGAGTCTGATCGTTCTGCTGGCCATTTCCTGCGCCGGCCTGGCGCAGAGCCGCAACGTGGTCTTGAATGTCGCCACCAACGGCAATGACGCCTGGTCCGGCACCGTCGCCGTGCCGGCCTACCGCGGCGACGACGGCCCGCTGGCCACGCTGGCGGGTGCCGTGGCCAAGGCCCGCGCCGCCCGCGCGGCTGGGGCGGACTGCGTGACCGTTTTGCTGCGCACTGGCACGTACACGCTGAACGAACCGCTCGTGCTCTCGCCGGAGGATTCCGGCGCAAGCGCCGCCTTGCCCTTCATCATTACGGCGTATCCCGACGAGAAGCCCATCGTCAGTGGCGGCCGGGCGCTTGGCGGCTGGAAGCCGGTTCCGGGGAAATCCGGCCTGTGGCAGACCGAGGTGCCGGAGGTACGCGCCGGGCAGTGGTATTTTCGCTCGCTGTTCGTCAACGGCCACCGCCGGCAGCGCGCGCGCGCGCCCAACACGGGTTTCTACCACATCGTCGGCGACAGCCCGGACGGGAATCCCGCGCATTTCAAATTCAAACCGGGCGACATCAAAAAGGAATGGGCCACCAACGACGACGTCGAGGTCGTCGCCATGCTGGCGTGGGCCGATTTGCGGATGCCGATTCGTGCCGTGGACGAAACCAACCAGGTCGTGACCCTCGCCGGCGAGCCGCGGCCCTCAAACCGGGAAAAGGACGCGCAATACTACATTGAGAACGCGCCGGACGCCCTCGACGAGCCAGGTGAATGGTATCTGGACCGCCAGACCGGGGTGCTCACTTATTGGGCAATGCCCAGCGAGAAAATGGACCGCGCGGAGGTGATCGCGCCACGGCTGCAGGACTTGATGATCCTACAAGGCGATTTGGCGGCGAAACACTCCATCAGCAACGTTGTGTTGCGCAGCCTCACGTTCAGTTACACGGACTGGACCATGGGGCCAAACGGTTACGCGGACACCCAGGCGGCGGTGGCCGTGCGTGGCAACGTGCAGGCCGAGGGCGCGGTGAATTGCAGCGTGGAGGACTGCGTGTTCACGCGTCTGGCCGGCTACGCCCTGGAGTTTGGCCGCGGCTGCCAGCAGTGCCGGATCGTGGGCAACGAAATGTCTGACCTTGGCGCCGGCGGGGTGCGCCTGGGCGAGGCGACAAAGCGATCAGACCCGTTTGACCAGTGTTCCGGCCATGTGGTAACCGACAATCACATCCACCACCTAGGCCGCGTTTATGTGCCCGCGGTGGGGATCTTCATTCTCCAAAGCGGCAACAACCGCGTTGCCCACAATTACATTCACGATCTGTTTTACACGGCGATTTCCGTTGGCTGGAACTGGGGCTATCAGGAAACGCCCTGCCACGACAATCTCATCGAATTCAACGACCTTCACAACATCGGCCAGGGCGTGCTCAGCGACATGGGCGCCATTTACACGCTGGGCATTCAAAAAGGCACCGTGATCCGCAACAATCTCATCTACGACGTGAACGCCTACACTTACGGCGGCTGGGGGCTTTATACCGACGAGGGCAGCAGTTACATGTTGCTGGAAAGCAACGTGGTTTACCGGTGCAAGAGCGCCGGCTTCCACCAGCACTACGGGAGGGAAAACATCCTGCGCAATAACATCTTCGCACTCAATCGCGAACACGAACTCATGCGCACCCGCGAGGAGGACCACATCTCGTTCACGTTCACCAACAACATCGTCTATTTCAACTCCGGCGACCTGCTCGGGAGCAACTGGAAGAACGATCAGTTCATCATGGATGACAATGTGTATTACGACGCCCGCCCGGAGGCGCGGCCGTCAACCATGCGTTTTGCCGGAGCAACCCTGGAGCAATGGCGACGGCGCGGGCACGACCTCCAATCCATCATCGCCGACCCGCTTTTCATCAATCCCCAGCGCGACATTTTCCGGCTGGCGCCGGACTCACCGGCGCTGCGCATGGGTTTCAAGCCCATTGACCTCAGCACGGTGGGCGTTCGCAGCCGGGAGCTGCGGGACTGACATGTCACCGTCGGCAACAGAGAAATACCCAGGCCCGCACGCCCCGACTGGCGACGTCAGTGTGATTGCCAGCGTTATTGTCTGCGTCGTGACCGGGCCTGAGTACGGTTGAAAAATACCATTTTCTGATGAAGATGCAAATGAGCCTTGCTCATGTAAGCCAGCTTGCTGATGGCCAGCCAAACACCCCGACCAGGATCCGCCATGCGATGGCACGCTGAACGTCTCCCCGGCAGGCTGTCTGGGCAGGTCGTCAGAAATTCCGGTGGCGAACCGCGGTTGTCATTGTCACCGACCGTCTGCCCGCGCCTGGCCGGCCCCGGCTCTGCTCCACCACATGCCTGATTCGTGGACCATCGCCATCGTCAGTGACATTCATTACGCCTCCCCGGCGGAACAGGCACGCCGCGGTTACGAGGAACGGGCCATCCACCGTCTCTGGCTGCGCATGGCGGTGAAAGCCTACCGGCGCTACATCTGGCTCCGCGATCCGCTGGCGCACAACCATCTGCTGGACCGGTTCCTCGACGCCGCGGGCACGCCGGACGAAGTCGTGGCCAACGGCGACTATTCCTGCGATTCGGGCTTCGTCGGGGTCAGCGATGACGCGGCGTTTGCCAGCGCCAAAACCTGCCTGGACAAGCTGCGTCAGCGTTTTCCCGGCCGGGTGAACGCCGTGTTTGGCGACCACGAACTGGGCAAAATGAGCCTCTTCGGCGGCCAGGGAGGCCTGCGGTTGGCAAGCTGGCACCGCGCCGTCAGCGAATTGAATCTGCCATCGTTCTGGCGTCGGACGCTGGGCCGCTTTGAACTGATGGGCGTGGTTTCGTCGCTGCTGGCCCTGCCGGTGTTCGATCCGGAAATTCTGCCCGACGAAGCCGTCGCCTGGCAAACAATCCGCGCCCGGCACATGGCCGAAATCGGCGAGGCGTTCGCCGGACTCCCTGCCGACCGGCGAATCATTCTGTTTTGCCACGATCCCACCGCCCTGCCTTTCCTGCTGGAGCTGGAGCCGGTGCGGCAGAAGCTGTCGCAGATCGAACTGACGATGATCGGCCACCTCCATACCGGGCTGATTTTCCGGTTGAGCCGGATGTTGACTGGTTTACCGACCCTTCGATTTTTGGGGAACTCAGCCCGCCGCATGAGCACCGCATTGAACCAGGCGCGCTGTTGGCGGCAATTCAATGTGCGGCTGTGCCCCTCGCTCGCAGGGTCTGAGTTGTTGAAAGACGGGGGCTACTGCACGATCACGCTGCCCGCTGACCCCGAAGCCGGGGCCGGCCTGCGGTTTCATCCCCTGCCCCGCTGAAGGCGGACGACACCGCCACCCTCATCGCCCCGGCGTTGGCGGCAAGATCGGCAGCACAGGCGTGACCGACCCATTACCGGCCGTGTTTGCCGTTGGTCCGCCGACCGGCGGCGAGGGCGGCATGGGAATGCCCTCTTGTCTGCCCAGTTGCTCCTGGGCCTGGATCGCCAGCAGTTGTTGATCCGGAGTCAGCACCGGCTGGGTTGGTGCGCTGCTGTCCATGGACGCGCCCAAGCGGCTGGGCCGGGCCGGCAGTTGGCGGAAACCTCCCGGGTTGTTAAACGCGGGATTAGGTTGCACCGCCGGGTTTACGATGGGGCGCTGCACCGGCATCGTCGGCATGCCGGGCCGCCCCAACATCGGCACCGGCATACCGGGGACAGCCGGGCCGGCGGCCGGCTTGATGCCGTTATCCCTGAAATTCAGCGCCATTTCCGAGCCGCCGTATTTCACCTGAACGATACCGTCCTTCGGATTGATGGACAGCACCTGGAGGTTCGTGATGACACTGTCCCAATCGCCTTCACGAACCAGGCCGGAAAACAGGTTGGTCTTGCCCGGTTCCTGCACCACGAACATCGCCCGGGTTCCACCCAGCAAGGTGGTCACACCGGTGAGCTTCAATGCCGACGGCACGACCGGCCCTGTGGTGTCCGGCTGTGGTGCCGGTGGCGGTGTGCGTAACGCAAACGGGTTCCGGTCCACGATCAACTGATAAAAGAGGCTGGGCGGGACGTTTGTGTCTGCGGCGGCAGCGGCCGGCATCGGGATGGCCGCCGTTCCGTTGGTCAGGACCGGCACCGGGCCGGCCGGCGCCGATGGCACCGCGCACAGTTTCAGGCTCAAGCCCAAACCTGTCGCAAGCATCCAACTCACGCGGAACCATTGTTGCATGGCGGCGGAATTATCCATGTTTTCCATTGAAACACCACTGGCAATTAATGGTTGCACTGCCGCGTGCCCCGTCGCGGCCGGTTTTGACTTTGCCTTCCGCTTCCGCCAGCATGGCGCCATGAACGTGATCCGCCACACCGAGGCCGGTTTCGCCGCCAAACTGGACCAACTGGCCCGCGCGTCGAGCTTGTTCGATCCCCAAATCGAGCAGCGCACCCGCGCGATCATCGAGGACGTCCAGGCCCGCGGCAACGCCGCGTTGCTGGAGTTGACGGCCCGGTTTGACGGCGCCCACTTGACGGCGAACCAGCTCGCAGTCAGCCGGGCGGAACTGTTCAACGCGGCGGTCCAGGCTGGCGGGGAACTCCGGCAGGCGTTCGCCTTTGCGGCGAAGAACATCGAAGCGTTCAGCAAGAAATCCCTGCGGCGCGGCTGGTCCGCCCGCAATGCCCAGGGCGCCGTGGTGGGCGAGAAATTCGATCCTTTCCAGCGGGTCGGCATCTACATTCCCGGCGGCACGGCGCCGCTGGTGTCCACGGCGCTGATGACGATTGTGCTGGCCCGCGTGGCCGGCTGCCCGGAGATCGTGGTCTGCACGCCCTGCGGCAAGGACGGCACCATCAACCCCGCGCTGCTGCTCGCCGCCCGGCTGGCCGGCGCCACGGAAATTTTCCGCGTCGGCGGCGCGCAGGCGATCGCCGCGCTGGCCCTCGGCACCGAGACGATCCGGCCCGTGCAGAAAATTTTTGGGCCGGGCAACGCCTACGTCGTCACCGCCAAACGGCTGCTCGTCGGCCACGTGGCGATTGACCTGCTGCCGGGGCCCAGCGAGCTGCTCGTGGTCGCCGACGACAGCGCAAATCCGGCGTTCATCGCCGCCGATTTACTGGCGCAGGCGGAGCACGGGTCCGGCCATGAACGCGTCTGGCTCGCCACGCCGTCGGCCCGACTCATCCAGGCCGTGAAAAAGGAGCTTGGCCGACAGTTGCCGGCGCAGGCGCGGCGCGACTTCATCGAGCGCGCGTTGGCGAGCAACGGCTGGCTGATCCAGGTCAAATCGCTCGCCGATGCCGTCGCGCTGGCCAACCGTCTCGCCCCGGAGCATTGCGAGCTTCACACGCGCAACCCGCGGCGCGTGGCCGATCAGATCGTCACCGCCGGCGCGCTGTTTCTCGGCCCGTGGTCACCCACGGTGCTGGGCGATTACGTTGCCGGCCCCAGCCACACGCTGCCCACCGGCGGCGCCGGCCGGAGTTTTGCCGGCCTGACCGCGGACCAGTTCCAGCGCCGGACCAGCGTGGTGGAATACACCCGCGCCGCGCTGAAGAAATCGCTGTCAGCGGTGAAAGCGTTTGCGGAGATGGAAGGCTTGGCCGCACATGGAAAAAGTGCGGCGGTGCGCCTGGGCAAAACCTGACTTCCCCTCAGCAGTTCGGCTCCAGTCGCAGCAAACGCACTTCACGCACGGTGCGGACAGAACCTTTTCCGGACAAGGATCAGGGTCAATGCGATCATGGCCGTGGCTTCGATGGTCCCTAACCGCAAACCAGTATAGGCAAAAGCGACGGAAAGTGGCCTCCCGGATGTGAGACCAAGAGGCCGCGCGGCAAAGAACGATGAGGCGACATTGAACCTGAAACCCTTCCTGCTCACAATCCACCCGTAACACGAGCCTGGTTGCGAACGCCAGCAGCCGTCCGCACGCTGGACGTTCGTTGGCGAACTTCGAAGGCTGGGCAAGGGCCGCCGCCGGTCAATTACGTCTCGTTCAGATGGAAGTCGGATTGCTGATTCACGATCGAAAGGGAGCGCAGATTCATTTCCATGCCGTCTTGGGGAGCCGGTTGAGAAGATCAATCACCGGCAAGGCGGCAGCGATCAAGGTAGGCAACGCCATGAGCAACAAAGCCGCCGTCGCGAAAGCAAAGAAACCGAACCAACCGCTTCTCCGGCCCTTACGAGTCCAAACGAAACCGCAATAAAGCGCCGCCGCAACCGGCGGCACATACCAATACGACATCAAATTCAGGAAGAGTTGTGTGAACGCGGGGGCGGGCCGAGCGTGAAGGACCAGTTGGGCGACTCGCAACGTGCCCCACAAAAACCAGCATCCGACCGCGAAATACAATAAAACCAGCCCGTGAATGACTTTGTGGCCATGGCGGTAGGCCATTCGGCGCAAGCTGTGCCACCAACCGCGTCCGCCGTTTTCCCGGGCGAACTCCGGCTCAAGGGCGGCCTCGTTGCCAACCCGCCGTGTTCCGATGAGAAACGCTTCGTCATCCGAAAGCCCTTTACTTGGCAACACGGTGACGGAATCACGCAGGTGCGATTCCAATTCGTCCAGGTTTTCCACCCGGAAATGCGGTGATTGGGCGAGCCTTTCCCGCCAAAGGCGAAGGGCAGCGTTCAGGTTAAATTCAATTGAGGTTTCCATAACCTGGTGAGGGTTTCGTGAACGGTCATCCACTGTTCGCGTTCATTCCGGAGTGCTTTTCGGCCTTCTTTGGAAAGCCGATAGTATTTCCGCTTGCGGCCCGTTTCGGCTTCGCGCCACCCGGCTTCGATCATCCGTTGTTTCTCCATCCAATGCAGCACCGGGTAGAGCATGCCTTCGGTCCACTCAATCCGGCCGCCCGACAATTCGCGGACGCGCTGGATCAGCGCGTAGCCGTAACTCTCGCCTTCGGTGAGGACCGACAGGACCAACGGCACGGTTGAGGCAGCCACCAGTTCTCGCGAAAGCATGGCGGCACTATACATAGCGTCACAATGCTTGTCAACTTCTCCGTATTTGCGAGGACGCTCGACTTTTGACCCGCTTTTGCCTGCAATGGTCCCGATGACTTTGCAACGGTCTAAACCTGTAATCCGCCCGCTGGTGCGGGATCTGCAACCTTATGTCTATGGCGAACAGCCCAAGATCAAAGGGCTGATCAAGCTCAACACCAACGAAAACCCCTATCCGCCCTCGCCGAAGGTGCTGGCTACGATCAAAGCCGCCGTGGACGGCCGGCTGCGCTTGTATCCCAGTCCCACCAGCGATGCGTTGCGCGAGAAGTTGGCGAAACTCCACGGCTGCCAGCCGGACAATATCCTTGTCGGCAATGGCTCGGACGAACTGCTGGCGCTGGCCGTGCGGGCGTTTGTGGAACCGGTGGATGCCGTGGGCGGCCGGCTCAGCCGCCGTTTCACCGCGCCGCCGTCCAAGGCCACGGTGCAATACTTCAAACCCAGCTATTCGCTCTACCCGGTGCTGGCCGCCATTCATGGCGCGGCCGTCAACGCGGTTTCGCTGGAGATGGATTACTCGCTGCCGCGCGGCTCCCAGTTGCGGCGCGGACGGGAGTGGGATTTCTCGGCCGCGCTGACCTTCGTCACCACGCCGAACGCACCGACCGGCCGCGGTTATGCCACCGCGCAACTCGACGCGCTGTGTGAAGCGACCCGAGGCGTGGTGGTGCTCGACGAGGCGTATGTGGATTTTGCTGAGGAAAACGCCCTCGCCCTCGCCTTGAAGTATCCGCACGTGCTCGTGGCCCGGACCTTTTCCAAGGCCTATTCGCTCTGCTTCCAGCGCGTCGGCTACTGCGTCGGCCATCCGGATCTCATCGCGGCGCTGCACAAGATCAAGGACAGCTACAACGTGAACGGCCTCGGCCAGGTTGCCGCGGAGGCGACGCTGGATGACCTGAATTATTACCGGGAAAATTTCCAGCGAATCATCGCCACGCGTGAAACGCTGCGACGCGAGTTGACCGGCCTTGGGTTCCAAGCCCTGCCCAGCCAGACAAACTTCCTCTTCGTGCGCCCGCCGAAATTCACCGCCGAGGAGTGGCTGCTCAAGCTGCGCGAACGCAAGGTGCTGGTCCGCTGGTTGGGGGCGCCAGAGACGCGCGAGTTCCTCCGCATTTCCATCGGCACCGACGCCGACGCCGAGGCGCTGCTCAAAGCGGCACGCGCGATTTTGCGCCAGTAACCCGAAATCTCCGCCGGCCGGGGTTCACGGTCAATGGCGGCTGCGGATGCCGCGGAATTCAAGCCGCTGGCAGCCGGACGCCGAGACAGCGCCCGACCTCGTCCTCGTCCGTCCCGCCGCGCGCCAAAATGCTGCGTGCGGATTCCGCCAGCGAGCGCGCCGGCTGCACGGCATCCGCGCCGGACGCGCGCAAACGGCGGCGCAAGACCTGGTCCACCCGCAGCCATTCCGCCACCGGCAGCCGCCCGCGGTAGCCGGTTTGCAGGCAGGCCGCGCAACCTTTCCCCGCACACGCCGCGCACCGCCGCCGCAGCAGCCGCTGGTTCAACACCAGTTCCACCGCCGCAATGACGGCGTAACGATCCGGGCACATCACGAGCAGGCGCTCGAACACGCCCTGGCAGGAGCCGGCGTGCAATGTGGAAATCACCAGATGCCCCGTGAGCGCGGCGCGCACCGCGAGCGAGGCGGTCTCGTCGTCGCGAATTTCGCCGATCACCAGCACCTGCGGGTCCTGCCGCAGCAGGTGCCGCGCGGCGACGGCGAACGTCAGCCCGCGCGCCTCGGCCACCTCCGTCTGCATGATGCCGGGCAGGACCTGTTCGACCGGGTCCTCGACCGTGATGACGTGCCGGCCGCCAAGTTCGGCCAGAAACCGCAGGCACGCATAAATCGTCGTGGTCTTCCCGCTGCCGGCCGGTCCGGTGAGCAGCAACAGACCGGCGTTCTGGCGGAGAAAGGCTTCCAGCTCGGAGACCACTTCCGCGGGCAGTTCCAATTCGTTCAGCGGCCGGGCGACGGATTCGTTGAACAGCCGCAGCACGATCTTTTCGCCGGTCACGGTCGGGTAGGTCGCCACGCGGATGTCGTGCTGCGCACCGCTGTCGGCGCGGTCAATGCGGCCGTCCTGCGGCAGCGATTCCTGCCAGGTCTTGAGCCGGGCGAGGAACTTGACGCGCCCTGCGACCCGCCCGGCCAGCGCGGCGGGCATCGTGGACACGGGCGTCATCACGCCATCGAGGCGGAACGCGATGTGCGCCCCGTCGCCGGTCATTTGGAAATGAATGTCGCTGGCGCCGGCCGCCTCCGCCTGGCGGATCAGGTCAGCGAGCACCGCGGGCGCTTCCGGTTCCGGGTTCATGTCCGGGAATTAGACCGGCCCGACCGCGCGTTGTCACGTCCGCGCTTCTGCATTGCCAGCCCGGCTGGTGGAGGGTGAAATGGAGCGCAACAGCGTATGCAACAACATTACCTCGCCTGCGACCTGGGCGCCGACAGCGGCCGCCTGATGCTCGGAACCCTGGACGGGGACCGGCTCACGCTTGAAGAACTTCACCGTTTTTCCAACGGCCCCGTCCGCGCCGGCGAGTCGTTGCACTGGGACATCCCGCGGCTGTTCGACGAGGTGAAGGCCGGCCTGCGCAAGGCCGCCGCGCGCGGACTGCCCATTGCCAGCATCAGCGCCGATTCCTGGGGCGTGGATTACCTGCTCTATGATGCGGCGGGCGCCGTGATTCCACCCGCGTTTCATTACCGCGACCCGCGCTGCCCTGTGGGCGTCAAGAAAGCACAGGCGAAAATCTCCTGGCCGGAAATCTTCGCGGAAACCGGCCTGCAATTCCTGCCGTTCAACACAATTTTTCAGCTCGCCGCCGAGTCGCCCGAACGGCTCGCCCAGGCGCGGCTGATCCTCGGCATCGGCGACGCGTTCAACCACTGGCTCTCCGGCATCGCCCGCTCCGAGGTGTCGCTCGCCAGCACGACGCAGCTTTACGACCCGCGCCGGCGAAACTGGTCGCCGCGCCTGCTCACCGCGCTCGGCCTGCCGGCGGCGATTTTTCCACCGATCGTTGCGTCCGGCACGCGCCTCGGACCGTTGCGCCCCGATCTCGCCGTCGAAACCGGCCTGCGCGGCGTGGAAGTCATCGCGTCATGTTCGCACGACACCGGCGCCGCCGTCGCCGCCGTGCCCGGCACCGGGGACGACTGGGCCTACCTCAGTTCCGGCACCTGGTCGCTCATGGGCGTGGAACTGGCGCTGCCAGTCATCACCGACGCCTGCCGCGATTTGAATTTCACCAACGAAATCGGCTACAGCCACTCGGTGCGGCTGCTGAAAAACATCGTCGGCCTGTGGCTCATCCAGGAATCCCGCCGCGAATGGGCAAAGGCCGGGCACGAGTTCACGTTCGCGGAACTCGAGAAGCTCGCCGCCGCCGCGCCGGTGTTTGTCTCGCTGGTCAATCCCGCCGACCCGCGCTTTCTCAGCCCCGGCGACATGCCGGAGAAAATCGCCGCGTTCTGCCGTGAAACCGGCCAGCCGGCGCCCGCCACGCCCGGCGCGTGCATCCGCTGCGTCTACGAAAGCCTCGCGCTGCTCTACCGCCGCACGCTGCGCCAGATCGAACAACTCACCGGCCGGCGCATCGGCCGGCTGCACATCGTCGGCGGCGGCAGCAAGGACCAGGTGCTGAGCCAGTTTGCCGCCAACGCCACCGGGCTTCCGGTTCACACCGGTCCGGTCGAAGGCACCGCCATTGGCAACATCCTCATCCAGGCCATCGCCCGTGGCAATCTGCCCTCGTTGTCGGCAGCGCGACAGGTCGTGCGCTCGTCGTTCGAGACGATAACCTATGAGCCAAAGGACGCCGCCGTCTGGGAAAACGCGTTCCCGCGGTTCGACCAACTGATCGCCCGCACGACGCCGGCGGCGGGCAGGTAAACAGCGCTGCCACTCAACGCGGCTCAGCCAGCCGCGCGCGCACCAGTTCCGGCAGGTATTTCACCGGCACCGGTCCCGGCGCCAGCACGGCTTCGTGATAGCGGCCAAGGTCGAAATTCGTGCCCATTTCGCGTTCGACCGACTGCCGCAGCCGATACATCGCCATGCGGCCGACGAAGTAGGTCGAGAGCTGCACCGAACTTTGTTTGGCGCGGATGACCTTCAACCGCGCTTCGCCTTCCGATTGGTAGGCCTGGCGCACGAGGAAATCCATCGCCTGGTCGTCGGTCATGTTCGAGCAGTGCATGGCGTGGTCGAGGATCGTGTTGCCCACGGCGCGGAGGTAGAACTTGAGCTGCGAGAGCCGCAACGCCAGGTTGCCGCCGCCGTAGCCCTGATCCAGCATCATCTGTTCGCCATAGACGGCCCAGCCTTCGACGTAAACGCCCGATTGCAGCACGCGGCGGATCGGTGACGGCTGGTGGTTCGCGTAGGCCAGTTGCACGTAATGCCCCGGATACGCCTCGTGAATCGTCAGAATCTGGAGCATGTGCGAGTTGTATTCCTCCAGGTAACTCCGCACGCGGGCGGCGTTCCAATCCTTCGGCGGCGGGCTGACCGCGTAGAAGCCGGCGGCCTTCGGGTCCAGCGGCGGCGGCGCGTTCATGAAGGCGGTGGAATTGCCACGCTGAAACTCCGGCATCTCGACGACCTGGCAGGTGTCCGGGACGGGCAGGCGCAAAATGTCGTTCGCCGTGATGAACCGCTTGATGTCCGCCACGTCCAGCGTCACGTCATGCACCAGGTCCTTCGCTTCGTCGTGTTCCTGCCCGATGCGCGTCAGCACCTGCTGGATCGTGGATCGCCGGCCGTCGGCATCATCCGGCGGCAGCGCCTGGCCGGGGAAGTAATGACTCCAAAGCTGCCGGGCAATGACCCACATCTCGCGCTCCACGCGGTCAAACTCCGTGTGCGCGTCGGCCAGCACTTGATCCGCGTTCAGGCCGGCGTCCAGTTCCAGTTCCAGCTTCTTGTAGAACTTGGCGTGGCCCAGCCGCCAGTTGCCGTGGGCGCGCGGCCGCAGGTTCTTTTCGAGGAATTGGCCGTAATCGTTCAGCACGTCCACCGCCTTCGCCGCCGCGCCTTTCAGCGCGTCGAGTTGCGGCGTTTCGCCGGCCAGTTGGAAAATGTCGTTCTCGAAAAAACCGATTGCGCCGCGGTTCTGCTGGATCGCGGTCTCGACGAACTGCCGCGGCGGGTTGCGCAGGTTGGCCTTGGCCGCCGCCACCACGCGCGGCAACAACGCCATCCGCGTCAGGCAATGCGCGAGGTTCGTCTCCTTGGGCAGCGACGATTGCGCCAGCGGCAGATACACGCTGTCGCTCAGGTAACCGACGTAAAGCCGCGGGTCCGTCTCAAACGGCGCGGTGTTGTCCTCCAGCCACAGCGACCGCTGCAGGTCGCGCTGGAAAATCTCGAAGTCAATCTGCGCGTTGCGGGAGAGCTTGGCGTAGGACACCTGGCGCGGCAGTTCGGCGAGCGTCTGCCGCATCCGCACCTTCCACGCTTTCCGCGCCGCCGGCGACAAATCCTCGATCTGGTCGTCGAACCGGTGGTCGCCCAAGCGCGTGGCGTCCACCGGATGCGTGCGGCAATCGTCGTCAAAGTAGCGACCGAAGAACGCGTAGAGCGTGGCGTCGGCTTCGGAAACCGCCGGTGCCGCCTGAACCAAACCACACAACCACGGCGTCATTGCCGCCAACAACCAGAAGATCGCATGTGCTTTCATGTCGAAACGCGCCGATCGAGGCCAGCGCAGCCCGCAGGATAAACGGCGGCGGTTGCGGGAGGCAATGGGTTTGGCGCGCGAAGAAATGGAACCGGGGTCTGTAGCCGGGCTGTCCTTGGTCCGCAGGTTTGAGGCAACAGATTCGTCGTGATTGCACTTGGCCTGGCTGTGGAACTCCGTTCGCGTTACTGACTCATTTGGCGGCGCTACCGCTGAGCGGCTTTCCATAAATCATCAACCGTGCCTTCCGAAACCACTTCTTTCCGACGACCAAAGCAGTCTGTCCTGCAAAGCGAAGGAACATCTTCCCAAAACCAGAATGTTGTTCACTAAGCGTTGGAACGCAGCGCCTTGTCAAGTTCAATCCATGCCACCACGCGGCCAGATGCGCAACGAAGGCAGGCGGCCATGCCAGATCAGGTCGGCGGCCGGCAGGTTGCGACAGGTTTCACGATCTGGCGGCCGGTATTCAAGCCGGAAGCTGAGTGACCATTCGCCGGTAAGGCTGGCGATCGAACACGGTTTCCGTTCGTCACGCGGGCGAACGGCGGTGTTCACCACGAACCACGCGGGGTCGAGCACGTCAATCCGGTTGGTGTGCGCCTCGCCAGGTTTGAGGACGACCACGTCCTCCGGGCGCGGCACGGGCGGCGCATTGGACTCGCCCACCCAGTGCCAGAACGCGCCGCCGAAAACCACGTCCGGCACCAACGCGAAGGAACGTCCGCCGGGGAGATCGAGGATGGCGAGTTCATTTGTGCCGTGATTGCGCAACACCGCGCGGATGGCCGTGATGGGAGCGCGGGCGGGCATGAAACGGCCGGGAGCCGGGGGCTGGGCCGGGCCGTTGGTGTTGTCGAACAGCAGGGTCAAGCCGAGCGAATCCCAGCGGAAGCTGCGCAGCACGCCCACGCCATTGCGCCCGACGGCGGCCTCGACAATGAGCGGAACGCCGCGGAATTCCTGCCAGCGTTCGTTCTCCACCGCCGCCGCCCTGCCCTGCTGCATGAAAAACGCCTCCAAGCCGTAATGCACGCGCACTTCGTTGCCCCAGCTTGGTTCGGTGCGGCCCCGCAGAAACAGGGCGTCCGCCGGCGGACGGTCGGAAAGCGAAATCAGCTCCGCCACGCCGTCTTCCTCCACGCGCAACGCGGCGTAAACCTTCGTGTCGCGGGTGAACTGCTCGGGCGGTTTGTCCGGGCGCGCCAGGGCGTCGCGGCACAGCGAGCGGGGCACGTGGGCGATTGCGTAATCCAGCCGCACATATTCCCCGCGCATCGCATCGGTAGGGTCCACGGGTGCCGTGCGCAGGCGAACCATTTTGCCGGTGCGCAAAATAAGTTCCCGCTCGGCACCCATCCAGGCCAGGACGAACACCTGCAACGCCACCGCGGCAATAATGCAGAGTCGCCTCATGCCGCCTCCTTTGCCGGCTCCTGTCGCTGGCGGCTGCGCCGGTAGAAGAAGCCTTCGGCAAAGAGCACGCCGCCCACGACGAGGAACGCGAGGCCGCGCGTGGCGAGACTCTCAAACAGGTCGAAGTAGCGGGCGGCAACCAAGGCGACGAGCACCAGCGAGCCAAGCAGCGTGGGCTTCAACCGGCCCGTGCGGCTGCCTTCCGCCATCCAGGCGACGGCCACGGCCAGTGCGACGAGATTGAAAATACCGGCCACGCCCCACGCGCCAAACATCTGGAAGTCCGTCACCGAGGCCATCGCCAATGCCAGGACTTGCGCCAGCACGGCGACCAACGGGAGCAGCCACCGTTCGCCGCCGCTTCCCCAGACCGGCAGCCGCGCGCGGCGCATCGTCCACACCACCGTCGCCCATGCGGCCAGCGCCAGCGCAAACGGCAACCAACCGTAAAAGACCAGCCAGCCGCCGCGATGCGCCTCCGCCAGCCGCGAATGCCAGGAAAGTCCGTTGCCAGCCTCGTCACCGAAGGACAGGATGTAAACCACCACGAGAAAGCCGCCCCAGCCAAAGAATTCCAGCAGGCCGGCACTCTCGGGAAACCGCAGCCCGCGCCGCAACAGCCAGGCCAGCGCCACGAGCAGCACGGACACGTTCAGCGCGACCGGCAGCGCGAGATTGCCATGGCAGACGCCGGAGTTGCTCAACAAGACGAGGTAAAAACCGGCCAGCGTCAACGCCAGCAGCAGCAGCGAGCGCTGTTGCCACGCCAGGCCGCCGACGCCCGCCGCCAGCAACAAGGGCGCCCAGTGGATGGCGGTGCTGAACGCGAAGATTTCCGAGCAACCCCAGATGCTCAGCACCACGGCAGCCACCATGCCCTGCCCCACCGACGGCATCGCCCACGCCAGGGCCAGCGCGCCGAGGCCCCAGAGCAGAAAGCCATTCGGGAAATGCTCCTCGATGTGGTAGATCTGCGCCACCAGCCAGATGCCCGCGCCGAAGATCATCGTGCCGAGGACGGCCAGCGCCTCGCCGAGTTGCCGGCGCCAGTCGCCTTGACGGAAGTAATGCTGCCCCACGGCCTGCGCCGCGATCAGTGCGCCGAAGATTACGCCCAGCTTGCCGAATTTCGGGATGGCCGCCCAATTGTAGGCAAACAAAAGGATGACGCCGAGGCCGATCACGACCGCACCCACGCCGGAAAACAGGATCGTCCCCCACGGCGGCGCGGCGGCCGGCGCGGGGTAAAACTGCCGCAACGCTTCCGCCTCGATGGGTGAAATCAGACTCCGCTCCACCCAGACGGGAATTTGCTCACGCAGCCAGCGAATGTGTTTGTTCATGCACCCGGCGACGACGCGCCGTGACGTTGTTGTTCAGGCAAGCAAACGGGCTTGCCCAACGTTACGCCCCGGCCATGCCAACGCAAGGTTGAAGGCAGCCGCATCGTGCGCGCGCGATCACTTCAGCCAGTTTCGGAAGCGTTCGTCGGTGACAATTCGTTTCGCCAAAAGCGCGTAGCCATCGGTCAGGGGATGGCTGGCGTCGGCATACAACTCGCTGGGCAGGGTTTCGGGAAATACGTGTGGAATGTTGTTCTGATCGAGCCAGGCGGCAACGCCATCGCGGATTTGGTGATACGCCGGCCGGTTATCCGGCGCGATCATGTGCTCGTTGAACGGGCCGAGCACCACCAGCACGTCGTTACCCCGCTGGCGCAGGAGGTGAACCAGCCGTTGGAACGCGCGCCATTGCAGCGAGGCATCGAGCGGAACCCAGTCGAACTCGGTCGGATGGTTGCCGCCGGCGAACCACGGCTTGTGCCGCGAACTTTTCGGGCCGCGGAGCGGGTCGTCCGCCGGCGCGGACGGCACGCGGAAGGTGATTTCCGCCAGGGGGAAGCGGTAACAATTGGGGTAGTGCGGCGGATCGCGGCCGTCGTCGGCAAGCGTCCAGCTCAGGATGCTGTGCTGGTCGTAGTAGTCGCATTGCAGATGGTTCACCCAGGCGACGAACTGCATCTCGCGTTCCACGACGGCGCTCAGCCGCTCGTTGGCATCGGCGCGGTAGCACGGAATTTTCGGGAAGAATTGCGGCACCAGACGCGAATGATTGAAAGGTTCCTCCTTCGTCGTGCTGAGATCGGCCTTCGGGCTGGTCAACCAAAGCAGGTTGCATTGCAGAACGATTTTCCGGTGCCGGAGCGGCCCGCCGAAGTAGTCCACCAGACCTTCGAGCGCCAAGGGGAAAAGGCCGTTCACGCCGCCGTTGACGAACCGGCCCGGCCGGCCGGTTTCGCGATCCAGGAAATGGGAGAGCGTTCCGTCGGGCAGCACATACTCACCCCAGACCACGGAGTCGCCCAGCACGACGACGGCGGAAGGATCGGCGATGCGTTCAAGCCGGCGCTGGTAAAGCCAGTAATCCTTGCTGAGCGCGTAGGGCAGCCGGTAATCGGGCGTGATGTCGAAACGCTCAACCTTCTTCCAAAACCAGGGAGTGGCGGCGGCAACCGCCCACAAAATGACGCCGGCAATCAGCCATTGGCGCGCCGAGAGCCGAACCGCGTTTGCGCCGAAGGGCACCACGGCCGGGCCGGTCTTTGTCCCTGCCCGGATGGCGGTGGTGGTGCCTGTGGATTGCGCGTCCATTTCAGAATTGGAAGTAGATGAACGCGCCACCACCCGAAGAGCAGAGGCAGAGGTAAATGACCATGCCCACCGCCAGACCCACGCGCACGAAGCCGTGTTGCAGCGCGACGCGGAACCGGGATTCGTAGAGGAATTGATAAAGCCAGATTCCGGCGGCCAACGCGAGCATCAGTAGCGGAATTTGCGGATCCTGCCCGGCCGCCGTGAAGATGCGGCGCACGATCAGCCAGGCGTCGCCGAGCGACTCCGCGCGGAAGAAAATCCAGGCGAAGCACACGTAGAGAAACACCCACGATTGCTTGAACAGGCGCGGCACGCGTTCCCGGTAAACGACGGAGCGCTCCAGGGCGCGCGTCAGCATCACCCCCAAGCCATGCAACGCGCCCCAGATCGCGAAGGTCCAAGCGGCGCCGTGCCAGATGCCGGACACCAGGAAGGTGATGAACAGGTTCCGGTAGGTGTTGAAAGCACCGTCGCGGTTTCCGCCAAGCGGGATATAGACGTAATCCCGGAACCACGTTGACAGACTGATGTGCCAGCGCGACCAGAAGTCGCCCAAACCGGTCGCGAGGTAGGGATTGTTGAAGTTCAAAATCAGGTTGAATCCCATGAGCCTGGCCACGCCGCGGGCCATGTCCGTGTAGCCGCTGAAGTCGCAGTAAATCTGCCAGGCGAACGCAAACGTCGCCAGCATCAGCGCCGGCGCCCCGAAGGCGCCCGGATTGTCATAGACGCGCTCCACGTAGAACGAAAGATAGTTGGCCACCGCCAGTTTCTTGAACAGGCCGACGAGAAAGAGCGACATTCCGTCGGTGAAGTTTTCGAGTCGTGGTTCCGGGAACTGACGGAATTGCGGCAGCAGGTGCTTTGCCCGTTCGATCGGGCCGGCCATGAGTTGCGGGAAGAAGCAAACGAAGGTGGCGAAGCGAAGGAAGTTGCGCTCGCGTTCCACGTTGCCGAGGTAGAAATCAATCGTGTAGCTCAACGACTGGAAGGTGAAAAATGAGATGCCGACCGGCAGCACGTAGCTCATGCCGAAAGGCATCAACGTGGAAGGGTCCGGCAGCTTGACGGCCAGGTGAACCCACGCCAGCAGGTCATTGAGGTTCTCGATCGCAAAGCGGGCGTATTTGAAGAACAGCAGCAGCGCGAGGTTGTTGGCGATGCTGATGAACAGCCAGGTGCGGCGACTGCGGAACAGCGCGCCGAACGCCATCAGCAAAACGATGGCGCCAAACACCAGCATCGTGGGCCGCAGCGTTCGTGGGCCGAGAAGCGCGAGCGTCAGGCAGGCGACCGTGCCCAGCGTTGCCACGACGAAGGCGTTGCGCAGCACCGGGTCGTCAAAATGCAGGCGCGTCAACCGGGCGAAGACGTCCACCTTGGCGCCGTCACGCGGGCAGCGCTCCATCAGCACCACCAGGCAGAAATCCAGGACGGTGGAATAGGCGACGAGGAAAAGGTAGTAAGGGTTCCACCAGCCGTAGAAGAAATACGAGGCCACCGTCAGCCAAGGCAGCCAAAAACGCGTCCGGCGCAAGGCGAACACGCCGGGCAGCACGATCAGCAGAAAGATCAGGAACGGCCAGGTGTGGAACAGCATATCAGCGGTTCACGTTTAACTACGGATCGCGGTGCGGACAAGCTTTCACTTCGGCTGGCTTAGAAGTTGTTTCAACTCTTCCGGAGTCGCCCGCCTGACACAGCGGAATCCGCAATAATCTGTGTAGAAGCAGGCATCCGTGTCGCCGGTGCGCTGGCCTTGTCGAAATGAGGCGCGACACATGTCCGCGCTGGCTTTCCAGTTGCCGCCGCGCATCACGCGCTTGACGTCGCGACCGGGACTCGGCGGACCGTGCGGATCCACCGCCGGACTCTCCTTGTAATACGTCGGGCTGTACACGTCCTCGCACCATTCGGAGACGTTGCCATACATGTCGCAGATGCCCCAGCCGTTCGGTTTCTTCTCGCCCACCGGATGGGTTCGCTGATCCGCGTTGTCGGCGAACCAGGCGTATTGCCTCAGTTTGTCCGCCGAGGCAAAGTCGTAAGGCCCCTCGGTGCCGGCGCGGCAGGCGTATTCCCACTCGGCCTCGGTGGGCAGGCGGTAGCCGTCCGCCGCGTAATCGCAATCCCAGTCCGTCGTTTTCTCGTTGTAACAGGGCTTCAATCCCTCCAGCAGCGAGCGCTCGTTGCAATAGCGCTTGGCGTCGAGCCAGCGGACCCGTTCGACCGGCTTTTTCGGGCTGTCCTGCCAGTGCGACGGGTCGGGCAATTGCACCTTCACAAACATTTCATGCGTCACCTCGAACTTGTCCATGAGGAAGGCAGTAACGCGCACCTTGTGAACAGGCGCTTCGTCGGCATTGCCCTGATCGCTGCCCATCATGAATTCCCCGCCCGGCAGTGCGACCATGCGCACGCCGGATTTGGTGACGACCTCAGCGGGGCTGCCGGCGGCGGGCACACTTCCGCCCGTTGCCTCCGTGGTGGATTTGCTGCAGGAAGTCAAAAGCGCGCCTGTGAGCGCCAGGACGAGGAGACGAAGCATTGGTCTCATATAACAACTTTCACCCGGGGATGATCGGATTGACGCGGCGGGATCTATTTGCGCGGCCGGCCGCGCGGCCGGAACCAGGCCGGCTCCTTGTTGCTGCAACCGTTGGTCGTCAGCATGGCGAAGTCCGCATCGGTGGCGGCGTTCAAATCAATCGTGCCCTGGCGTTCGGCGGAAACCGCGCAAAGATTCCAGCCTTTCGCATAAACGCCGACGATCTCGCACGCGGCCTGAAACGTGCCGGGCTTGGTCAAATCGCCCTCGCCGTCCGGTCCACGGCTGAAGCAAAGGAACCGGCTGTCTGGCGACCAATCCACGTGATAAATCTTGTTGGTCGCGTCCAGAATGTGCAGCCGCCACGGGCCGACCACCGGCGTCTCCGCCGTCGTGTCAATCGGCGCGACCGCGATTTCATGATCGCCGGCGCCCCAAGCGACCTGTTTTCCATCCGGGCTGAGACAGGGCCGGCAGCCGGGGATGTTCAAGTTGAGAATCCGGTCGCCGTGCGCCTCGATCAGCAGAATCCCGTGGTCCACCCCCATGCCGGCGTGGACGGTGGACACGATCCATTTGCCGTTCGGCGAGAAGTTGGGATTGTAGAGATGCCAGAGATTGGTGCTGTTGACGTGCGGCGTGATCGCGCCGGTGGCGAGGTTGTCGAAGTCCATGCCCTTCGTGAAGAAATCAATCACGTTGAACTTGGGATACTCCTGCGGCAGGAAGCCAACCACTTTTCCATCCGGGCTCCAAAACGGCTGGCGCGCGTAATCGGCAAGTTTCTTCCGGTGTTTCCCGTTGACGTCCATGACCCACAGACTGCGAACGGCATCCCGGCCCTCGCCACGGTCGTCCACGAAGGCGATCCTGGTCCCGTCCGGCGAGACCTGAGGGTAGTGCTCGTTCGCGTCCGGGGAGTGCGTAAGGTTCACCGGGTTGGAGCCATCGGCGTTCATCACGAAAATCTCCCAGTTATTGTCCACGTAGGACTCGTAGGCAATTTTGAAGGGCAAGGCCTTGAGCACGTTCCGCAGCGGAGTTTGGGCAAGCGCAATGGATCCCGTCGTGATTGTCAGCGCCAAGACGGCATGAGCAAGGTGGTGAGAGATTCGTTTCATTTCAGTCCGTTGAACTGCGTGGCATAAGGTTCGATGCCGGCTAAGATGCCTTACTCGAATGGCATTGCAACGACATTAGCGCGGCGGGAAAACGGCTGACCCTGGCCTGCGCCGGGGCAGGCGTGGTTTCACCTCACTGATCAACCCGCATGTGTCGTCCTGCCGGAAGCCGGCCCGCCATCGGACGGCGGCGCACTGGCTGCAAATTCACTTCGCGCATAAAATCGTCGTTGCATTCACCACGCGGCGGCGGCATGCTGTCCGCCGCTTTGGTTCGGGGCGTAGCGTAGCCTGGCTAGCGCGCTTGTTTCGGGTACAAGAGGTCGTGAGTTCAAATCTCACCGCCCCGACCATCTTCAAACCCTTGAAAACATTGGAGAAATCGCATGTTTGCCCCATGCCCAAAGCGAGCCGCCATTCCCTTCCCGCACAGTTGGTGCACAAAATTCGCCTGAATCCGAGGAGCGCAGCGTGAAATTCCCCAAGGTGATAAAGTATCGAAAAGCCGAGGCGACAATCTACCGCAAAAGCAAAAGTTACCCCTTCTACCGCGTGGCGGCCTACGTGCATGGCAAGCGGCACATGGCGAGCTATCCGACCTATTCCGCCGCCAAAGAAGCCGCCGAAAAGCTCGTCAGGGATATTGCCGCCGGCTCGCAAGCCGCCGCCTTGACCACCGGGCAGGCAAATGATGCATTGGCCGCCCTGCAACGCTTGGAGGGACTGTATCGGGCCACCGGGCGCCGCGTCTCCCTGCTGGCGGCGGCCAGCCAATACGCCGAAGCCGTTGAGAAGCTCAAAGGACACGCCCTGAACGCAGCCGTGGACGGCTTCCTTTCGACGGCAGCAACCGTCAAGCGCATGGACTTGGGGCAGGCGGTGGAAGAGTTCATCAACAGCCGGGCGCACAAGACCAAAGCCGAGAACGGAAAGCGCCCGCAACTCTCCGTTGGTTACGCCTACATCGTGGCCATGTGGCTCCGCGAATTTGCCAACACCTTCCGGGCGCAAGCCGTTTGCGACCTGACCAAGGAACTGCTCAACGCCTACATCGGCAGCCACAGCAACGTGACGGCCAGAACCCGTAACGGCCGCCGCTCGGTTGTGGCGATGTTTCTGAAATGGTGCGTGCGTCAGGATTACCTCCCTGCCAGCCAACGGTTGCTGGAGGCCGATGGCATGATTCACGAGGAATCCGAACCGGAGGCCATCGAATTCTACACCCCTGCCGAACTGTCCAGCCTCTTGCGAGCCGGCAGCGAACAAGCGGAATACCATCACCTGCTTCCGCTGATGGCCTTGTGCGGACTGGCTGGGCTGCGGTTGCAGGAAGCGGCGCGCTTGACCTGGGAAGACGTGTTCCGCGTAGAAGGCCATGTAGAGGTTTCTCGCACCAAGAGCAAGACACGCGCCCGAAGGCTGGTGGCCGTATGCCCCGCCCTTGCCGCGTGGCTTGAACCGTATCACGATTGCACCGGCCCGATCTGGATCAACGGTTTGGAGAAGTTCCACTCGGATTTCGGCGTCTTGCGCGAGATGCTGGGTATTCCGTCTCGCCGCAACGGCCTTTGCCACGCCTTTTGCACCTACCACTTTGCCCTTCATGCGAACGAGAACCTGACCGCCGCCCTCGCCGGCAACTCGCCCGCCATGATTCACGCCCATTACAAGGGCCTCGCCACGCGGGCGGAGGCGGAGAAATGGTTCGCCGTCCTGCCGCCGGAATCGGCCGCCAACGTCATTCCGTTGCCTGCCAGCAACGCCGCGCAGTGACCGGCAAAGACGGGTTGACATCGGCGGCTGCGATACTAGGCTGATATTGAAATGCCGCGCAAACTGCGCCAACTGATTGCCGACCTGGAAAAGGCCGGGTTCGTAAACCGGGGCGGTAAGGGCAGCCATCGGAATTATCTTCACCCGAACGGGCAGCGGGTGACCATCAGCGGCAACCTGGGCGACGATGCCTTGCCGTATCAGGAACACCAGGTACGGCGCAAAATTGAGGAGTCACAACAATGAAAACCAGTGAAGCGAAGGCCAAAGCCGGCCGCTACATGAAAATTGTGGAGTGGAGCGACGAGGACGGCTGCTTTGTGGGCAGCGCGCCGCCGCTCGTTGGCCAGTGCTGCCACGGCCAGGACGAGGCCAAGGTCTATGCCGAACTGTGCCGGATCGTCGAGGAATGGGTGAAGACGCTGGACTCGGACGGGCGCGAACTGCCGGAACCGCTGGCCGCCAGGAAATTCAGCGGCAAATTTGTGCTGCGGGTTGAACCGGCCATGCACCGCCGGCTGGCCGCCAAAGCCCTTGCTGCCGGGGAAAGCCTGAACAGCTTTTGCGTAAATGCACTGGTGAAGGCGTGAAGCTGGCAGGCACATGAAAACCAAGCTCACCCAACGGCGCATCACGGCCCGCCCGTCCCCAGGAATGCCGCTTCCCGCCGCCGCCAGGCACGTGGAACTGAAAATCCCCTGACCTATGCGCACCGTGCGAATCTGCGGCCAGGACTGCCCGAATTGCGAGTGGGTGGACGGCGATAGCTGGGGCATCAAAACGCCAGACACCATCTACTGGTTGTTCCCGGTTTGCGACGAATACGGTAACGAGGTCAAAAGTCACCCGCCGCAGTTGCCGGCTGAAATCGGAACCGTGATCCATGACACGCCGGACCTCACCTGGCAGTTTCCTGAGACGGTCAAGGAACTGTTCACCCAGCGGCGGGGCTACTTCACGCGCACAACGACACTGGCAGCTTACCGGCGGGACCATCCCGACACACACAATCGCACCGGCAAACGACCACACGCCGAAGCCGCTTTTCGGAAATTTCGTAAACGGATTCTTGCCGAGTCCTTGGAGAATTTCGCCCGTCGGCCGGACACCCGGCAGAAAGCCTTTGTTCGTCATGGAATCCACCACTTGCTGGAAGGCGACGCGGCCGGTCTGGCGATGATGCTGGGATCAAACCGCCGGACTGATTTTCAAGAAGCCTGCCCCACGGTTGGAAAACTCACCCATGTCCTGATGTTCGACGTGCCGCGCCAACCCGCCATCTTCCTGGACGGCATTGGGCAGGAAGCCGTCCTGCCCAGCGATTCACAAACGACTAAATCCCCGACTCAACTGCGCAAGGAAGCAAAAGCTCGGCAAAAAGGCGGAGCCAAAACGTTCAAGCTTCGGGAATACGCCGGGGACGCTCTGGAAATGATTCAGCACATGCGGGCGGTTCGAGATAAGGAAAAGGCGGCGGGGCGAGCTTACGGTGCCATCAAAAAGGCCATCAACGCCGGGCGCGATTGGTGGGATAAGCATCACGTTGACCCTTCTGTTAAAGCCCTCCTCGATGAAGAGAATGTCCACGACAACACGTTGAGAAATTGGATTCAGAGAACACCCGCCTGGCTTAAGCAGCGCAAAAGCAGGAAGTAAAAGCTCCCAAACGCTGCCAGCGATTGAAATTGTAATTTGCCGGCCGGAAGCCCTTGCTTCCGGCCCTTTTCATTGGCGATTGGCCACAAGTCTGCTCCGCCAAATCCAACCGCTATAGGAGCGCCATGCTCCTTGGCTGATCTTGTCACCAGGTGCAAAAGACTAACATCTGTTCGCAAGTCGCCGCAGCGGCGGCCAAGGAAAACGCAACCTCACCGCAAGGTGGGGGACTGGCACCGGAAAGCCCGTTCACGGACTTTGCCGGCCTCGCCAAACACCTACCTCAGTTCGGGCAGCGCACGCGCCGCGACAGCCACGCGCTTCCGCCGTTTTGCTTGGGCTGATCGGGGGTAAAAGTGTCTGAAAGTGCGCGAAAGTACTCGAAAGTGAGAAAGCCGACGTTGAGATGGCAAGGAAGGTGAATTAAAGGGGCATCCGAAGCAGCGGCCGGCATGGTCCGGCTGAAACAATCACATGAAAGTAACCTCAACCAGCGCAGTGCCTGCGGATGCCGCTTCGGCGGCTGACATCCGCTTGGCGAAACATCTACCTCCGGGTTTCCTGGACTTCAAAGGACTCCTCGATTTCGTGCCACTCGGTGAGCGCACGACACGTGAGTTAATCAGGCTGGGCGTCATCCCCTCGATTCGTCTCCCGAACGGACGACGACTCCTCTTTAGCGCTGAGGCCGTGGAGAAGGCGCTTTTGCGGTTCCAGCGGGGAGGCAACCTATGAACCAACCCGACCTTGAAAAACTCCGGGCCGTTTGCGACACGCTTCACGACGCCACGCGCTGCGCCGAAATCAAGCTCGCCGTGCCGCCGGAACACGACTTCCTCGGCGACTGCTTCGACGCCGCCCCCCGCGGCCGAACTCCTCCGGTTGGCGCGCCGGCTGCGGAAATTGGTCGCCGCCCTCTAAATTCGTCTCTCAATGCCATGAACCCGATCTGCTCATTGACCGCTGCTCTTGCCTACGCCAAACGCGGCCTGCCTGTGTTTCCGTGCCGTCCAGATAAGCGCCCGGCCACGCCGCACGGTTTCAAGGACGCCACCACCGACCCCGTGTCAATCACCGCCTTGTGGACTCGCTGGCCCGCTGCGCTGATTGGAATGCCGACGGGCGCTGGCAGCGGCGTCGTGGTGCTGGACGTGGACATGGACGCCGTCAAGCGCAAGGACGGCGAGTCTGCGCTGATGCAACTGTTGGCAGAACACGCTGACACGCTACCCGCCACGCGCGCGGCCCGCACGCCGCGCGGCGGACGGCATTTTTTTTCAAACATCCTGGCCAGAAAGTGCTTACGCGCACGGATTACCCACTGCCCGCGCTCGACGTTCGCGGTGATGGCGGTTACGTCATCCTGCCGCCCAGCGTCACCGACGCCGGCTGCTACGCATGGATTGTGGACATTCCCGCCGCGCCGTTGCCCGCCTGGCTGCGCGAATTGCTGGCGGCAAACCAACTTCCGTCGCCGCGTCCAGACGAGTCGGCCGCCGATTCTGCGTCTGGAAACGCCGGCGACGAACCGCGCGTTCGCGCCGCGCTCAATTTCATTCCGGCCTCCTCACGGGACACCTGGCGTGACGTGGGCTTCGCCATTAAGGCGCATTTCGGCGAATCCGGCTGGCCGCTGTTCGACGCGTGGAGCCGCACGGCTGAGGCGTCCTACGACGAGCGCGAAAATCGCTCTCAGTGGGTGAGCTTCAAGCCGGCCGGCGCCATCAAGCTCGGCACGCTCTTTCATCTGGCCGAGCAGCACGGCTGGCGCCCGTCCGGCCCGCGGCTGAAAATCAACGCCGTTGCCCGCGAGTATTTGGGCGTCACCGAAGATTTGACGCCGCTGGAACTGCCCCCAGCCGTCCAGTGGCCCGCCCCGATGAACCCTGACGCCTTCCGTGGCCTGGCTGGTGATGTTGGCCGCGCGATTGATCCCCACACCGAGGCGGACCCCGCCGCCGTGCTGATTCTGTTTCTGGCAGCGTTCGGCAACACGGCCGGCGCGTCCGCCCATTTCCTGGCGGAAGCCCGGCCGCACCCGCTGCGCCTCTGGCCCGTGCTGGTGGGCGAGACCGCCAAAGGCCGCAAGGGTTCGGCGTGGTCGAGCTTGCGCTTCGTGCTCGAAAAAGCTGACCCGCTTTGGTGCGCCAACTGCACCACGTCTGGCTTGTCCAGTGGCGAGGGCTTGATCTGGCGTGTGCGTGATCCCATCACCCGCACCCGCGACGGCACCACCACCACCGATGACAAGGGCGTTCCCGATAAACGGCTGCTGGCAATGGAGGAAGAATTCTCGTCGGTCCTAAAAGTCGCCGGCCGGGAGGGCAACACCATTTCCGATTTGCTCCGCCGCGCATGGGATCATGGGAACCTGGCCACGCTCACCAAGAATTCCCCGGCCCGCGCCACCGGGGCGCACGTCACCGTGGCCGGCCATATCACCAGACCGGAACTCACCCGGTTGTTGTCCGAGACGGACGGCTTGAACGGCTTCGGCAATCGTTTTCTGTGGCTGGCCGTGCGCCGCTCCAAGCTGCTGCCGGAAGGCGGTGCCCTGGCATCGGCAGACGTCGGCGGACTAGTATTCAATTTGCGCCGCGCCCTTGATCACGTCCGCACCGCCACGCTGTTTGAACGCACGCCTGCCGCCCGGCATTTTTGGCGTGAACTATACCCGGTGCTGACCGCCGACCGACCCGGACTCCTGGGCGCGATTACCAACCGTGCAGAGGCTTACGTCATGCGTTTGGCCGTCGCGTATGCCGCACTCGACCTGTGCCGCAACGTTGACGTACCGCACATTCAATCCGCGCTGGCCGTGTGGGATTTCTGCCAGCGTTCCGCGGCCTTCATTTTTGGTGAATCACTCGGCGACCGCGTGGCCGACCGGATACTTGATGCACTGCGGGCCGCTGGAACGGACGGCCTGCGGCAAGGTGCAATCCTCGACCTGTTCAACCGGAACATCAGTGGGCGCAATCTGGCTGAATCGTTGGGCCTCTTGGAACGGCTCAACCTCGCGCGCCGGTTCGACCAGCCACCCACCGGCAAAGGGGGGCGACCACCGGTCATTTGGCAGGCTACCCCTTACGAGTTAAACGAGAAAAACGAGCAAAGCGCCAGCTTCGGGGGGATTATCTCGTTTAACTCGTTTTTCTCGTCAGCGAATCCCACCGACAAGCCGCCGGTGCCGACGTGGCTCGACGGTTCACCCGTGGTGGAGCCGCCCGACGACCTGCCGCCCGTGGATGCCGACGGCAACCTCATTGTGGCCGACGAACCTGAACCGGAGGAACTCCATGTCTGACGCCCTCACCATCCTGAACCGCTGCCGGGCTGCTGGATTGACCGTCCGGCGCAACGGTGATCACCTGTCCATCAAGCCGGCCCGGTTCGTGACTCCTGACCTGTTGGCCGCCGTCCGTGCCCACAAGCCCGACTTGCTCGCCCTTCTCGAAGCCGAAGCCATGCGGCTCGCCCCCGATTGTGCGCCCTGGCTCCACGTCGCCCGGCAAATTCTGGCCGGCGAGTTTGACGGCGGCGACCGCTGCCTGCTCGAATCGCTGCTGATCGGCGTCCGCAGTATTTCACACCCGGCCTGTCAGCAGGCCCGCATCCGGCTCGAATCCCAGCTTGGCCGCCATCGCAAGGAGACACGGCGATGAATAGCAAACGTAAAGGCTCGCGCGGCGAAAGGATGCTGGCTTCCGTCCTGACCGACGCCGGCTTCCCCGCCCGGCGGGGCCAGCAATTCAAGGGCGGCTGTAATTCGCCGGACGTGGTTTGCCCCGCCCTCAATCGCTGGCATTGGGAATCCAAGTTCGTCGAACAACTCCGCTTTCGCGACTGGCTCGCCCAAGCGGAAGGCGATTGTGGCGGCAAGCCGTGGATCATCGCCTGGAAACGCCGCTTCGGCCCCTGGCTCGCCGTGATGAAGCTCGACGATCTGCTCGACCTCATCCGTGACCATCTGCCACCGCAAACCAATTTGCCGCCGCTGTCCGCCTCGTGTGAGGTGGAGCCTGTGGTGGTCGCACCAACACAAACCGAACAGAACCGAAAGGAAAACTCCGACATGAAGATTGACGAACTCTACCCGTCCCGCTGGCTCAAAGCCGCGGATGTAACCCGGCCCGTGCTCGCCACGATCAAAAACGTGACTGTTGAAGAAGTGAGCGAGGGCGAGGACAAGCCCATTCTCAATTTCCTGGGCAACCTCAAACCAATGGTCCTGAACCGCACCAACTCCACGACCATCGCTGAACTCTACGGCGAGGACACCGACCACTGGACCGGCAAGCCGCTGGTGATCTTCTCCGCCAAGGTCCAGTTTCAATCAAAGCTGGTGGATGCCGTCCGCATCCGGGCGCCGAAGCCGCAAACGGCCCCGACCGCACCGGCCCCGACACGCGGCCCCAAAATCGCGGATGAACCGCCCGCCGAAAGTGACGACGTGCCGTTTTGATCCATGAACCTTCACCGGCTCCGTGCCAGCGCCGGCCGCAAGTCTCAAACGCGCAAACCAAACGCACGGGAGCGGAGTCGGACCCCCAGCAATCCTCAACCAGCAGCGCCATGAAACCATTCGTAATTGACCTAGAAACCGCCGGCCGCCCTGATGCCGCCAGTTTTCTCCCCGCCGTTGAACCACCAGCCAATTACCGCGACCAGGCGAAGATTCACGCCTACGTTGAAGAACGTCGCACCAAGCAACTCGAAGCCGCCGCCCTCTCCGCGGAAACCGCCCGCATCCTCTGCGTGGGCATTCTGCGCACCGGTGCGGAAGCGCAATTCATTCACGACGACGACGAGGTAGAGCTTCTCCGTAACACCTGGCAGGCATTGGAGACACGGGAAGCGGACGAACTCTTCGTCACCTTCAACGGCACCCGGTTTGACTGGCCCATGCTGGCCCGGCGCAGTTACGCCTTGGGCGTGCCCCTGCCGTCGTGGTTCCCCGCGGATGGCCGCTGGCCCCGCCGCACCCACGGCGACCTGTTCACGCTCTGGCAAGCCGGCGACCGCACCGAGACCATCAGCCTCGACAGGTTGGCCCGCCTCTGCGGCCTGCCGGGAAAAACAGCCACCGGCGCGGATTTTGGCAGGCTCTGGCTCACTGACCGCCTCGCCGCTCTGGCATACCTGCGCCGGGACTTGGACTTGACCCACCAACTCTGGTTGCACATGGCGGGCGATACCGCACCCGCTTTTGCGGCATGACGCTCCGCCGTCCGAACCATTCCGCCGGAGTTTTTTCGCGCGGGTATTCCACCGCACCCTTTTGACCTGCCGCATTGAAAACAACGCCATGCCTGAGCAACCCTGGTGGTATTTGAAAAAGAGACGCAACCCCAGTGGCGTGCTGGGGCGTCCCCGCTCGCCCGTGCCGCTGCCCCAGCGCCGTCAGCGCGCGCGGAAAAGGTATCTGGCCAGGCTCGCCACGCGCGGTTTGCGCTCGGTTCGGCTGCTGCTCTCCGCGGTCGCCGCCGACAAACTCCGCACGCTCGCTGCGACGCGCAGAATGAAGCCAGGCCAGCTCGTCACCGAACTATTGGAGATTGAATCAAACCACGAAGACAAGGAGACGCATGAGTAAACCGGAAGACATGAAGTCAGTGTTGCAGCGGGCCGGCATCTGGCTCGCACTGGCGGTGGTGGTCGCGTTGGCGCTGGCCGGCGAGCCTGACAATGACTACGTGCCTACCCGCAGGCGCCGTTCTTCGAGCATGAACGCGCAGGCGGTGGCCCCCGCAGCCCTGCAACGGCCAACGCCGCACGCTGGGGCGATGGCCGGTGCTACCGCTTGCTCTGGCGGGTTTCGGCTGCGCGCCGCAACCACTTTATCGCTTGGTGGTGACTCTGCCTAACGCCTTGGCCCGCTTTGTACATCAAGCCAAGGTTGAACTGGGCATCCGCGTTTCCCTGCTCTGCGGCTTTCCGAAACCAATTCGCTGCTTCAGTGCAATCTTGGGCGACGCCTTGGCCTTTGTCGTACATAACAGCGAGCTTGAATTGCGCATCGGCATTGCCTTGCTCGGCTGCTTCGCGAAACGACTCCACGGCTTCGCTGTGGTCTTGGGCGACGCCTTGCTCCGCGGTTTGCCGGTTAATCTCACGTTTGTCGGCCTGAGTACCAGCTTCTGCTGAACCCTCGATTGGCTGCTGATGAGACAATTTCAAGGCACCCGGCGGGACCGCCATTTCAGAGCCAAACCGCTCGCGCAATCGCTCCCGCGCCCTTTCGGCGTTCGCCTCCTGCGCCTGCTTCACCGGCTCGGAGATGCCGCTCACCTCCGGCAAGTCTTCGCGTTCCGCGTCCATCTGGCTTAGCCGTCGTTGTAAATCCGCCCGGCGGCGGGCCACCTCCGGCGCCATGCTCGCCGCCACCCGTTCGCGCAGCTTGGTTTCCTTCTCGGTCCAGCCTTCCCTGGCGAGTTCGGCGGCGGCCTGGTCAACGACGCGATACGCCTCCAGCTTGTCCCGGTTCAGTTTGTCCGCGGTGGCCAGGTCGTCATATTGCTTCTGCAACGCGTCCAGCTTGTCCTGCTTCGCCTTGTCGGCGGCCAGCAGATTGTTGTATTCCCGCTGCATCCGCTGGATGGTATCGGACATTTCCTTGAGCTTCGCCCCTTCGGCATCGCCTCGCTGAGCAGCTTCACGATACGATTCAGCCTCATCGCCGCTGTCCGAAGGGAAGGCATAGGGGCGCATAACGGGCGGATGCTATCGTGCGGGCGCCGCGAGTGCAATCCGGCAGTTGCGGCGGCCCTTTGGCTTAAAACTTCCCCGTTCCGTTTCCATCGCTCGCTTCGGTGTCACCGCGGGGCGAGTCCCCCCGCCCCCCTTGGACAGCGGCCGTGAACTTCCTTCCTCCTGGTCGGATTCTGCCGCACAGAAACCGCACAGATTTCCTCCCCGGAATGTCACCGCACAGATTCCGCACACATTTAGGTTGCCGCACAGATTCGCACGCAATTTTGCATGTCTTACTGCCGCCAGATGCAATAAAATCCTTGCAAATACGAGGCTTTCGTGTAGCATCTACTTGCAATGAATGACACAAACGCGGCAACCGGCGGCAACACCTCCTCTGCCGAAAACAGCCACTTTCTTGTTTCTGGTACAAGAGGTCGTGAGTTCAAATCTCACCGCCCCGACCATTCTTCCTCTTCCAATCACGCTGTCCACCGGCGAATTCGACCGGTGATGGCGTCCGCCCAAACCGGGTTCAAAACTCACGTCACCTGGCTGCGGAGCGCGGCGAGCGTCCAGGCCACGGCCACCAACGCCAGCGCGAGCAGTCCGGCCACCTGATCGAATTTCCGGCTTTGCGCCCAGCGCGTCGGCAGCAGCGACAGGACGGTGCCGCCCAGCAGCCCGCCGGCAAAACCGCCGGCGTGCGCCACCACATCGCTGGCCGGATTCATTCCGACGAGGACGAACAACAGCAATCCGCCCGCCAGGCCGGTCAGCACGGGCCGCCACGCGAGCGGGCCGTGGCGCAGCAACGCCAGCGATTGCGCCGTCAGCAGGCCAAGTCCGCCCATCACCATGCCAGAAGCGCCCAAACCGATGTAATGGCCGGTGTGCAGAAAGAGTCCGGCCAGATTGCCCAGCGCGCCGGCGAGCAGCCCGGCCAGCAGCGCCCGGCCAGGACCGAAGCGCGCCATCGCCATGCCCAGGACCACCAGCCCGGTGGACACGTTGGCCGCAAGGTGCGCCACGTCCGCGTGCAGCGTCACCGCCGTGAACAGCCGCCACCATTCGTGCGTCACTGGCACGCGGTCGTTCATCGCGCCGAGGCCCGCCAGGGTGCCGTCCCACGCTCCGCCGAGCCAGTGAATGACGATCAGCAACCAGCACCAAAGCAGCACGCCCCAATGAAACGTGAACCCGCCCGCGGGCAGTTGCGAGCGCCAGAGCCAGCCGCGGTTTTCGACGCGGTATTGCCGGATCGCCGCCAGCGCCGGTTCGAACTGCGCCGGCTCGACGAGCAGCATCCAGCCGCCGGATTCGGGCGCGTGTTCGATCACCGCCTCGATGCCCTGGCTTGCCAAAACGAGGCTCCAATCCATCGCCTGCCGGCGCGAGCGGGCCGGGATGGTGGCGAGGGCGGTTTCCATTTGCGCGCCAAGATAAACCAGCGGGCCACAATCGCCAACCACCCCCCTGCCCGGCGCTCAATCCAGCACGCCGGCCTGGCGCAGCGCCGCGCGCGACCGCTCCGGCGTTTCATGCACCACGCCCTGCCAGCCCCGCGCCCGCCCGGCGATGACGTTCTCCGGCCGGTCGTCGAGGTAGAACAATTCCGCGTCGCGCAGCCCCGCCAGCCGTTCCAGCGCCTCGTAGATCGCCGGCGCCGGTTTCATCGCGCGTTGCTCAAAGGAGTAAATGTAACCGTCGAAGTTCGCGAAAAACGGAAACTGCGCGCGGACGTGCCGCACCGCCAGCTCGTTGGTGTTCGAAAAAATGTAGGTGCGGAAGCCGCGCACCCGGACCGCCGCGTGCAGCGCCACCATCGGCGGAATCTCGGTAAAAATGCTGCCGAAGGCCGCGGCAAACTCCTCCAGCGTGCCGGCGTAGCCGAGCTCATCCCGGATGCGCCCGTAAAATTCCGGCGTGCTCAGCCGGCCGGCCTCATAATCGAGCAACACCGGCGACGCGCCCAGCCATTGCTGCACTTTGGCCAGACCCGCCGAAACCCGCGGCAGCAACCGCCGGACGGCGATGCCGTAGTCGAAATCGAGCAACACTTTTCCCAGGTCGAAAACAATGGCCTTCGGAGTCATCAGTCAGGAATCAGGTGAAGGACCGCCGCCCTTCGAGGGCGCGGCCCAGGGTGAGATCGTCGGCGAATTCGAGACCGGTGCCCGCCGGCAGGCCGTGCGCCAGATGCGTGACCTTCACGCCGCGGGCGGACAGCCGTTTCGCGAGATAAAAGCTGGTGGCATCGCCTTCCACGTCCGTCGGCAGGGCCAGAATCACTTCGCCAATGGGTTCGGTCGCCAGCCGGGTTTCCAGTTCGGCGATGCGCAGGTCTTCCGGCTCGACGCCGTTCAGCGGTGAAAGCTTGCCGCCAAGGACGTGATACCGGCCGCGAAACACGCCGGTTTTTTCCAGCAGCAACACGTCCACCGGCCGCTCGACCACGCACACCAGCGTGGCGTCGCGCCGCTCATCCGCGCACAAGGCGCAGGGCTGGACCTCCGTGAGCGCGCCGCACCGGGAACACGCCGCGACGCGTTCCCGCGCCGCCACGAGCGCCGCCGCCAGCCGGCGTATTTCCGTGGCGTCCGCCTGGACAACGTGCAACGCCAGCCGCTCGGCGGAACGCGGACCGATGCCAGGCAACCGGCCCAGCGCGGCGATCAACTCGGAAATGGGCGCCGGTAATGCGGACACAAGACAAGTCTGGCCGGGACGCCGCCTAGATCAAGCCGGGCATGTTCAACCCGCCGGTGACCTTGCCCATCTCCGCGTTCGCGATCTCCTTGGCCTTGGCGAGGGCGCTGTTCACGGCGGTCAGCACCAGGTCTTCGAGCAGTTGCGCGTCCGCCGGATTGACCGCCTGCGGATCAATTTTGATCGCCGCGACGGTGCCATCGCACCGGGCGGTGATCTTGACGGCGCCGCCGCCGCTGGTGGTTTCCACGGTGCGGCTGGCGAGGGCGAGTTGGACGGCCTCCATCTGTTGCTGGATGCGCGAGGCCTGTTTCATCAATTTGCCAATGCTGGACATGAGAGAGGGGGAGAGGAAGTTGACGGTTAATGGTTAAACGCTGGGAGTTGAAAGCGATGCTCAGCCACGGACTTCAACAATCCGGCCGCGAAAAATCTCGATCGCCTGCCGGATCAACGGATCGTTTTTGAAATCGGCCGGATCGAGCTTCTCCGGCCTGGCCTTTTCCAGTTTCGGCGGTGGAGGCGCGGCGGCCGCAGGAGTGGCGGCCGGCGGGGCCACGGAACGCGACGACGCGGCAACGAGCGCGGGTTCAGGGACCGCTTCGGCGGCGGCCTTCGGCGCGGGTGACGCCTCCGACTTGATGAATTTCACCTGCGCGTCGCCTAAGCCCATTTCCTTGAGCTTGGTCTGGATCAGCGTGTGGTTCTTCGGCGAGTCCACCAGCACGATCTGGTCGGCGAATTCCGGGTCGAAGCCAATCGTGAAAACGCGGTTGTCGAAGGAAACCGGAAACGCCTTGAGCAGGTAGCTGCGCGTAAACGGGCTGGCCCGCCCCACGGCTTCGATCAAGTCGGCCCACAGCCGGGACAGTCGGCCTTCCGGATCGCCGGCCGCCGGCGCCGGCGCGGCCGGGACGACCGGAGCCGCCTCCTCCAATCGGTCCGGAACGGGTTCCGCAGCGGCAGCCGGTGCGGGCCGGCTCGCCGGCCCGGCCGAGGGAGCCGTTTCGCCGACTTCGCCGCGCAGTTCGTTAAGGCGCTGGAGAAGCACGTCAACGCTGACGGCGTTCCGCGCCTGGATCGCCTTCATCAGCGTGACCTCGAACAGGATTTTTTTGGAAGTCGCGTCCCGCAGCCGGCCTTCACCGTCGGCCAGGGTTTCCATGACGCGGCCGACGGCGTCGGCGCCCAGGCGCGCGGCCTGTTCGCGGAGCGCGGCGGCCTCGGCTTCGGAGACTTCGATCAGGCGCAGGTCGCCGCGCGACACCTGAAACACCAGCAGATTGCGGAAATGGTTGAGCAAATCGGCCAGCAACCGGCCGAGGTCCTTGCCGTGGCGGGACAGTTCGTCCAGTTCGCGCAACGCCGTCGCGGCGTCGCCGGCGATGATCGCACCGGCCAGCGCCAGCACTTCGCTGCGGGCGGCCAGGCCGAACATCGAAAGCACGTCGCTTTCGCCAATCGTGTCGCCGCAAAAGCTGATCAACTGGTCCAGTGTGGACTCGGCGTCGCGCATCCCGCCATCGGCGCCGCGGGCGATGGCGTCGAGCGCCGGCTCGTCAATCTTCACGCCTTCCTGTTGCGCGATCTGGGCCAGGTGCCGGACGATCAGCGCGGCCGGAATCCGGCGCAGGTCAAACCGCTGGCAGCGCGAGAGAATCGTCGGCAGCACCTTTTCCGGATCGGTGGTGGCGAACATGAACTTCACGTGCTCCGGCGGCTCCTCGAGCGTTTTCAGCAGCGCGTTGAACGCCGCCGTCGAGAGCATGTGAACTTCGTCAATGATGTAGATTTTGAAGCGGGCGGAGGCCGGCGCATATTTCACCGTCTCGCGCAGTTCGCGCACCTGCTCGACGCCATTGTTGCTCGCGCCGTCAATTTCCATCACGTCAATCGCACGGCCCTCGGTGATTTCCACGCAGCGCGGATCGGCGTCGTCGAAGTCCACCTTCGGCCCACCGGTGCAGTTGAGGCATTTGGCGAAGATGCGGGCGACGGTGGTCTTGCCGGTGCCGCGCGGACCGCAGAACAGGTAGGCATGGGCAATGCGGCGTTGCTGGATGGCATTGGCGAGCGTCTGGGTGACATGCTCCTGGCCAACGACATCGGCGAACCGCTGCGGACGGTATTTCCGCGCTATGACTTGATAACTCATTCGCTTGCCGATGGCGGATTGCAACACGCGGAGGCCCGCGAGAAATCCGCCCTTGCCAATCCGCAACCTAAAATCAAAAAAGCCAGGGTGACCACGGCAGATGCCGAGCAAACTACCGTTGCTGCCTTCCGGCCCTGGCGGGGTTCGTCCGTCCGCATTCCGTGGGCCCTGGCAAAACCGGGCGCGATTTAGCCGCAGCCAGCGCGAACCAGCAAGCACAATCCCTGCGACGGTTATGAGGTTTTCAAAGGCGAACAAAGGCGCGCGAGCATTGCCGGACAGATTCAGGGAGGGCGGACCTGGAGCAAGAGAGCCGGACGTTCTCCGGTTTTGGGTGCGTGAGCCGGGATGCAAGCAGTGGATGACGCGGCCGCGGCTGTAACAATTCCTCGCCTTGGTGGTCTTGCGGGTGAATGATGCACATCGAAGCAATGGACACTTTGGGCAAGGACGCCGAGGCCGTGGCCGCCGTGCGCGGCGGCAACGCGGAGCGGTATCGCGAACTTGTCGAGCGCCACGAGCGCCATGTTTTTGCCGTGGCGTGGAGCCGCCTCGGTGACGCCGCGCTGGCCGAGGACGCCACGCAGGAAGCGTTCATTCGCGGCTACCGGCGGCTGTGGTTGCTGGGGGACGACCGCAAGTTTGCCGGCTGGATCACGGCGATCGCGCGCCACATTGCGATCAATCTCGGTCTCCGGCACCGGCGGGAACTCAACCGGCGCGAACGGTGGGCCTTGGAACAACCGGTGGCGCAGAGCGCGCAACCGGACACCGACGAAGCCGACACTCCCTGCACTCCGGAAACGCTGCGCCAGACGCTGGCGGAACTGCCAGCCACGCACCGCGAATGCCTTGTGTTGTTCTATCTCGAAGGCAGGAGTGGCGCGGAAGCGGCGGCGGCGTTGGGCATTTCCGAGGCGGCGTTGCGCGTGCGGTTGCATCGGGCACGCGCGGCGTTGCGGGAACGGCTGGAAGAACGGCTCGCCGATTCGCTCGGCAAGCTCGGGCCGGGCAAAACGCTGGTTCCGGGAATCATGGCCGCCGTGCTGGCATTGTCTTCCACGAAGACGGCGACCGCCGCCGGCGGTGCGGCGGTCCTGGGCACAATGGTCAAGGTCGCCCCGTTTACCTGGCTGCTGCCGGTCTTCGCCGCGGTGGTCGGGGCATTGCCAGGCCTGGCGATGACCGCGTTGGCGGCGAAGGCGGAACAGCGTAATTTTCGCGATCCCACCGGCTTCCGCGCCCAGATGCAACGGGCCATGTCCCGCAGGATACTTTGGGTCGTGCCGCTGGTGACCATTCCCTTGGTGCTCGCAATCCTCGCGTTAATCTCGAAGCTTGGCCAGAGTCGGGCCTACGCGATCCTCGCCCTCTTCATGGTGGGAATATTCGCGCTGCAATGGCGCATGACGGGCATTCGCAACCGGTTTCAGGCCGGCATGTTGGTTTGGTTCGCGATGCTTGCCGGTGGGATCGTGCTGACGGCGGCAGGCCTCGTGCCACCGACCGCCAACGCCTACTTCTTCATTGCCGGCTCGCTGTGGCTGATGTGGATCATGCGCTGGCGGCCGACGCGAATGGACAACAGCCTGTTTCTGCGCGCGATGATGGGAATGCTGGAAGTCCCGCCGCCGGATGCGGCCACGGCCAAGCCGGCAGCACAACTGGAGAAATCGGACTTGAAGCGCTTCGGTAAATTTCTGACCGATCGCCATCTTTTCAACGATTTCCGCTGGTGTCCGGAGGGTTTGCTGCTCCGCCAGACGTTCTTCAAACCAACCTTGCCGGCGAGCAAGGCGGTCCTTCTCTTGTTCTCATCGCGCGACAGTTCCAACGTCCTGCTGCGTTGGAACGGCGACGTGACCGCCACCTTCAGCGAGGCCGACGAACGCGCTCAGATCACGCGCAAAGCGGAGGAAGCCGCGCTGCGGGAGCGGTTGGAAACACAGGTGGCCGCAGCCGTGACGCAGGCATGGCGCGAGTTTCGCAACGGGATCATCCCCGCGGCCGAGCGGGCTGTGGGCGAGAAGCCTGACGCAGAAATCTTCGTCGTGCCGCCCGCCCGCGCCGCCTCCACCCGCTGGCTGCAGGCCATGCTCGCACTGCCGGTGGTCCTCTTTACGGCCATGATCGTGTTGGAACATCATCCCGAACTGCTGAAGCCGTTTGTCCGCCACCACAGCCAGGCAGTTTCACTCTCCGAGGCGGAGGTTCGCGCCACGCTAGCGCAGTTGGGCGAAGGCGGCGTCACGGGCAGCAACGCCGTGCGAGAATTGGGCCGAAGCCTGCCGCTGTTGGAAGTGCTGCCGGCCAAGTCGCTGTTCGCTTCCAACGCTTGGGCAGCCATGCGGGAACATGTGCTCAGAAACCGATTCAACGCGGGCGAAAACGCGGTGCAACGCGTGGATCGGCTGCTTGGCGCGCCGGATTTGCTTTGCGCGGGCGCCAACGGCTGGTTGGGTCTGGCCGATTGCGGACTGACGCGGGAAGAACTGCGCCGCTCGATCCGTGACGCCCCCGAGGCGCGGCGGTGGTTCACGCCGCAGGAAGTTCCGGTCGTCAATCACGACGGCACGACGGCGGACTATGCCGCGTTGAAGACCGGGCAACTCGCGCGACGGGTCCAGTGTTTGCAACGATTCGAGTGCCTCGACGCCATGGACGGGAGCACAGCCATTGAGGCTCTGTTGAAACATCAAGTCTTGTTCAGGCAATTGCCTGCCGACGCCCGGAAGGCGCCCTTTCTCAAACTGCTCCACGGCTCGTTCCTGACGGCCGGGTCGGACCCAATTCAGAACACGTATGACGCGCTCGTGGTGCTGGAAAGCTTCGGGGCTGTGGACCGGGTGGACCGCGAGGCGTGCATCCGCGGCCTGCTGCGATTCCACCACGGCGGCGGTTTGTTCAAGTCGCTGCAGCCGGACGACGGCCTGTCAATCCGGGGCGACAGCCGCGACACGGTCTGGGCCTTTGAATCGCTGCGTAGGCTGGGCGCGCTGGACCGCGTGGCGGATCTGGACCAGTGGACATTCCGACCGCGTTCGGTATCCAAGCCGGCGACCGGTTCTGCGTCGCGAAGCCTCACGTGGGAGGAAATCGAGGCGTGGGTTTGCCAGCAACGCCTCGCCCGAATTCTGCGAGCGCACCAGGAACACCCGGCCGCGCCGGTGCGCTCGCTGCTTGATCCGTGAACCCGGCTGTCCTGATTGAACAGCCCGTGTCACTTCACGCCCATCACGGCCTTCCAAAAGCGGCGCGGGTCAAGTTCATCCTTGGCGATCCAGACAACCAGCCATCTGTGCTCTCACGTTGCAGCTTCAATTATCAACGGATGGTCCTGGTTTGATACGTCGATTATGATCTGGAACTCTTTCGCCTCGATGTCGCGGGAGACAATCTTGAGGCAGCCTTTATACACCTTGTCCGGTTTGAGGAAAACCCTATATAGCACCTCGTTTGATCCGGAGGATTTAGCGCACTCGGTAAAGATGCCAATCCATTCGCGCTGGGAGCCAAGACGAAATACCCGGAGAGCTTGGCGTTCGCCCGGACAAATATCAACCATTGGAGGGAAATTCCCAATTGCCCAATGGAGACGATCTTCATGAGCTTTATCCAGTTTGAGTGTTGTGCCCTTTGGGTAGTGTGACAATTCGGGACCTTTCTCATAGATATCGCCGTTATCCACGCCATGAATCGCTATATATGCCCAGCATCCAGTGAGCGGATAGGGACTGTCATTGAACACTCTTACGGACGCCACGTCCGCGTGCCACTCGGTATCCTCTTCGCATTTGAGCCAACACCTAATCCTCCAGCGCCGCCACGTGGAAATGGCCGAGTTCACGATCAGGCTAAACACAGCTCCGGCGAGGCCGCCTGAAATTAAAGGCGTCCATATCGAGTTGCTGGCCTCGGTGCTCATACTCGGCGTTTGGACGGACACGGTGACCGTTGGCCGGGGTTTGTCATGAAAAAGTCAATACGCGTGCAAATCGGCGTTCGCAAGCTTCATTATTCAGCCACTCGATGTTCGGCATTCTGTTCTCGGCCTGCTTTTGGGATTTCGCTTTTTGGCAGTTCAGCGCAACCTTTCCCCTGCATGACGGAATTGAACGACAGCGACATCCCGACGCTCCCGGCCGGCACGACACTCACGCGCCTGCCGAACGGCCTCACCATCGTCGTCCAAGAGGACCACAGCGCGCCGGTCGTATCAGCGCAGGCGTGGTGCGCGGCCGGCAGCATTCACGAGGGCCAATGGCTCGGCGCCGGCCTGTCCCACGTGCTGGAGCACATGCTGTTCAAAGGCACCAGCACGCGCCCCGGCAGCCGCATTGACCAGGAGGTCCAGGAGGCGGGCGGTTACATGAACGCCTACACGTCCTTCGACCGGACGGTGTTCTGGATCAACGTGCCGAACACCGGCGCGCGCGTGGCGGTGGACATTCTGGCTGATGTCATGCAGCACGCGACGCTCCCGGCCGGGGAACTGGCCAAGGAGATGGACGTGATCCGCCGCGAAATGGACATGGGTGACGACGATCCCGGCCGCCGCGCCAGCCGGCGGCTGTTCGAGACGGCCTACACGCAAAGCCCGTATCGCTTCACGATCATCGGCTACCCGGACATCTTCAACCGGCTGCAGCGCGAGGATATTTTCGGTTACTACCAGGAAAAATACGCGCCGAACAACGTGTTCTTTGTGGCGGTCGGGGACTTCAGCGCGGACGACGTGATCGCGCAAATCGAAGCGGCCTTTGCCGGCACGCCGGCGCGCCCGCTGCCGCCCGCCGAACTGGCCGCCGAGCCGAAACAACTCGCCGCCCGCGAGGTGATCGAGGAAGCCCCCACCGAACTCGGCCACTGCCACGTCAGTTGGCACATCCCGGAACTGCGGCATCCGGACGTGCCGCCGCTCGACGTGCTCGCGGTGCTGCTTGGGATGGGCCGCAGTTCACGGCTTTACCGCGAAGTCCGCGAACGCCAGGGGCTGGTCCATTCCGCGGACGCATGGACCTACAACCCCGGCAACCCCGGCCTTTTCGGCCTCAGTGCCGTCGTGGACGCGGACAAGTTCACGGCCGCGCGCGACGCGATGCTCGCGGAAGTGGAACGAGTGAAGGAAAATTCCCTCACGCCAGCGGAACTGATCAAGGCGGTGAAGCAATTTGTCGCCGGCCATCTGGGCATTCGCAAGACGATGCAAGGCCAGGCCGCGGACCTGGGCGGCAGTTGGCTGGCAGCAAGGGATCTGAATTTCTCGGAACGCTACCTCGCCGCCGTGAAGCGCGCCACGCTCGACGATCTCCGGCGCGTCGCCCGCGAGTATCTCACCCCGGAAAACCGCACGCTTTACGCACTGCTACCGGCGGGAACCGCTCCGCCGAAAGCCTGAAAACGAGATCTGGTTTGGCCGCCAGAACCGCCGGCCGAAATCAATCAGTCTTGGCGGGTTTCAATACGCGGAGGCCGAACACGCCGCCGGCGGTGTTGCCCGGCTGGGCCTGAAATTTCACGGTCACGTGGTCCCTGCCCTGCGTAAGCTTCTCCGGAATGGCGTAAGCCTGGTCGAAAAACGTGTCCGGATGCTGGCGTGCGAGCGATTGGGTGGCGACTTTCTCGCCGTCCACGAGCACGTCGAAGGTGCGGTCGCCCGCGTCGCTGCCCCAGTAAGTGACGAGCAGGCTGACCGGCTGATCAGACGGGATCTTGACTTCATAGCTGAACCAGCCGTCAGGCGCGTGGCGCCAGCGGCGGCCCATCAATTCGCCCGATTGCGTGTGTTCGCCCCGGAACTGGTGATCGGTTTCCGATTGCTGCGCGCCGGGCTGGACCGCGTCCACGGTGCGCGCCTCCAGTTCGCGCTGCCGGGCCGCTGCCGCCGCTTGTTCAGCAGCCCGCGCCTTCAACTCGTCCGCCGAGCAAAGCTGCCAGTAAACCGAGTAGCGCTGGTGGTGCATCTGGTAAAACGGAATCAGCGTCACGTCCTGCGGCCGGCCGGTCCCTTTCGTCTCGAAGGTAAGCGGCTTGCCAGGCACCGGCTGGGTCCGCCCGACAAACTCCCGCGCGTCGCACAAAAACACGGGCACCGGCGGCGTGGGCACGTGATTCAGGTCGGTTTGTCCGCGCGCATAGGGGCTGGGCATGTCCGCGGTGCCGAGTTCGCCGGCGAGCACGATCGGCCCGTAAAGCAGCGCCACCGTGTTGTCCATGCCCGGCAGGGGTTCGGTGTGCAGCGTCATCGGAACACGGATGTCCACGCGGTCGCCGTCGTGCCATTCGCGGCGCAGGGAAACGTAGGAGCCGGGCACTTGACCAATCTTCTGCGGCTCGCCGTTGACCGTCACGGTCATGGGCGCCGCGGCCCAGCCGGGGTAGCGGATGTTCAGACCGCCAGTCAACGGCCGCACACATTTCACGGTCACGCGCATCGTGTCTTCCTGCGGAAACTTCGTCTCCAGCCGCACAGTCAGGCCGTGTTCGCGCCAGGTGAGTTCCGAGGCGATGAACAGGTTCAAGTAGAGCGAATCCGCGTCGTGGAACCAGATTGTGTCGCCGTATTTGGCATGGTTTTCCATGCCGGTGCCGACGCAGCACCAGAACGAATCCTCCGGCGTCGAATAGGTTTTGAAGTGCCCCGGCTTGAGCGACATGAGATAGACGAACATGCCTTTCTCCGGGTCCTGCGAGGCGAGGATGTGGTTGTAGAGGCCGCGCTCGTAGAAATCCATCGTCCGCGCGTCGGGATTCCACGCGAAGAGATGGCGCGTGAGCTTGAGCATGTTGTAGGTGTTGCACGTTTCACAGGTGTCGCTGCTCAGATGACGGGCGAAATCGGCGATCGGGAAGAAATACTCGCCGTCGCTGTGCCCGCCGATTACATAGGAACGGTGCAGTGCCACGCGCTCCCAAAACGTCTCCGCAATTTCCCGGTAACGCGGCTCGCCGGTCAGCTCGTATTCGCAGGCCGCACCAATCATCTTTGGAATCTGCGTGTTCGCGTGGAAACCATCCAAGCGGTCTTCGCGCCGGGCCAGCGGATCAAACATCCGCCGGTGGTCGAAGGCGCGGGCGAGCCGGAGATCGTCGGGATTGCCGGTGACCGCATACAGGTTGGCGAGCACCTCGTTCATGCCGCCAAACTCGGTGTCGAGCATCGCCTGCATCTGCTCCGGCGTGAGCGGGTCCACGCGGAGCTTGACCCAGCCGGCCATTTTGCTCAGCACGTCGAGCGCCTGGGCGTTGCCGCAATGCCGGTTGGCCTCCAGCAGGCCGGCCATGATTTTGTGCAGCGTGTACCACGGCGCCCAGACCGGCTGGCGCCGCACCACGCGGTCAATGAAGGATTCGGGAAACGCCGACAGGTAACCGGCATGAAAGCCTTTTTGCGGCGACGCCGCCTGGCACTTGGCCAGCTCCGCGACGAGGTAGTCCACGCGCTGTTTCAACGCGGGATCGCCGGTGCTGGCGAACATGAGCGAGCAGGCCGAAAGATAGTGGCCGACGCTGTGGCCGCGCAGTTCGCAGTCCGGCGCCTCCCAGCCGCCGTAGGGTTTCGCGGTCGAAGGCCGGCCGGCGTTGACACGGAAGTTGTGCAGCAGCCGGTCCGCGTCGAGGCTGAGCAAATACGCCTTGTCGCGCAACATGGCGTCGCGGAACGGGCCGTCCAGCAGCCGCACGTCTTCGAGCGCAAACGGCTCGGCCTGGGGCGTCATTTTCGGTTCGACCGGTGCCGCGCTGGCGCCGACGCAGCACGCCACGAAGGCGGCCGCTTCAAGCAGTCTTATCCTTCTCATAAAACCATTCCCGTTTCCGTTCCACCACCCGTCCGGCCCGCGTCCGACAACGCGGCGTCGCCGAGATGGTTCTCCGCCGTGTCAGCGAACTTTCAGTTGCAGCAAGGTTACGCTGCACGCGGAAATTTCGACCTGGTCGCCGGTGAGCTTCACGGTGTCTTTGACAATACGAACGTTGGGCGGCTGGTCGGGGTCGTTGAACGCCTGGGGATCGTTGCCGGCAATCTGCCAGCGCTGACCGCGGCCGGCGAGCTGCGTGCCGCTGACGTGCAAGGCCACGTCCACAGGATGCAGGCTGGGATTCACAATCGCGACGGTGAGCGATTTGTGGTCAGCGCTCCACGCGCCTTCGGCATAGAGCCCGCCCGTGGCCGTGGTCGCAACCGGCAGCGTGCCGAAATGGTGCCGATAGAGTTCGAGCACCAGGCCGGTGGTTTCAAACGCCGCGGCGGTCTTGCTGGTCTTGATGCAGCCGATGACGTTCACCGTTTGCGCGTAATTTGCCATGAAAACCAGGTCGCTGTTGCGCGCCATTTCGTTCAGGCCGGCGGCAATGCCCAGGGCGTCCTTGAGGAAATAGCGGGTGCCCAGTTCGCCGAAGACCTGCGGGCCATACCAATAGTTCCATTCGTCCATCGCGACGCGGATGTCCCGGCCCTTGAGCGACGCCAGCCGCGCGCGGTAGTCGCGGTGCGCCTCGACTTTGCGGCGCACGGCGTCCGGGATTTGGGCGACGTGCGCGGCCAGATCGGGCTTCTCCTGACAGTAAAAATGCTCGCTGATGAAGTCCATGTGGTCCGCGCAGCGTTCGAGCATCACCTCGCTCCATTTGCCGGCGTCGCCGACGGCCACGAGCTGGAGGTGCGGATCCACGGCGCGCATGGCCTCGGCGAACTGGTTGTGTTTCTCGACGTATTTGTCCTGCGTCATGTGGCCGAGCTGCCAGTTGCCGTACATCTCGTTGCCGATGCTCCAGAACTTCACGCCATAAGGCTGCGGATGGCCGTTCCGGGCGCGCCAGGCGCCCATCGGCGTGGCGGCGCTGCCGTTGGCGTATTCCACCTCCTCGACGGCGTTGCGCGCATCGCCAAGGCCGCTGTTGACCGTGATGTAAGGATCGGTGCCCAGCCAGCGGCAGTAGCTCATGAATTCGTCCAGGCCAAAATCGTTCGGCTCGATCCCCTGCCAGGCGGGATTCTTGCGCGGCGGCCGGCGGTCGGGATCGCCGATGCCGTCCTTCCAGTTGTAACCGCTGACGAAATTGCCGCCGGGCCAGCGGTAAACCGGCGCGCCAAGCTGTTTGAGCAACGCCATCGTGTCGGCGCGCATCCCGTGGATATTGTCCGCCGGCATCAGGGACACCGTGCCCACGCGGAAACTGCCGCGGCCCTGGGCAACGATTTCGAGCCGGCCGTCGTCGGTCTTGCCGCCGCAAACGAACCGCAACGGAAATTTCACAAAGTCCGGACCGAGCGTCTTTACGGTGACGGTCTGCCGCTCCCGGGCGTCGGCGCCCCAAACCAGGCTGATCGCCACCGGCGCCGCCTCCGGGGTGCCGGCCAGCCAGATGCGGCCGACGTAAGCCTTGCCGGGACGCAAGGCCAGGTGGTCCTGCTTCAGGCCGCGCGGCTGACCCTCGCCGGCCAGCGCGACCTGCGGCGTGTGATCGCCCACAAACGCGGCTTCACGCGCCATGGTCACGGCCTCGGCACCGCCCACGGACTGCCACGGTGATTCCTTGGCGTTCACCGCGTAGAAGAACTTCCGGTCCTGAAGCATTTCCGCCCAGATGCCACCGTAAATGCAGCGGCCAAGATGCTCGATGAACTGGCCGTAAATGTATTTCGAGATCGGCGCGCCCACCTGGGCGGCGTCCAGCGTGATCTGCGCTGCGGCGGCGGGCGTTTCAGCGGCGACGCCGGTTCGCGCCACCAAGCACGAGGCCGCCACCAGCGACAGGCAAACGGGAAATTTCCAGGTGATCATATTGAAGTCAGGTATTGTCAGGCAAACGGGCCGGCGAAGCATTTGGCCATCCAACCAGAATAAATGTCAACGGCTCCGGGGGCAACACTTCGACGGCTGCGGGCGAACTCCCCAGTTCGGACCTCCGTGGCGGTTCCGGTCATTCACGCGCCCGCTCACCACCAAAAAGCCGGATCGGTGCCGTCCGTGCGGATGACCATGCTCTGGAACCGGCGCCATTCCGTGTGGCCGTCGAGCAGCAACGCGTTGCCGCCGGTGGGCATTTTCCCATTCATGTGCGGACACTGGTGTCCGGACCAGCCGCCGTTGATTCCCTTGTAACTATTTTTCGTCCGGTCCACCTGGTTCTGGCCGTTGGAAAGCACGCCACAGGCGGCGACCACCCGCGCCGAGACCCCGGGATCGTAGAACGTGCCATTGGGCATTCGCCACGCCGCCGGATTGAGACCCTCGGTGATGTTGGTGGACTTGACACGACCGGCCCCCTTGAACGCCACGGCATAACCGATCACCCGGTAACCACTGGCGTTCGCGGCGTCATCCACCTCATTCGTGACCCCGGTTGTGTAACTCCAAAGCGTGTCATTGTCCTGCTTGGAGAAGCCAGGATCGTAAAGGATGTCGCGGGTGCCGCCGTTTTTGACAAAGGCATTCGCGGCCATGACCGGGAGATCCCAGGGCCAGTAGGCACCCGTGCAATCGGGGAACATGTCCCGGTTGTCGTCCGCGTACATGCGGATGGCGATGCCCAATTGGTGGAGATTGCTGTTGCACTTGACCTGGATCGCCCTGGTTTTGGCCTTGGCCAGCGCCGGCAGGAGCATGCCCGCGAGGATGGCGATGATGGCGATCACCACCAGCAGTTCGATCAGGGTGAAGGCGCCGCTCCGCCCGCCACACCGGGGGCAAGCGACCACTGCCGTGTTCCGGCTCGGGGAAAAATCAGGATTCGTGTTCGCTCGCATATTCCGTTCCGGAGCCGCTGACAGAGAGGGCCGGAGCCGTTCCCCGGCCCTCCTGTCATGCGTGTCTGGATGTTGTTCTTCGTCGTCGCAGCAAGTCGGTTTCCAGCCGCGGATGTTACTTCATCAGCCGGTAGAACGCCGTCCCGCCGCCGATCGGCAGCGTCACCGTGTTCTGTCCGTTCGCCACCACCGGCGTGGCATTGACCACCGTCCAACTTGCGGCCGTGCCCAGTTGGGCGCTGGATTGCAGGGCGAAGCCATCCACCACCGGCCAGCTCAGCACGATGTTGGTACCGCTCACCGCCACGGTTAACTTCGGCAGCGCCGTCAAGGAGTCCGGTCCCGCAGCGTAGTCGGCCGCGATCTGGTCCGGCAGCATCGCCCCGCTCCAGATGCGGACTTCGTTGTATTTGCCTTGATACATCGGGTCGCCCCACTGCGAGCGCCCCAGCCAGACGTTCACGTCGTCTATGCTTGTCAGCGCCACGGGGGCCGCGCCCGAGGCCACCATCACCGCGTTGCTGTAAAGCCGGGCCATGTTGTTGTAGTTGTCATAGACCACCGCGAGATACACCTCCGCGTTGGTCGCCAGCAGCGCGGGGGCCGTCAAGGGCGCCGGTTCCGTGCCCGTCACCGGGTCGCGCACCGAGAAGCGCACCGCCGACGGCCCTTCCGGCGACAGGAACAGGTAGTTGCCATTGCCGCTGGAGATGTCTTCGCCCTGGTCAGAGGTGCCAAAGTCGAAGATGCGCTGCCACGAGCCTGAGCCAAGCCACGTTGTCCACACCTCGAAGGTTGCGTTGGTCAGCACGTTGATGATGTGGTTGGGAAGGTCCACGTATCCGGCGATGACCGTGGGATCCGCACTGGACGCCGTGCCACCCGGCAGGCTCAACTGACCCGCGCCGTCGAAGCTGGCGCCCAGACCTTTGACCGTGCCATCCGCCGTGCCCACCGAATCCTTGGCCGTGGTGCTGCCCACGGCGTCGCTGAAACTGTAGCGATGCACCAGCACCGGCTTGGTATAGCCGGGCGGCGGCACCGTCGTGAGCGCCAGCGTGTTGGTCTGGCCGCCATAAGAGCCGGTCAACGTCACCGTGCCCAGCGCCATCGCCGTCACCAGCCCTTGCGCGTTGATCGTTGCCACCGTGGAATCGCTCGACGCGAACGCCGCTCCGTCGAGCGTCGTCACGTTCACGTTCGCCTGGTTGGCAAAATTGCCCAGCAGCGTCGCCTGCACCGGCAGTCCGCCAAAGATCACCGCGTTGGTTCCCACCGTGAGTTGCACCGAGGACAGTGTCCCCGTGTTGGTCACGATCTGGTCCGGCCCGGCCGCGGCGTCCACTGCCACCTGCATGGGCGTGATGGCCCCGTCGTAAATCCGGAACTCGTCAAACGCGCCGTTGAACGGCGGGTCGTTGTATTGCGAGCGGCCCAGCCAGTCGTTGAACGTGCTCCCGATGTCGCGCGGGGTGATCGTCATGTTCGTGTTCACGCCCACGAGGAAGCCGTTCACGTAGAGCTTGCCCACATGGAAGGAGGCGTCGCTGGTCCACACGATGTGCGTTTTCTGTCCCACCGGCGGCAGGGCCGCGCCCGAGATCAGCAATTGTTCGCCCGCCCCCGCGTTGTAGGCCCCGCGCAGGTCACCGTTGCCCGAAGGCAGCGACAGATACAGATACCGCGTGCCGCCGCCCTGCTGGTCCTCGCCCCCGGTGCTGTCGCCGAAGTCCCACACGCGCGCCCAACCGGCGCTGCCGTTGTCGGTCACCCACACTTCCATCGTCAGCGAGTCGTAGTTGGTCAGCATGTCGTTGGGGAAGTCCACATACGTGCCCGCCGTCCCGTCCAGCACCGCCTGTCCGCTCGTGATCGCCGCGTCCCCGTAGAGCAAGCCGTTGGCCGTGCCCACCGAGTCGTTCGCGTCACTGGTGAAGCTGTAGCGGTGCTGCAACACGGGCGGCTGCCCGCTGGTCACGTTCACCGTCTGCACCGCCGCCTGTCCGCCGTAGCTCGCGGTGATGTCCGCGCTGCCCAGCGCCAGTCCCGTCACCACGCCGTTGGTGTCCACGGTCGCCACGTTCGTATTGCTGGAGGTAAACGTCACCCCCGGCACTCCCGCCAGGTTCACGCCGCTGATCTTCGCGAAGTCCGCCACCACGCCGGCCGTGGTCGAGCTGGTCACCACGATCGGCGTCTTGATGTTCAGGTGCAGGGCCACGGGCGCGCCCGGATCGCTGCTCACCGTGTCCGGCCCCGCCACAAAGCTGCCCGCAATCTGCACCGCGTTCTGCGCCGTGTCGTAAATCCGGAACTCGTCAATCGTTCCGTTATAGGCCGCGTCGGCGCTATACAACGACTGGCCCAGCCACGAATGCACGTTCGCGATGTTCGTGAGCGAGAACGTTGACAGCGGCTGGGTGGCCGTGGCCATGTCCGATCGCGCCGCGGCGAGCACGCCGTTGGTGTAAAGTCCCATGAAGCCGTGCGCCGGATCATACACGCAGGCGACGTGGATCGGCCCCAGCGAGTCCAGCACCCCCGGCTGGGTCACGACGAACTCGTGGTTGTAGCCCGGATCGGCGTCCGCGTAACTCATCCGGTAGTCGTTGTTGCCCGAGTGGGGCGTGAACATGAGCATGTGGCTCCCGGCGCCGCCGGCGTCCCGGTCGCCAAACGCGTAGAGCTCCGGCCAGTTGCCGGGCTGCACGTCCGGGCTGATCCAAAACTCGAACGTCACCGCCGTGTAGTTGCTGATGATCCCCGCCGGCAGGTCCACATACGTGCCGCTGGTCCCGTCCAGATACAGCGATCCCCCGGTGACGTAGGCATCGCCCAGCATCGTCCCGTTGGCCGCGCCCACCGAATCGCTCGCGTCATTCGTGAAGCTGTAACGGTGCTGCAAATCGGCGCGCGCCGCCAACCCCAGGGAAACCACGGCACCCAGCACCAGGGCCAGTGTGCGGTTGAACTGAGTTTTCATAGGCATGTCGTATTATTGGTTTCTGTTTTGCTGCTTCACACAGCATTCTTTGCTTCCAAACCGGCGCTGCCGTCGGACCCTGACGGCCACCCGCAACCCAGCCCCATGCCGCCATAAAGCACACCGTCAGCGGCAGCCGGCAACTTGGTTTGTTAGTATTATTAAGTAATACAGTTAACGGCAGGCAGTGGGGCTGGCAAGCCTTATTTTAGAAAAGTGCGGAAGCGCGGATGTTCTTGCGCAAGAAACCGGCGCCAGAGGCGTTGTCCGCAAGCCAACGGCGGGCGGGATGGACCGGCAGGAAATCAGAATTCCGCGTTGCCAGGTGTGCGGGCGAAGGGAATGACGTCGCGGATGTTCGCGACGCCGGTGAGAAACATCAGCAGGCGCTCGAAGCCCAGCCCGAAACCCGCGTGCGGCACGGAGCCGTAGCGGCGGAGATCGGCATACCACCAATAATCTTCGGGCCGCAACCGGTGGTATTCCATCTGCGCCAGCAGCACGTCGAGACGCTCCTCGCGTTGCGCGCCGCCGATGACTTCGCCGATGCCCGGCACCAGCACGTCCATGGCCGTCACCGTCTGGCCGTCATCGTTGAGCCGCATGTAAAACGGTTTGATGGCGCGCGGATAATTGAAGACGGTCACCGGCGACTTGAAATGCTCCTCGGTGAGATAGCGCTCGTGCTCAGCCTGCAGGTTCGCGCCATCGTCCACCGGAAATTCAAACGCCTGGCCGGATCGCTTCAGAATGGCCACCGCCTCGGCGTAAGGCACGCGCTGAAACGGCCGTTCGACCACAAACTTCAGCCGTTCCAGCAGGCCCTTGTCCACGAACTTGGCGAAGAACGCGAGGTCCTCGGCGCAATGCTCCAGCGCGTAACGCGCCATCGCCTTGATGAATTCCTCGCCCAGGTTCATGTCGCCCGGCAGATCGCAAAAGGCCATTTCCGGCTCGATCATCCAGAACTCGGCGGCGTGCCGCGCGGTGTTCGAGTTCTCGGCGCGGAACGTCGGTCCGAACGTGTAGATGTTCGACAGCGCGCAGGCGAACGTCTCGCCCTCAAGCTGGCCGCTGACCGTCAGGTAGGCGCGCTTGCCGAAGAAGTCCGTCTCCGGTTTCTCGTCAATGTTGCCCTTGAGCGCGGTGACGCGGAACATCTCCCCCGCTCCTTCGCAGTCGCTCGCCGTGATGATCGGGGCGTGGACATAGACGAAGTCGCGGCTTTGGAAAAACTCATGCACCGCGAACGCCAGCCGGCTGCGCGTGCGGAAGACGGCGCCGAACAAATTCGACCGCGGCCGCAGGTGCGCGATGGTCCGCAGGAATTCCAGCGTGTGACCCTTCTTTTGGAGCGGGTAGCTCGCATCTGCCGCGCCGATGAGCCGCACGCTCGCGGCCTTCACCTCCCACTGCTGTCCCGCTGCCGGTGACGGCACCAACGCACCCTCCACTTCCACGGAGGCGCCGGTGGTGAACGGATGCGGGTCGGCGAAACCCGGCGTCCCCGCGTCCACCACGCATTGAATGCTGGCGAAGCAGGAACCATCGTTGATTTCGAGGAACGAGAAGCCCTTCGCATCGCGGCGGGTGCGAATCCAGCCGGCGATGGCGATGGCGTTGTGCGGTTCGGCGGCGGCCAACGCGTGTTTGACCAGAGTGCGCATACAGAGTTTGAAACCTGCGTCCGGCATCCACGACCAGTGGACACCCTTCAACGGCAGTCAGACGGGCGGAATGCTGGCGAAAACCGGCCCGGCCAACAAGCACGAAGCGCGGCTGCGGGAGCGAAGCTGCGCAGCCACCTTTCGCTTGACGCCTCCCCGGTGCCGGCTAGTGTCCGCCCGCGACCGGCAGGCGAGCTGGCCACGACTGGCCCGTTCGCCGAAGTTGCCGCCGTAAACTAAAACTTGATGAAAATACTACTGACACTCGCCTGCGCGGTCAGCCTCGTCGGCCCCGCGCTGGCGGCGGACGAACCGGCTGGGCTCGCGACCGACAACGACAAGGCCAGCTACGCCATCGGCGTCAACATTGGCCGGAACTTCAAGTCCGAGGCCCTGGAGCTGAACACGAACGCCTTCATCCAGGGTTTCCACGACGCGTTCAGCGGCGGGAAATTGCAGCTCACCGACGAGCAATCCCAGCAGGCTCTCGACGCCTTCAAAAAGACGCTGGCCGCCAAGCAGGAGGCGGCGGCCAAGGTGCTGGGCGAAAAGAACAAGCAGGAGGGCGAGAAGTTCCTCGCGGACAACGCGAAGAAGGACGGCGTGAAGACGCTGCCCAGCGGCCTGCAATACAAAATCCTCAAGGCCGGCGACGGCAAGAAGCCGGCCGCGGATGACATCGTGAAGGTCCAATACCGCGGCACATTGATCAACGGCACCGAGTTCGACAGCTCCTACAAGCGCAACGAGCCGGCGACGTTCCCGCTGGCGCGCATCATTCCCGGCTGGCGCGAGGCGCTGCAGTTGATGCCGGTCGGCTCCAAGTGGCAGCTCTTCGTCCCGCCGTCCCTGGCCTATGGCGAGGACGCCCCGCCCGAGATCGGCCCGAACGCCACGCTGCTGTTCGAAGTCGAGCTGCTCTCCATCGAGACCAAGCCGCAGAATGATCCCGGCGCCGCCTTGAAGGTGCAGTAATTTTCCGCCGGCAACCGGCACCAGTGCAATTCGTCAGGCGGGCCGCCGCCTGACGGATTTTTTTAGCGTTTGTTCGCCCGCCAGAGCAGCCACGCGCCGACGCCTTGGAAGAGGAAGTTGGGCGCCCAGAGAATCAGGTGCGGCATCCGGCGCGGATAGGTTTCCCACGCCTGGCCGAGGACGACGAAGCCGTAGTAGGCCAGCACCAGCAGCAGCGCCAGTCCAATGCCCGCGCTGGTTTCCCGGCGGTGCGCCCGGATGCCCAGCGGGATGCCGACAAGCGTGAAGCCGATGCACGCGAAGGAAAACGCGATCTCCCGGTGCATCTGCACCATCACCGGCGTCGGGTTGAGGCCCAGCCGCAAACAGTCGTAATACTGCGTCATCAACTGCCCGAACGACATGTCCGTAAGCGGCACCGCCTCCACGGTGCGTTGCGTCGGGCGTTGGTTCAAGTCGAGCGTGTAGTCCGCCAGCGTGCCCGGCTGCATTTTATCGGCCTGCACCACGTCCATTTCCGGGAAGAACAGGCTGACCTGCTGGTTCGAGGGATTGACACTCACGGTGGCCTCCGCCGCCTGGATGATGCGCACGGGGCGCAACACGGTGTCCGTGCCGTTGGTGCCCATTTCGTAAGCCAGCAGGTTGTGCAACGTGTCGCCCTCGACGCTGCCCACGAAAATGATGTAGGGCGGAAAATCCTTGATGAACTGGTTGGCGGACAGCAACGCCGTCGGATGCTCCGTGCCGAGCTGCGTCAGCAGCCGCTTGTAGGCCACGCGGCATTCCGGCCCGAACTTCAGGTTGAACGCCCCGCTCACGCCGCTGAGCACCACGCTCAACAGCAAAATCGGCGTGATGAGCGCCAGCAGGCTGATGCCGCTGGCCCGGACGGCGGTCAGTTCCTGGTCCGCGCTGAACCGGCCGAAGACCAGCAGCGTCGCCGTCAGCAGCGCCATCGGCAGGGCGAACACCATGACGAACGGCACCAGCAGCGCGATGGCCTTGGCCACGACGCCGAGCGAGGCCTGGTGGTTCACCAGCAGCGTAAGCACCTCGCGAAGCACGTTGCCGAGCAGCAGCACGAACGTGAACACCGCCACGGTCAACAACAGCGCGGCCAGCACCTGGCGCAAAAGGTAGAAATGGAGCGTTTTCATGCCCGGTTCATCGGCGACAACCACGCTTGGGGAAGCCATGCGGTGGACCATTCCGTCCCGCCGAACGCGGTCGGCAGAGGCTAACAAGCCCGTCGCCGCGCGCAAGCGCGGTCTCTCCGGGGCTGCCGCAACATTCTCCGGGCTTGCACCGGCGGCGGTTCTGTTTCCATCATGACCGCATGTCAGTTGCCACCAACCGCCCGGCGCCGGCCCGCGCCGCCGGCTTCGATCTGGACGCCTACCTGGCCCGGACCACGACCGCGGTGAACCGCGCGCTCGACCGCCTGTTGCCCAAGGCGACCGCGCGGCCCGCCACCATCCACAAGGCCATGCGCTACTCGCTCTTCGCCGGCGGCAAGCGGATGCGACCCGCGCTCTGCCTGGCGGCGGCGGAGGCGTGCGACGGCAGTTGGGGCGCGGCCATGCCACTGGCCTGCGCCGTCGAGTGCATCCACACCTACTCGCTCATCCACGACGATCTGCCGGCGATGGACAACGACGATTTCCGCCGCGGCAAGCCGACGAATCACAAGGTCTTCGGCGAAGGCATCGCCGTGCTGGCCGGCGACGCGCTGCTGACGCAGGCGTTTGAAATCGCCGCGCAGTGCCGCGCCGCCGTGCGTTACCCGCACGGCACAATCGTGCTGGAAATTGCGCGGGCGTCGGGGTCGCTGCAACTGGTCGGCGGCCAGGTGGCGGATCTCGAAGCGGAGGGCCAGACGGTTTCCGCCGCCCAGCTTCGCTACATCCACGAGCGGAAAACCTCCGCGCTGCTCGGCTGCGCCACCCGTCTCGGCGGCATGAGCGCGAATTGCACTGCGGCGCAGCTCCGCGCGCTCACCGACTTCGGCTACCACGTCGGCCTCGCCTTCCAGGTCATTGACGACATCCTCGACGTGACGCAGACCAGCGCGCAACTCGGCAAGACGGCAGGCAAGGACGTGGCCGTGCAAAAGGCCACCTACCCGGCGATTGTCGGGCTGGAAAGATCACGGAAGATTGCCGCACAATTGACCGACAAGGCGTTCGCCGCGCTGAAGCCGTTCCGCGGCCGGGCCGTGGCGTTGGAGGCGCTGGCCACGTTCCTGCTTCAACGCGACCGCTGAACCGCGTGAACCGGCGGTCTCGCCGGGAGCAACAGCGATTGCCAGCCGGGCCGGCGGTGCTATGCTCGCTGAATTCGCCGTGGCCGGCGGCGTCCAATCCGGCGGTGTTTTTCGCGGTTGTGAACCAAAACAGAAGGAAACGGTTTTTTAGGCAACAGTTATGAAAGCATTTGGTTGGAAGCGGTTCCTCAGTCTGGTCCTGCCCGCGGCGCTCCTGCTCACGGCGGGTTGCGCCTCGTCCGGGGTGAAGAACCCGTCCGGCGTCGGCGTGACGGAGATGAACGCCGACGAGAAAGGCTTCGTCACCGGCACCGGCATCGAGTCGCAGGACATCGTGACGGTGGCGGACCAGATGTGCCGCGGGCTGCTGGGCATTGACCGCATCGCCAACGCGACCACGCCGCCGCGCATTGCGCTCGACCCGGTGATCAACGAAACGCGTTTCCCGATCAACAAGGACATTTTCCTGACGCGGATGATGGCCCAGCTCACCGCCAAGTCCGGCGGCAAGGTGGTGTTCCTGGCCCGCGAGCGCATGGAGGCGTTGAAAAAAGAGCGCGACCTGAAGCGCGCGGGCGAAGTCACCGCCAGCAGCGACCCGAACGTGCAGGAATTCAAGGGCGCGGACTATTTCCTCACCGGCAAGCTGCAAGGACTTTCCACGCGCACCTCGCGCGGCACGAGCGATTACGTGCTCTACACGTTCGAGCTGATTGACGCCCGCACGAGCGAAATTGTCTGGGCCGGCGAACACGAGATCAAACGTCAAGGGCTGGAGGACGCCGTTTATCGTTAAGCGCGTCCCCGCCGGGTTTCGTATGAAACGCGTTTGGGGTCAGGCCCTGGCGGCAGCGTTGATGCTGCTGGCCGCAGGTTGTGCCACGGCACCGACGAACGTGGTCCGGCTCACGGGCGATCCGCTGGTGGACGCGCCCAACGCCATCGCGAACGGCCCGCCCCGCGACCGGGTGCTCTGGGACGACCGGCTGGCCGCGGCCGCGATGCGCCAGGGGCGGTTCGCCCAAGCGCAGGTGGCGCTGGACGACACGCTGGCCCGGCTCGGCGCAATCTTCAGCGCCGACAAGGAATCCAAGAAAGCGCGCGGCTATTTCACCGCCGAGGCGAAGAAGACCTTCCTGGGCGAGCCGTATGAGCGGGTGATGGCGTATTACTACCGGGGCATTCTCTATTGGATGGCCGGTGAACCGGACAACGCGCGGGCGTGTTTCCGCAGCGCCGCGTTTCAGGATGCGGACGCGGAAAACAAGGCTTACGCCAGCGATTACGTGCTGCTCGATTATCTCGACGGCCTGATCACCGCCAAACTGGGCGGCGACGGCAGCGACGCTTTCAAGCGCGCCCGCGCCGAGGACCGGCTGGCCATTCCACCGACAGCCAATCCGAAAAACAACGTGCTGTTCTTCCTCGATTACGGCCGCGGTCCAACCAAATACGCCACCGGCGAATATCATGAAGAACTGCGCTTCCGCGACGGCTTTTCCCCCGCCCTCGAGGTCCTCATCCGGGTGGATGAGCAGGCCGTGGATATCGGGCCGTATGACGACCTCAACTTCCAGGCGACCACCCGGGGCGGGCGCGTCATGGACCACATTCTCGGCAACAAGGCCGTGTTCAAGAAAACCACCGACGTGGCCGGCGACGTGGCGCTGGTGGGCGGCCTGGGCACCGCCATTGTCAGCCAGGATCAAACCGCACAGGAAGTCGGTCTTGGCATCGCCGCCGCGGGGCTGATTTCCAAGATTGTCTCCGCTGCCACCAAGCCGCAGGCGGACACGCGCAGTTGGGACAACCTGCCGCTTTACCTGAGTTTCGCCTCCTTTCAATTGCCGCCGGGCCAGCACACGGCCACGGTTGAATTCCTGGACCCCAAGCGCGTTCCCATCCCCAGCCTGACCAAAACCATCACGTTCACGGTCAGCACCGACGGCAAGGACAAGGTGCTTTACGTCAGTGACCAATCCACAACTCCGCAAATCCAATGAAAACATCGCTCTCGCTGCTGCTCATGACCGTCCTGTTCGCCGCCGGCTGCGCCCACGAGGCCGCCTACGAGCCGGTCAACACGACCAAATACGACCTGGAGAACAAGGCCAACTTTGTCTTGATGGATTCCGGCGCGCAGCACTCGGTCACCTGTTCCGGCCTGCAAATGGCCACGCTGCCGGACGGCCGCATCCGGGTGGCCGCCAACGTGCGCAACCGCGAAAACCGCCGGATCGAAGTCCAGATCAACTGCGAATTCAAGGACGTGCAGGGATTTGCGATTGATTCCACGCCGTGGCAGACGCTCATCCTGACCGAGCACGGTCAGGAAACGGTGAGTTTCACCTCGATGAACAACCAGGCGCGCAAATACACCATCCGCGTCCGGCAGGCGCGCTGAACCGCCGCCGGGCAAGCTGGCGGGCCGCCTGAAACCGGCGGACGCCAAAGAAAAGCCTTGCTTATCGGCGGGCCGGACGCTATCGCGGCGTTCACGTTTTTCGACGGCGGGAGCGGATTCCCGGCCTTGAACGGCGGCGATGTCGCCGGCCGGTGGCTGGAAACCGCGCCAAAATGACCGCCGTGTCAACCGAGTCGCAGATCCATTATGTTGAAGTGCCACGAATTGTTAGGCTTCGTGTCTCCCGCGCTGGCGCAGGAGATTCTTGAGTTCACCTATGCCTCGGACAAGCCGGTTTACCGCGCGATCCTGACCGCGGTGGCGGAGGCGAACCATTTACGCCCGGCCTTTTTCGAGAAGAAGCCCCGCGCCCAGCGCCACGCCGAAATGCTCGTGTCGTTGAGCCGCCCGCGGATGGAGGAGGCCGCCGCCGGCCTGATTCGCGGCTGGCTGCTCAAGGCGCAGACCGCACTCGTCACCGGCTTTCTTGACGCGCTGGGCGTCCCGCATGATCAGGGCGTGGTGGAGGAATTTCCCGCGTCCGTGGACGACGCGAAGCTCACCGCCGCGGTCGAAGCGTTGCTGGCGAAATTTCCGCGCGAAATCGTCATCATTTACCTCAACACCCTCAAGGCCACCGGCGGCGTGGAATGGCCCAATCTGGTGGCGCTCCTGCACGACGACCCGCGGCTGCAACTGGGTTAAAACAAAGCCGCACCGCCTCCCGGAGAAGCGGTGCGGGTTGATTTTGTTGATCGGTTATTCCCGGCCTTGCGGCGGGGCATCCTCATCCTCCATCCCTGGCCCGGCGTTGTCCGGACCCAGCGGCGGTCGTTGCCACTGCGAACAGCCTGGTCCGCCGGGGCGTTGCGCCGGCCCAAAATCCTGCCGCATCATCCCACGACCCGGTCCATACTGTTCCCCGCGATCGCGCGGGCCGGACTGTTCCGCGCGGGCACCGTTCCGTTGCGGGCCGGCCGGCTGGCGATCTCGATCCAACGCAGGCGGGCCAAATCCCCAACCGTGGTGCTGAGGTCCGAAACCACGGCCGCTGGGTCCAAACCGCTCGTCGGAGCCGCGCGGACCGCGGCGCTCCAGGCGGGCGCCATCCCGTTGCGGCCCCCAGGTTTGGCGATCCGGCCCCTGGGCGAACGGGCCAAATCCCCAACCGCGGCGCGGATGGCCGAAACCCGGACGGCCGGGGCCGAAATCATCCTCCTCCCAGGCGTAACCGCGCGCCATCCAACGGGCGTGTTGCCGCCGCAACTCAAACCCCGGACCAAATGGCGGTGGACCAAAGAACGGCCGGCCGCACAGCGGGCAGACATTTTCGCCGGCCCCGGCCCATCGGCCCATTCCCGGCGGACCGAACGGTCGGAATCCACCGCGGAAGCCCTGGCCTGCGGTGCCCCACTCGCCGCGCGGGCCAGGACGGCGGTTGAGCGGCGGACGGTTGTATTCCTGTTCGTCCGTCGTCGCTGGCGGTTCAAAACGGCCGTAGCCGGGACCGGGTTGCCCGCCACGGAAATCCGGTCGTCCCCGGCCGGGTCGTTGCCAATTGCCTTGCGATTCCTGTCGTTGCGACGGTGCCGGCCGGGCTTCGTCGGAAGGTCCGCCTTGATCGGCCTCCTCGGCCGGCGGGCGTTGGGCGCGACGGGCTTCGCGCTCCATGCGGGGCGCGTCGGCGCGCGGTCCGCGGCCGTTGGGCGCCGCGGCGTCATTGTCTTCCTGGGCCATCGCGCTGAGGGTGGAAAGTCCCAGGGCGAAGGCGAGGGTCATCGTGGTTCGTTTCATACTCGGTTTTCTTTCTTGTTGTGTTCTTCCTCCGCTTCAGCCGCCCGCACCGGTCGCGGCACAGTAGGAAAACGGCTGGAGCGGAGGAAAGGGTTCATGTGTTGTTTGCGTCAAATTGGTTTGTTTCGACAGATCGCTCTTCATCCGACCGGCGGAATGCTTTCAGGGCAGTGTCGCTCCGCGCAACGGTGCCATGCCAGCATCAGGTCTGCCTGATGCCGCCACGCCCAATCCAACACCATCCGGCTGACCGGCTCCGGCAGCTCGCCCTGGATGACGGACAGCGACGGAATGGACACCATGACTTCGTGTTCGCCGTAGATCGCGTGGAAGTGGGCGCCCAGCAGGGGCACAAACCACATTCCGACCACGACACCGCAGAATTTGGATAGCACGGGCATATGTTCTTTCAGTTGTGCCGCACCCGCGGCGGGTTAATGGAAATGGGTTGAACGACGTTGGCCGGATGACTCCAGCCGTCCACGATCAACCGGCGCACCGGCCGGGGCGACGCGGCCGCGGCGGTGTTCCGCTCCTGGCCGCCATCGGCGGGCTTCGTCATCGTAAGTTGCACAGTCGTTTTCATCTGCCTTCGTGAGTAATAGACGCCCCCTATGTAAAGCGAGTGTGTGGGCCGGCGGGAAAAATTGTTAAGCGGGTGTAAAAGTTCGCCTTTTCCCCGGCGATCCGGCTAGAATCCTTCCCGTTGGCGCAGAAAAACGCGGCGGGGCGTCCGGATTGGCCGCCGCCGGTTGCGCCGCGAACCGCAACACACGCAATCACATGTCACTCTCGCCGTCCACGCCTCCCGCCAGCGGGTCCGACGCCCGGCTCCGCCTGCTGGTAATTGACGACGACCGCAAACTCTGCCGCCTCATCAAGGACTACCTGGAGCCGCTGGGCTATGAGGTCGTGGCGGCGCACACCGGGCCGGACGGCGTGACGCAGGCCCTCGGCGGATCGTGGCACGCGCTGCTCCTTGACGTGATGCTGCCAGGCATGGACGGCTTCGAGGTGCTCAAGCAAATCCGGCGGCAGTCGGACGTGCCGGTGCTCATGCTCACCGCGCGCGGCGAGGAGGCGGACCGGATCGTCGGCCTGGAAATCGGCGCGGACGATTACCTGCCCAAGACGTTTTCCACGCGCGAACTGCTGGCGCGGTTGCGGGCGGTGACGCGGCGCACGACGCGCGCCCCGGAACCGGCCGGGGCGCCGCCGCGCGAGTTCGTCGTCGGCCGGCTGCGCGTCCAGCCGGAATCCCGCACGGCGGTGCTGGGCGACCAGCCGCTGCTGCTCACGCCGGTGGAATTCGATCTCCTCGCCAGCCTGGCGCGCGCCCGCGGCCGGGTGAAGACGCGCGAGCAACTGCTCGAAGAAATCCGTGAACGTGACTTCGACGTGTTCGACCGCTCGATTGACGTTCACATCTCAGCCCTGCGCCGCAAACTGGGCGACGATCCGAAGAATCCGCGGTTCATCCGCACGCTGCGTTCCGCGGGTTACATGCTCATCAACCCCGACGCCGAAACCGTCTGACCCATGCGCCTGCGTTTTCCCCTTTACGCGAAAATCCTGTCCTGGTTCTTCCTGAACCTGCTGGTGCTGGGACTGGTGTTCTACGTGTTCATCTCGCTCCAGTTCCGGCTGGGGCTTGATTCGCTGTTGCTGGGGCCTGCCGGCAACCGGATCGAGGCCGTCAGCAACGTGCTCGCCACCGACCTGGCGCAGACATCCCGCACGAATTGGACGCCCGTGCTGGAACGCTTCAGCGGCGCCTACCACGTCACGTTTCACCTGTTCCGGCTGGACGGCACGCAACTGGCCGGGCCGGCCGTCGAACTGCCGGAGGAGGTGCGGCAAAAATTCTTCCTGCGGCGGGGGCCGCCGGAAATGCTGCTGCGCGGCGGGCGGCCGCCGCGGGGACCGATGAATCCGGGCCGTGAAGGGGAATTCCCGCCGTTGGGTGCGCCGCCGACGCCGCATCCCAAGTTCATGCTGCACACCCACAATCCGAGCCGCTACTGGGTGGGCGTGCGCATGCCGCTGCCGGATCGCGAGGGACAACGCCCGTTCGAGCCGGTCGTGTTGCTGGCGGTGTCCACGTCGCTGCGCGGCGGCGGGTTGTTTTTCGACGTGCAACCCTGGGTGGTGTTTGGCTTCGGCGCCGTGCTGTTCTCCGTGGTGCTGTGGATTCCGCTGGTGCGGGGCCTGACACGCTCCATCGGCCAGATGACGCGGGCGACCGAACAGATCGCCGAGGGGCATTTTGACGTGCAGGTGGCGGACCGCCGCGCCGATGAGCTGGGCCGGCTCGGCCAGGCGGTCAACCGGATGGCCGCGCGGCTGGCAGGTTTCGTCACCGGTCAGAAGCGTTTTCTCGGCGACGTGGCGCATGAGTTGTGCTCGCCAATCGCCCGCATCCAGATGGCCTTGGGCATCCTCGAACAGCGCGCCACCGCCGCGGAACGGCCTTATCTCGACGATCTCCGCGAGGAGGTCCAGCAGATGTCCGCGCTCGTGAACGAACTGCTTTCCTTCTCGAAGGCCAGCCTCGCCCGGCGCGACCTGCCGCTGCGCCCGGTCAACCTCGCCGAGCTGGCCGAACGCGTCGTCGCCCGCGAAAACAAGGGCGGCCACGCGGTGGCCGTCCGCATCGAACCCGGACTCGCGGCGCAGGCCGAGCCGGAACTCTTGGCGCGGGCGCTGGCGAACGTCGTTCGCAACGCCATTCGTCATGCCGGCGCCGGCGGGCCGATCGTCATCCAGGCCGCGGCCGAGGGCGATGGCGTGCTCCTCAGCGTGCTGGATTCCGGGCCGGGTGTGCCGGCCACGGCGCTGGAGAAACTGTTCGATCCGTTTTACCGCGTCGAGGCGTCGCGCAGCCGCGAAACCGGCGGCGTCGGCCTCGGGCTGGCCATCGTGAAAACCTGCATCGAAGCCTGCCAGGGCAGCGTGCGGGCGGCGAACCGCCAGCCCACCGGCCTGCAGGTGGACTTCCAACTGCGCCGGGTTGACCCCGGCGCCGGCGCCAGTGCGGCCGCGGACTGAGCCGTCAGTCCAACGCGGCGCGCATCGCGGCGAACCAGTCTTTCCCGGCTTCGGGCGATACCGGTTCACTGGCGCGGGCGTCGGCGGCTTCCACCAATTCCACCGGCAGTTCCTTGAGAAAACGCGAGGGATGGCCGGGCGCAAGCTGGCCGTATTTCCGGCGCGCCGCGCAATGGCTGATTTTCAGGGTCCGCATGGCCCGCGTGATGGCCACGTAAAACAGCCGCCGCTCCTCGTCCAGCGTGCCCTCGGCCTTGGACCGCGCGTGCGGCAGCAGCCCCTCCTCCAGGCCGACGATGAACACGTGCGGAAACTCCAGGCCCTTGCAACTGTGCATCGTGATCAGCGTGACCGCGTCGCCGTGATTCTCATCTTCCTCCTCGCGTGCGCTGTCGAGGGTGATGTCCTCGAGAAAACGTTCCAGCCGGTCGGTCAGCCGGGTGCCGGGCGCGGTGTCACCGTCCAGCGTAGCGATCAATTCCTTCAAGTTGCGGACGCGGTTTTCGGCCGCTTCCGGGTCCTTTTCCGACCGGCGCAATTCGGCGAAATAGCCCGTGTCGTCGAGCAGCGCGCCGGCCCACGTCTGCAGCGCGTGCGGGTCCTTCGCGCGTTCCGCGTCCAGCAGGCGGCCGCGCTGGTCTTCGAGCAGTTGGACAAAACTCTCAACACTTTCGCGCGTCCGCGCCGCGAAGCCGGTGAGCGCGAGCGGATTTTTCATCGCGCTGAACACGGAGCCTTTCCGTTCCTGGCTCGCGGCGAGCAGGCGCTGCATGGTCACGTCGCTCAGCCCGCGCGCCGGCACGTTCGCGATGCGCAGCAGGCTGATGTCGTCGTGCGGATTCAGGCACACCTTGAGATACGCGAGCAAATCGCGGATTTCGCGGCGGTCAAAAAAGCTCTGCCCGCCGACGAGGTGGTAGCGGACGCCCGCCTGGCGGAGCGCGGTTTCGAGCGGACGCGACTGCTGGTTTGTCCGGAAAAGAATCGCCTGGTCGGCCCAGCGGACGCGCCGCGCCTGGCGCGCAAACTCGATTTCCTCGACGACCGTCCGCGCCTCCTCCTCGTCGTCTTGAAACGTAAAGAGCGTGATTTTTTCGCCGGCGCCGTGCTGCGACCACAAGGATTTGCCGCGCCGGCGGGCGTTGTGGCGGATGAGCGCGTTGGCGGCCTTCAAAATCGTGTCCGTCGAGCGATAATTCTGCTCCAGCTTGATGACCTTGACCTCCGGGAAATGCTTCTCCATGTCGAGCAGGTTCGCGATTTCTGCGCCGCGCCAGCCGTAGATGGACTGGTCGTCGTCGCCGACCACGCAGAGGTTGCGGTGCTCGCGCGTCAAGGCGTGGACCAGTTCGAACTGCGCCGCGTTGGTGTCCTGATACTCGTCCACCATCACGTAGCGGTACTTCGCGCGGCAGGCGGCCAGCGCGTCCGGAAACTCGCGAAACAGCCGCAGCGTGAGCAAAATCAGGTCGTCGAAATCCACCGCGTTGCAGGCGTGGAGGGCCGACTCGTAGTGCTTGCGGACGTGCTCGGCGAGGGCGCGGACGTTCGGATCGCCGAACACGGCCGCGCGTTCGCCGCCGTTTTTGAACCGGCTGAGCAGGGCCAGCACCGCCGCCGGGTCCGCCTTCTCGCCCTTCACGGAAATGTGGCTGAGGATTTTTTTGATCGCGCCGAGCTGTTCGGATTCGTCGTAGATGACGAAATTGCGCTTGTAGCCGAGCCGCTCGATGTGCTGCCGCAGGATGCGGACACAAAGCGAGTGAAACGTGCAGATCGTCGGGCGCTCCGGCTTTTCGCCGTCGGCCGGCCGGCGTTTGGGAACCAACTGGTTCACGCGCTCCAGCATTTCGCGCGCGGCTTTGTTGGTGAACGTGACGCCGAGAATCTGGCCCGGCGGCACGCCACGCTCCACCAGATGGGCGATGCGCGTGGTGATGACCCGCGTCTTGCCGGTGCCGGCGCCGGCCAGGATCAACACGGGGCCTTTGATCGTTTCGACGGCCGCGCGTTGCTGCGGGTTGAGCGAGTTAAGATTCAACATCTGCGGCGGCGGAGTGTAGGCCCGTGCGCCGGGCTGACAAGGAGAAGGCGTGGCGCTTGCTCGGCGGCGGCCAACGGCTGCCCGCTTAAGCGCTGACGGGCAGGACTTCCGCGGGCACCTCGCCACCGGCCGGCAAGTCCACGAACGCCTCTGCCGGCAGCGGCCCAGCCGGCGCGAAGCTGTGCCGGGCCGCCTGCTGGGAACGCGCGAAATCGCGGTAAAGCGTGATGGCCACATGCTGGTTGCGGCGGATGCAGTCCTTGATCGCCCCCGGATCCTTCTCGGCGTAAATCAGCGTCTTCCACGAATGAATGTGCTTGGGCTTGTGGAAGTCGCTGTTGGCCACGAACGGCAGTCCTTTGAGACTGATCGGATTGAACAGGCGGTTGCGGTTGGCGATTTCCCAGGCGTCGAGCAGCGGCGCGAACTCCGCCTGGTGTTCCCACAGATAGAGCGTGTTCCTGGCGAACTCGCCCTTCAGGAGATGCGGGTGCGGCGCGATGGCCAGGCCGCCCTGCGCGTGGATTTGCGCGATCGTCTCCTTCAGCGTCAGGCCGGGGTTGATCGGCGCCTTGAGGTCCACGCCCAGCAGGTGCGCCGAGCTTTTTCTCGTGTAGCCCTCCTTGTTGAACTCGAATCCGGCCATCACGAGCATGGAATAGCGGCGCCAGGCACGGACGCGCTCGCGCTCGATCACCTCGAAATACTCGTCAAACTGCTCCGGCGCGAGCGTGAGCCGGCTCCAGCGCATGAACTTGCCAAGCAGATTGTAAGGGTCAGCCACGTGGTCGGTGATGCACAGGCAGTCGAAACCGAGGCGGCCGTAAAAATCCACCAGTTCGGACACCGTGAGGCTGCCGTCGGAATAGTTGGTGTGCGTGTGGAAATCGCACAGCAACAGTTGCTGAGCCGGTCGCCTCCGATGCGGCGCGAGTGCCGACGCGGGCGTTTGTATCGGCCGCAGTAATTCGATCCGGTTTACCGGCGTGGCGGGCGCCTCACTGGCGGTGTCGAGCACGAAGCTTGCGAGGCGCAGGGCGGTGTCCGGCCGGCTGACGCGTTCGAGGTTCGCGCGCCAGTGCCGCCAGCGGCGGGCGTGATGAGCGAAGGCTTTTTCCACCCAGCGGACAACTTCATGCTTGTCCGCGGCGACGACGCCGAGGTCCAGGCGTTCAATCATGCGGGCGTTGCCCTCCTCCTGGCCGGGCGTGACGAAATTGACAATCATCGGGCAGCGCGCCGCGATCGCTTCATGCACCGTGGCGCCGCCGGCTTTGCTGATGAGCAGGTGGTGCGTCATCATCAGTTGCGCCATCTGATTCGTCCAACCGAGAATCCGCACGCGGCCGGCGTGTCCCTGCGTGGTTTTGATCAGCCTGGCGCGCAGTTCGGGATCACGGCCGGCCACGACCGTCACCTGCAGGTTGGGCAATTTCATCAGGCGCTTGAGCGTCTTGCGCGCCCTCCTCTTTCCGGCCGCCACCACGTAGAGCACGCGAACCGGTTCGTCGCCGTCCGGGTCCGGCAGGGACGGACGCTCACCGGCAAAGGCCGCTGGCACGGGAAAACCAAATACCTTGATCTTCCCCGGGGCGATGCCATTGGCGCGAAGCACGGCGGCGGTTTCTTCATCGGCGACGCAATGGAAGTCTGAAGGCGCGCTGAACCAGACCGAGTTGATCGTCGTCGAATCCGTCACCACCGTCAGGAACTTGAACGGCCGGGAGCCGGGGTCACGGTAAAGACCTTCGATCAGGCTGGCGTAGAGCGGATAGGTGGAAACCACGCAGTCCGGCTCGAAGCGACCGATCGCCTCGCGAAGCACACCGCGGACACGGCCCAAGCCGTTGCCGCCGCCCATGCGCGGCGCGTAGTCCATTAACGAATACATGCCGCCCCAGACGGCCGGGGCGTATTCGATGAGTTTGCGATACGTCTTTTTGAAGACACGGTTCAGCGCGCCGTAAGCGTGTTCGAGCGGGTCCAGGATTTCCACCTGGACGTCGTCGGTCATGCTTTCCAGCGCGTCACACAGGTGGTTCGCCGCCGCGTTGTGGCCGTCCCCGAAGCCGGCCGTCAGGATCAAGACTTTGGTCATAGGTTTCCGCAATTGCTGGCAACGTATTGAGGAATCGTGGCAGCTTGGCGACGGGGAGGTGAAAAGTTGTTCACAACCACATCAGGGGCCTGGTCAAGCCGGTCGTCGGTCGTTCTGCGGTATTGACCTACGCCAGCGAACCCGCTTGTCTTCCGGGGAGCCGAGCAACCCGGGTAAACCGGCGGCCGGCCTGCATGACACGAGAAACTATGCCAATGCCCCCGGAATCCATGGAAACCTTGCGCACGCTGCCCGGCGACGATGTCCGCCAGGTGATGTGGCGCTTCGCCGACCGCTACGAATTGCACATGCTCGTGCAGGCCTCGCGCCAGGTGGCGCGCGGACCGGTCGCCCGGCTTGTCGCCAACGGCGGACGCAACGCGCACGACTGGACGCCGGAGAAGGCCGCGCTGCTCCAGCACTTCGACGAAAGCGGCATCACCGCCGCCGCGCTCGATCCGGAGGACGGCGGTTTCATCGCCGGGCCGAAGAATTTCGCTCTGGCGCTGGTCGCGTTCGAGCTGTCGTGGGTGGACGCCGGCGCCGCCACATGCAGCCTCGCGGGCAACCTCGGCCTCGCGCCCCTGCATGAGCGCGGCACGCCGGAGCAGCGCGCCAAATATGTCGCCGGCGCCGCCCCGGTGAAACCCGGCGAGGACCGCAAGCAGGTGCGCGCCGCGTTCGCGCTCACCGAGCCGATCCCGTTCGTCGGCGTCGAAACGGGGATGCTTGCCGGCAAGGTGCGCGTCGCTGAGTGGCCCGAAGGCGGCGAACCGACGCTTCAGGTGGACAAGCGCGGACGGTTCATCACGAACATGGGTTTCGCGAATGTCGTCACCGCCGCGGTGGATTCGGACGACCCGCGCATCAAGGGCAGTTGCATGGTGATCCTCGAGGAAGGCGATCCCGGCGTCTGGGACCGCGGCACGCCGACGAAGAAACTCGTCCACCAGCTTTCCTCGACGAACGATCCCGTCTTCAACCTCAAGGTCCCCGCCCACCGCATCGTCGGCGGCTACACGGTCAAGGACGGCGTCATCATCCCGAACTACTCGCACGGCGAAATCATCGAGGCCGTCTTCCGCCGCACGCGCGTGACCGTCGGCCTGATGACCGCCGCGAAGCTGCTTTCCGCGGTCGAACCGGTGATTCTCTACCAGCGCCGGCGGTTCCGTGGCGGCGAAGGCGCGCCCGGCACGCCGCGTTACGAACTCGGCCTCCAGCAAAAGGAGGACGTCGTCCAGCGTCTCGTGGACATCTGGGCCACCGGCGAGGCCAGCGCGTCGCTCGGCTTCGAGGCCGCGCGGCTGTTTGACGTCCTCGATCCGCTGGAGAAACAGAAGGACGCCTGGCTCGTGGAAAAGAAGCTGACCGGCCGGGCTGCCCTCAAGGAACTGTCCAGGAAGACCGCCGGAGCGATGGAGTTGGTGAAGCTGCTTTCACAGCCCGTCGGCGCTCGCGATCTGAAACGGCAGGAGGCGCTCGAAGCCGATCCGATGGTTCAATTCGCCATCCTCGACTCCCAGGCGAACGTCCTTTGCCCCGCCTGCAAACTCTGGAACACCGGCCACGGCGCCACGATGATGCGCGAGGCCGTGAGCCTCATGGGCGGCTACGGCGTCACGGAGGATTGTCCCGGCTTCCTCGGCCAGAAGTGGATGGACGCCCAGCTCGAAGCGACTTACGAAGGTCCCGAGGCCGTGCAGCGATTGCAGCTCTCGATCACGATGACGAACGAGGTGTTCCTCGCCCAATTCCAGCAATGGATCGCGGACATGCGCCGCATCGCCAGTGACCGGCCCGGCACCGGCGCCTGCACGCTCGCCAGCGCGATGCAGCTCTGGCTCTGGACGCTCAACCACGTCCAGACCGCCACCGACGCCGACGGCGCCAAGCTCTACCACAAGAGCCGCCAGGGGGTGACATTCCCGCTCGCGGACGCGCTCTGCTGGCTGCTGGCCGCGCGACAGTTCATCCTCGACGTCATCGAACTGGAAACCCAGGGCGGCGCGCACCCCGCGCTCGCCGACGGCCTGGCCGGCTTCGTGAGTTTCTTCAACGACCTTTGCCACGTGCAAGCGGCGCGGGCCGCCGGCGAGGTCAGCCGCATCACGACCGAGATTGTGTTCGGCTACAACCGCCATCCCGCCTGGGACGAAGCGAGTTGTCACGTCTGCTACCAGGCGGAGGAATTGGAGTCGCTCGAAGGCATCATTCCGGGCATCGCCGGCAGCGTGCCGGCCGGTGCCGAGGTGGCCGGGCCGGGGCAGACGCATCCGTTTCGCGCCGGCCCCTGCGTGAAGTTCGCCGGACTGGAGTCGTTTGCCCGCCTGCGGGCCAAGCTGGACGGCTGCCTCACCGGCTGCCGGCTGGCCAAGGTTCGCGCCGCCGAGGCGTTGACGAAGGTGATGACCCGCGAGGCGCTCGATTATCCGGTGTGAGTCTCACGCGGAGACGCAAAGACGCGGGTTTTCCAAACAAACAATGTTTGCAGCTTCGCGTCTTTGCGTGGGAAATAAATGAACGAACAACAACCTCTAATCGAACGCCCGCGCATGGACGTGGACATCGTGTGCGTCGGTTTCGGTCCGGCCACCGCCGGGTTTCTGGCCACGTTGTCGCAAAACCTCGTCAAGCCCGACGGCACGCCGGCGGTGGAAAGCGCCGTCATGCCCGGGATGCCGCCGCAGGTGGTATGTTACGAGCGCGCTGACGACATCGGCTTCGGCGTCTCCGGCGTGGTCACCCGCGCCCGCGGCATTCGCGCCACGTTCCCGCACATCAACCCGAAATACATTCCGATGGCCACGCCGGTGGCCGAGGAGAAGGTGCTTTACCTGCTGGACCCCGTGGGCGCAAGCCGGCGGCCGGCGGTGATGCGCGGCACCGATGCGCTCATTCGCGCCATGAAATGGGCATTGCCGTTCGAGCACGATGCCCTGGATCTCCCGTGGACCCCGGAATTCCTGCACAAGAAGAATGGCGTGGTGCTCTCGGTCGGCCAGTTCATGCAATGGGTCGGCACCCAGGTGCAAAGCACCGGCGTCGTGCAAATCTGGCCGGGCACGCCGGTGTCGCAGGCGCTCATTGACGACAAGCAGGTCGTGGGCGTCCGCCTGCTCGACCAGGGCGTGGACAAGCAGGGCCAGCCGGGCGAGGGCTTCACGCCGGGCATGGACATCCGCGCCGCGCTGACGGTCGTGGGCGACGGCCCGGTCGGCCCGATCGGCCAGCAACTCGACGCGCATTTCGGCGTGCCAGACGGCCATCACACGCGCGACTGGGCCGTGGGCATGAAATTCGTCGTGGATTTGCCGCCCGACACGCCGCTGTTGGCCGGCACCGTGCTGCACACGCTGGGCTATCCCGAACCGGAGATTTTCGGCTTTCTTTACGTGCATCCGGAGCGCGTCGCGTCACTGGGCATTTTCGTGCCGTCGTGGTTCGACAGCCCGATGCGCACCGCCTACCGCTACCTTCAACATTGGATGCTGCATCCGTATCTCTGGCGCTACCTCAATGGCGGCAAGCTCCGCTCGTGGGGCGCCAAAACCCTCGGCGAATCCGGCCGCCGCGGCGAGCCGCAATTGGTGGGCGACGGCTACGCCCGCATTGGCGAAGGCAGCGGCAGCACGAACGTCCTGACAGGCTCCGGCGTGGACGAAGCCTGGGCCACCGGCACGCAACTCGCCGAGTCGGTGCTGGAATTGCTCAAGGCGAACCAGCCGTTCACGAAACAAAACCTCGAAGCCACTTACATCAAACGCCGCCGCGCCAGTTGGGTGGAACAGGAGGCGGCGGTCGCCGAAAAGGCGCGCGACGGTTTTCAAAAGGGTTTTGTGCGCGGGCTGATGGGTATGGCGCTCGCCGGCCTGACGCACGGCCGGCTCGCGTTGGGCAGCGATCCGGTCCAGCCGTGGAAGCGCATTCCGAGCCTGGAGGAATACTATCGCAGTCGCATTGCCGCCGGCGACCTCGCGAAACTGCGCGAGGAGTGCCGTGCCAGGGGCACCTCGGTCCACGGCGCGTTGATGGACAAAGTCGGCTGGCCGGCCATTCCGTTTGATGGCCGGCTGCTGGTGTCGCACCAGGATGCGTTGCTCCTAGGCGGCAAGGTGCAGGCGCCGCCGGGCTACGCCGACCATGTGATCTTCCTTTATCCGCAACTCTGCGAGAAATGCGGCACGAAACTCTGCATCGAGGTTTGCAGCGGCCAGGCGATCACCCCCGGCGACAACGGCGTGCCGGCGTTTGACCGCGAAAAATGCGTTCACTGCGGTGCGTGCTACTGGAACTGCGCGCAGCCCGTGCCGGACAATCCGGAGCGAACCAACATCGCCTTCCGCGCCGGCACCGGCGGCCTGCACTCGGCGGAGAATTGAACCGCGCCCCCCGGCAGGACTTCGTCTGGGAAAGCCGGTGCCAGTTGCGCCGATCACGGTCCCAGTTCGCAAAATTCCACGCGCAAGCCGTCGGTTTCCAAATGCAGGATGGCCACTGACCGCGGCCGGTGAAACCGCGCCCGGCCGGCCGAGCCGGGATTGAGGAACAGCACGCCGCCGATGACTTCGCTGAAGGGCACATGGGTGTGGCCAAAGATCGCCGCGGTGGGCGACTCGCGGCGAAGACGTCGCTGAAAGGCCTCGGCGGGGTCGCGTGGATTGACGATGTGATGGAGGAGCAGTTTGCGCCCGTGCAGTGTCAGCACCTCGGTTTCGCGCCAGCCGAAGCCAGGATCGTCCGTGTTGCCAAGGACGGCGGTCACCGGCGCCATGGTCTCCAACTCCGCGATCACCCGCGCCTGGCCGATGTCGCCGGCGTGCAGGATGTGGTCCACGCCGGCGAAGAGGTCCTTGACCTGCGGGTCCAGGAAGTTGTGCGTGTCCGCGATGACGCCAAGGCGGGGCATGATCAGTTCGCTCGGAGGAGAAGGCAGGAAGACCGGAGCGTCGCCAGCGGATTTACGCCTTGGCCTCGCCGGTCTTGGGCGCATCGGCCGGCTCTTCGTCAGATGCCGGCTCCGGTTCCTCGTTTTCCTGCGGTTCGAGTGCGGCGCTGAGTTTCATGGCGCCGGCAAACAGGCCCGTGAAAAGCCCGCCGCTGAGCAGGGTGTTGCGGAAAAATTCCCAGGTTTGCGGGTAGCCGCCGGTGCCCTTGGTCAGGGCGATGATCCAGCCGGCGAGATTCTTCGAGTATTCCGGATTCTGGAAGGGATTGAACAGCCACGCCGCCGTGTTCGTGATGAAATAGAAGAGAATCGCCCCCAGCAGTCCCCCGCCGAGCAGATTGAGCCAGTTGCTTTGCGGCTTGAACCGCCGGCCCAGCGCGATCAAGGCCAGATAGGCGACGTAGTTGACCACCAGGTAAGGCTGAAACAACGAGGCCCCGTAGTAAACATTCAGCGCGACATCGGTGACCAGCATGGTTGACAGCGGCAACCACCAAGCCATCCGGCCGGAGAAGTACACACCGCCGCAGAACAATAATCCATACACCGCACTGAAATTCGCCGGCATCAGCCCCGGCACGCGCGTCAGCGCGAAGACCACCATGAACACGACGGGCAAACCGCGTTGCAATTTCACGACCGCTGATGATACGCCGGCCGGTCAGGTTGACAAGCGCGTTGCGGGCGGCGCGCGTGGCGCCCGGCGGCGATGGCCACGACGCGGCGGCGGGGTGCTTGACTTGACCGGCGTTTCCGCCGATATACGGGGCGGTTGCCTATGCTGTGCATGATTTGTAATCAGAAAGAGGCGAAAATCCATCTCACCGACGTGAAGCAGGGCGAGGTTAAAAAATGGGATCTCTGCGAGGAATGCGCGAAGGCGAAAGGGATTGACGACCAGAGTTTTGCGTTGGCGGACCTGCTCATGGGGCTGGGGGCCTCGCAGGAGCTGACCGCACCCGCTGCCGCGGGCGAGGAACCGGGCGAAGGGAGCTGCCCGGCGTGCGGATTCACGCAGGCCGACTTCAAGAAATCCGGCCGGTTGGGCTGCCCGGAGTGCTACCAGACGTTTACCGAAGGTTTGGCCGGCTTGTTGAAGAACATGCACAAAAACACCCGCCACGTCGGCAAGGCGCCGCGGGCGCAAAGCCAGGGAAGGGAAGATCAGGCGCGGTTGAAGCTGCTCCAGCGCAAACTCGAGGAGGCCGTGGCGGTGGAGAATTACGAGGAAGCCGCCCATTTGCGCGACCAGATCAAGGGACTGAAGGAGCACTCCAACAGCCCGTTGACGGTGTAAACCATGAACTTGAACGAGTTTCTCAGCCCGCCGAGCGCCGCCGCCCGGCCCGGTGCGCCGAACGACAAGATCGTGTTGTCCAGCCGCGTCCGGCTGGCGCGCAATCTGCGCGGGGTTGCCTTCCCCGGCTGGGCGAAGAAGCCCGATCGGATCAAGGCCTGCGCGGCCATTCAATCGGCCGTCGAGGGGCTGCCGCAGATGAAGGATGGATTCTCGCAATCCATGGAGGCGCTGTCGGCGCTGGACAAACAGATTCTGGTGGAACGCCATCTCATCAGCCGCGAGCACGCCGCCAAGGGTGCCGGCAGCGCACTGGTGCTCAGCCGGGATGAATCGTTCAGCGTCATGGTCAACGAGGAGGACCACCTGCGGATGCAGGCCCTGCGGCCGGGGTTGCAGCTCAAGGAGGCATGGCAGGCGATTGACGCCGTGGACACGGCGCTCGAAAGCCGGCTGGACTATGCCTTCTCGCCCGAACTGGGTTATCTGACCGCCTGCCCCACAAACGTCGGCACCGGCATCCGCGTCAGCGCGATGCTCCACCTGCCGGGCCTGGTGTTGGCGGAGCAGGTGAACCAGATCATCCAGGCGGTGAACAAGCTTGGCCTGGCGGTGCGCGGCCTGTTTGGCGAGGGCACCGAGGCGCTGGGCAACATGTTCCAGGTGTCCAACCAGATGACGCTCGGCGAAACCGAGGCCGACATCGTGGAACGGCTGAACAAGGTCGTGGCCCAGATCATCGAGCACGAGGAAAACGCCCGCGCCACGATGCTGGAGAAAAAGCCGCGCGTGGTCTTCAACCACATCGGCCGGGCCTACGGCATCCTGGCCAACGCGCACAGCGTGTCGTCGAAGGAAGCGCTGAACCTGCTCTCGTTGCTGCGGCTGGGAATTGACGAAGGCATGTTCCCCGGCGTGCAGCGGACGCTGGCGGACCAGTTGTTCATTCTCACCCAACCGGCGCACCTGCAATCGCGCTACGCCGAGCGGCTCTCCGCCGACGAGCGTGATTTCCACCGCGCCGACATGCTGCGCGAGTGCCTGCGTGGCGTCAGCCGCCCGGTCGTGCAACCGCCCGCCCCGCCGGCGCCGCCACTGGACAAGGGGCCATGAACGAGGCATTGTCCCACAGTAAGGATCGCGATGTCCTATGAGTGACGAATCCATGAGCAATTTCACTCCCCGCGCGCAACAGGTGATGGCCCTGGCGCGCAAGGAGGCCGACCGTTTCAACCACAATTACGTGGGCACCGAGCACCTGCTCCTTGGGCTGATCAAGCTGGGCCAGGGCGTTGCCGTCAACGTGCTGCAGAAGCTGGGGCTTGACCTCGAGACGTTGCGCCTGGAAGTGGAGAAGCAGGTCGGCACCGGCTCGGACCAGAAACTCATCGGCAACATCCCGCTCACGCCGCGCGTCAAGAAGGTCCTCCAGCTCGCCTCCAAGGAAGCGCGGGCGCTGAATCACACCTACGTGGGCACTGAGCATTTGCTGCTGGGGCTGTTGCGCGAAGGCGACGGCGTGGCCGCGCGTGTGCTGAAGAATCTCGACGTGGACATCGAGGCGACCCGGCAGGAAATCCTCAAGGAGCTTGACCCAAATTTCAGCGGCGAGGAACCGGCCGGCGGCGAGGGCGGCGAAAAACCGGAGAAGAAGGGCGAACTCAAAACGCCGGCGTTGAAGGCGTTTGGCCGGGACCTGACGGAAATCGCCCGCAAGGGCGAGATGGACCCGGTGATCGGCCGGCAGAGTGAAATCGAGCGCGTGATTCAAATCCTGTGCCGGCGCACCAAGAACAACCCGGTGCTGCTGGGTGAAGCCGGCGTCGGGAAGACTGCGATCGTCGAGGGACTGGCCCAGGAAATCGCCCGCGGCAACGTGCCGGAACTGCTGCGCGAAAAGCGCGTCATCACGCTCGACCTCGCGCTGATGATCGCCGGCACCAAGTATCGCGGCCAGTTCGAGGAGCGCATCAAGGCGGTCATGGACGAAATCCGGCGCTCGAAAAACATCATTCTTTTCATTGACGAGCTGCACACCATCGTCGGCGCCGGCTCGGCCGAGGGGACAATGGACGCCTCGAACATCATCAAGCCCGCGCTCAGCCGCGGCGAATTGCAGTGCATCGGTGCCACCACGCTGAACGAATACCGCAAATACATCGAGAAGGACGCGGCGCTCGAACGGCGGTTCCAAAGTGTGAAGGTGGATCCACCGTCGCTTGAGGAAGCGGTGCAGATTCTCAAGGGGCTGCGGCCGAAATACGAGGATCACCACAAGATCGAATTGACCGACGCCGCGCTCGCTTCCGCGGTGAAGCTGTCCGACCGCTACATCACCGGACGTTTCCTGCCGGACAAGGCGATTGACGTGATGGACGAAGCCGGCTCGCGTGCCCGCATCGGCGCGATGACCCGCCCGCCGGATGTGAAGAGCCTCGAGGCCGAGATCGAGCAGATCAAGACCCGCAAGGAACGCGCGATCAAGGAACAGGATTTCGAGGGTGCGGCTGCCATGCGCGACAAGGAAAAGCAGGCCAAGGACAAGCTCGATGCCGTCCTAAACGCCTGGAAAACCACCCGCGAGGAAAAGCGCGTCAAGGTGGACGAGGAAGATGTCATGCAGGTCATCTCCAAATGGACCGGCATTCCCCTCCAGCGCATGGGCCAGAACGAAATTCAAAAGCTGCTCGCCATGGAGCAGGAACTGACCAAGGTGATCATCGGCCAGAGCGAGGCGGTGATCGCCATGTGCAAGGCGCTCCGCCGCTCGCGCGCCGACCTCAAGGATCCGCGACGGCCCATCGGCACGTTTGCGCTGCTCGGCCCGACCGGCGTGGGCAAGACACTGCTGGCAAAAACGCTCGCCGAAAACATGTTTGGCGACAGCAAGGCGCTCATCCAGCTCGACATGAGCGAATACATGGAGAAGTTCAACGTGTCACGGCTGGTGGGTTCGCCGCCGGGTTATGTCGGCTACGAGGAAGGCGGCCAGTTGACCGAAGCCGTCCGCCGCAAACCCTACAGCGTGGTGCTGTTCGACGAGATTGAGAAAGCCCACCCGGATGTGATGAACATGCTGCTCCAGATTCTGGAGGAAGGAAAGCTCACGGACAGCTTTGGCCGCGCCGTGGACTTCCGCAATACGATCATTCTGCTCACATCCAACGTCGGCTCCGACATCATCCGCAAACAGGGCACGATCGGGTTCACGCCGGTCAGCGAACAATTCGGCTACGAGAAGATGCGCGAGAAAATCCTCGACGAAGCCAAGCGCGTCTTCCGGCCGGAATTCCTGAACCGGCTGGACGACGTCATCGTGTTCCGCGCGCTGAACAAGCCCGACTTGCTGCAAATCCTCGATCTGGAAGTGGCCAAGGTCATGGACCGGCTCAAGCACAAGAACCTCAAGCTGGAGCTGGACCCGAAGGCGAAGGACTTTCTGGCGGAAAAGGGCTACGACCCGATGTATGGCGCCCGGCCGATGCGCCGCGCCGTCGAGCGTTACCTCGAAGACCCACTGGCCGAGGAAATCATCCGTGGCAACCTCCACGAGAACGAGCCGATCCAGGTCAGCGTGGAACAGGATAAACTCGTGTTCAGCCAGACCGCAGCGGCGGCCGCCAAAGGAACATTGGCCAATTAGCCCGTTGAGCAAAGCCAGCGGCTTGACACCGCGCGAAATCTCTGCGGCAAATCGGATCCTCTGGGTTGAGGCTCGAATTCCACGGGACGTTACCAAGCCTTCTGTTGCCGGACGGCGTTGGACCAGCGGTTCAGTGAGCACCAAGGAGAAAATGGGCTAACTTTTAAAAAAGAAATTGACATTCGGCGTGCTCCAAAGTAGCCACAACGCATTGTCAATTTTCTGTGTGCTATGCTTTGGATCGGCAAGAGCTTGAAGATCGTCTGGGGCAAATCTCCCAGCACACACCCAGCACACACCCACACACCTGAGTTGCGTCCTGTCGTGATGGCAGACCGCGGGCTAAACTTGAATTCTCTTGCCAAAGGTGTCGCCGTCGCGGGTGAAGTTTGTCCACAGCCTGGCTTGCCGTTAAGTTCTCTCGACTTGGTGGAACGTTTGGGACTCGGAGGAGCGGCGCGGTGGGGATCGCCTCGTTCCGTGCGTGTGAACGCAGCTATGATCCTCCTCGGATTCGCACTTTTCCGAACGGGTGTCTTGGCACAGAGTTCGGCTCCGGCCGCCACTCGCTCCGAGACAAAGCCGGTTCTTTCCGCGGGCGCGACCAACGCCAGGCTCGCCCTCTTTCAGGATTTCGTGAACGGCCAAGTGCCCGTCAAGAAAGCCGTCGTTTACCGCAAAATCTCGAAACCTGACGGCATGATTATAAACCAAGACTGGTGGTGTTTCGGCTACCAAGACAATACGTGGTACGCGGAACGGCTCAAACCGGCGACAAACGATCCTACAAAACTTGTCCCGTTATCACATGATGTGATTTGCGGAGCTTCCTTTACACACCTCTGGACCATCAGCGACCAGAACATCCACGTGGCTGCGAAACCGTTCGCGGCCGGCGGTACCCCAGATCGCTACGGTGCGACTGTCCGAAACCCGATGCAAGCGAGTATCTCGCTAGGATTACCGCGCAGGCTCGACAAGCTGGAGTTGTCGGATGCCCCCATCGAATGGGACGGCTTAAGGTTTCGCACCGTTAGATATGAGGGTCTCGGCGGGAACGGGGTCGGGATCACAGTCACCTTGGATGGCGATGTGACACTGGATGCGAACGGACTTCCCGCCGTTGCTCGTTGGAGTGAAACACACGGCTATACTGGTGGTTCAGTATTTTATGAGTACGGACCGGATACCCAAGGCATTCCTACAGCCTTTGTTTGCAAATACACTAAGGAAGCTCTTTCGTATCGCTACGAATTTCTGTCGCTTACCTTAGGAACCAATGATTTGTCAGAAACCGAAGGCTATGTACCGTCGCTGTTTACTGACTTAAAGCAGGAACGACAGGTTACCATTTGGACCAACAATCAAGACTATTCCCTCATCAACGGTAAACTCGTCTCCGGTGCCCGCCCGGCACATGTTTATGGGGAGGGACCAAAGCAAACGGGAGTAATTATTCTGATCTCGCTGGCGGCGGTGGCGAGCACGATTCTGGCGCTGTGGTATCGGCGCTCGAAAAAAGAGAGATAAACCTAACGTAAGGATAAAACCATGAAAGCAATACCAATAATCGGCGCGGCTACAGTTGCTTCTGCCTTCGTGGCAGGAGCTTGTGTGGTTGCGTGGAATCCGAAGTGTCCGGACCTGCCCGGCGGCTTTGGATGTCCTGACAACTCAGGGCACACGGTCAGTACTTGCACGAGCGACGGCACAAAGAAGTCTAACAATGATGTGGGCTCTAGCTCCGGCTATGATCCGGTAGCTTCAAGCGGCACGTGCAACTACACCTGTTATTGGACAAATAGTCTGGGCAATACCGTTAACTGTGGGCCATATACACAACACTGGAACGATACCGCGCCGGGTTTGACCAAATGCCCCCACGGCAGTGGAAGTGGCTCGTAGCAGTTATTGTTTAGCTGTATGTCGGACGCCGCGCCAGCTTCCCGGACAACTGTTTGGGTGTGTGGGTGGATCTTGGGGCTGACGGCGGCCACAAAGGCGTTTGCCTTGCTTCACGGGGAAGGGCTGCTATGGCAGCCCCACCCGTTTCTCCCGGGGCCATATGTAGTTTATGTCTGGCTGAGTGTGGCGGCCGAGTTGGCGGTCCTGGGGACGCTCGCCTTGGTCGGACCTCGGGCCTATTTGACCGCTTGTTTGGGCCTTTCCGTGGTCTTCATTGGCTATCATGCGTTGGAAGCCGGCCTGGATGTGCCTACTCCCTGTCCGTGTCTGGGGGGCGTACTCGGTCATTGGAAACCGCTGGCAGGGGCCGAATCGGCACTCTCCTTTCTTCTCGCGAGTGCTCTGGCAGTCAGTTCGTTCGTCGGGCTTTTCCCCGTTTCCCCGCAGACACCAACGGCACCACGAATCCAGTCACCGCGGTTGCCCGCGGCGGTAGCGATGGGGCTGTGGCTCTTGGCGGGTGGCGCTGTCGTGTATCTTTGGCACGGGCGCATTTTGGCCGGCGATGAAGGCATGGAAGCCGCCAAATCGCTCCAACTGCTGGTGCGGCCGGCAAGTCTGGCGCAGATGTGGAATGATCAACCGCCCCTCTGGTCACAGATTGGCGCGGACCTCTTCCAGGTGTTTGGCCCCTCGATGACGGTCGGGCGGATCGCCGTTGTTCTCATCGGACTGTGCCTCCCGCTGACGTGGGCCATTTACTGGTCACGGGTGGGGATGCCGTGGGCGGCGGTGGTTTCGGTAGCGATGTTGTGGCTTACCGTCCCTTACTACTCCGCCGCCTTCATGCTGGAAGCGCCGGCCTATGCCGTCGGCCTGGCCGCCTTGATTCCACTCGTGTGGCACGGGAATCGGCCCCTCCCGTGGTTGGTTTCAGTTTTGCTGGCCGCCTTGGCGCTTTCGCTCAAACTGACGGCTGCCTTCGCCCTCGTCGTGCCGTTTGCTTGGTTGTGCCAGCGCAACACCCGTCACGCGCTTAGTTGGGGATTCGCCGTCGTGGCTTTGACCGTGTTGGGTTCGTTGATCGAGGCTGGTTGGACTTGGAGGTTGATGGCCGCGTCGCACTTGAATTTCCGGGCTGAAGCAATTTGGCGCTATCATCTGGATCCGGCGGTATATGCACATGCTTGGTTTGTCTGTCTGCTTGCGGTTTTCGCAATCGCCAACCGATACGTCCAAAATCGGTTGTCCCCGATTGTTCCCTGGATAGCAGCGGCGGTCACGGCTTTGCTCATCCACTTGTTACATCGCCCATTCTGGACTTACTACAATCTTCATCTGTTGGCGCCGATGGTGGCGTTGGCGGGAGCAGGCGCGGTGGACTTGTGGGAATTGCTTCGACAGACAAATCTCTCACGTTGGGAGTGTCGGGGTCTTGCGAGCGCGGTCACTGCTTTGGGCCTGTTCTGGGCTTGGCAACAGACACAACAAATCGCAATGACTTGCCGCACGGCCACGGTCGTCGCCACCTCGCCAATCACCGAGCAACTGCGTTCTTTGGAAAAAGGAGGACATACGGCCTTTTCCATGAATCCCACTTGGACCTTTGCCGCCCGCCAAGTTCAGACGCCACCGGAATTGACGATCGTCCCCTTGAAGCGCGTCTGGTCCGGCCAAATCAATGACACGTTGATCGCCGGGTTGCTGGCATCCAATCATGTTGATGCCCTTGTTCTCAACCAAAGCGTCTTAAAGCAGTCGGTTTGGTCCAATCTGCTCGCGGCTTACTTGCCGACGGCGCGGCAGGACGAAAGTATCCTGTTTGTTCGCCGCGCCTTGAAACCTAACCCCATTGACCTGGACGAAGCCAACGAAACAACTGTGGATCTGCGCCGACTTGGCCTCGGATCCGCGGTCAAGCCTTCAACCACTCCAACAGCCGGGAAATTCGATTTGCCCAAGGCAGATGAACGAAGGTCGGACTAGGCTTGCAGCGGAAGCTTGCCACCGATGGAAAATCTGGCTTCGTTGTTGGCCGGCATCGCCTCGCTAGCTGCCATCTTGTGACTGTGCATGGATCTCGCTCCAACTCGCGGCTACAAACCACGGGCGTGCAGTTCATGAAATTCTGCTTGGTGGGCGTCAGTGGGGTGGCGGTGGATATGATGGTGCTCCATCTTTTGGCCAGCCCTGCTCACTACGGTTGGAACGTGAGTTTCAGCAAGCTGTGTTCGGCGGAGGCCGCGCTGCTGAACAATTTCTTTTGGAATGAAGTTTGGACCTTTCGCGCCGCAGCAAGGGGCCAACGGACCGCTGCCGCCGTGGCGCGTCGGCTCTGGCGCTTTCATGCCATCTGTGGCATCGGAATTGGACTCGCTGTTGGTTTGCTCCACGTGTTTTACGGCTTGATCGGGATCAATCTGTATGTGGCCAATTTGCTGGCAATTGTTCTCTTAACGCTCTGGAATTTCTCGATGAACGCCGTGTTCAACTGGCGTGTCAGGGCCCAGGGAAACGTGTTGCGCGCACCGCGGGCGTGAAATGCGCCGCGCCGTCGAGCGGTACCTCGAAGACCCGCTGGCCGAGGAAATCATCCGCGGCAACTTGCACGAAAACGAGCCGATCCAGGTTCACGTCGAAGGCGACAAACTCGTCTTCAGCCAGACGGAAGCCCCGCACAACGCGGTGTCCACCTGATCGGTCGCGGCGGCTCAATCCGGGACCTTCTCATCACCGAACCACCTGTACGCTGTTTGCTGCGCGTGCAGGGGCGAGTTGGTGTTTCAGCCGGCATTTGACGCCGCCCGGCGTCTTGTCCAGAGTCCCCCCGCCATGGCACACATCCATGAGAAGATTGATTTCACGGTGACGGTCATCGTTGTCCGTCAGCGGAAGGTGCTCCTGGTTCACCACCGACGGCTGAACGCATGGCTCCCGCTGGGCGGCCATATCGAACTGGACGAAGAACCGGAGACCGCCGCGCTGCGCGAGACGAAGGAGGAAAGCGGCCTGGACGTGGAATTGATTGGCGAACGGCCGCCAACGACCGGCCAAACCACGCGTGCCTTGATCGCGCCGCGGTTCCTCGACATTCACCAGATCACGCCCACGCACCAGCACATCGGCATGATTTATCTGGCCCGCCCGCGCAATGGTTCTGTGCGGTTGGCCGCCGCTGAACACTTCGCCATCCGCTGGTGCGCCAGCGGGGAACTCGATACACTCCAGCCACCCATGTCGGATGCCGTGAAATGGTATTGCCGGCAGGCGTTGGCGGAAGTTGAGGGTTGAGCGCATCGGGCCGGGCAACTATCCGCCGCTACGAACTGGCAGGTTCCCATGTTTTTGCCGCGTGTCAAAATCGGCGTCTTCGTCCTCGAGGGAATGAACTCCCTCGCGACCTCGCTGTATTTCAACTATCTGTTCTTCCACATGCGGGAGCAGTTCGGGTTTGGCAACCTGGGCAACCTGCTCCTGTGCGCCGTCAGCGGCTTCGTTTACATGTTGGTGGCGCAATTCGGCGGGCGGTTCGCGCAGCGGCATGGTTATTTTTTCGCGCTACGCATCGGCTTCTCCGTCATGGCGGTGGCGCTCGTGTTGGGCAGCTTCGCCGGCACCGTGCCGGAGTGCTTCGCCACAATGATCCTCTGGACGCTCGGCATGTCCTTCACCTGGCCAACGCTGGAGGCCACGATCAGCGAGCAGGAACCACCCGCGCGCCTGCAACGGCTGATCGGCATCTACAACGTCGTCTGGGCCAGCGGCACCGCACTGGCGTATTTCATCGGCGGCGCCATGCTGGAGAAACTGGGGCCGCTCAGCATCTTTCTCGTGCCGGCAGCCCTGCATGTTGCGCAACTTGGTCTGCTGACCTGGCTGGCCCACCTGAACCGCCACGCGACCAGCGCACCAGCGGCTTTTGTGGCCGGCCTGTCGGCAGAAACCGCGTCGCGCCGCTCGCCTGTGCCACCGGCGATGTTTCTAAAGATGGCGCTGCTGGCGAACCCTTTCGCCTACCTTGCCATGAACGCCCTGCTGCCGGTCATCCCGCAGGTTTCCGCGAAGCTGGGTCTCACGCCAATGTTCGCGGGCTTCTTCTGTTCGGTCTGGTTCTTTGCGCGGGCGGCCTCGTTCGTGGTGCTGTGGCAGTGGACCGGCTGGCACTACCGTTTTCGCTGGCTGGCCGGCGCTTACGTGGCCATGGCGCTGGGGTTTGCCGTAATTTTGCTGGACGCCCATCTTTGGTTCCTGGTGCTGGCGCAAATCGTTTTTGGCGCCGCAGTCGGCCTGATTTATTATTCCTCGCTGTTCTACTCGATGGACGTGGGCGAGACCAAAGGCGAGCATGGGGGTTTCCACGAGTCGGCCATCGGCGCGGGAATTTGTGCCGGCCCGGCGGTCGGCGCGGCGGCATTGCGGTTCTTCCCGGAGGCGCCGAACATGAACATATGGGCGGTCGGCGGGCTGCTGGCGATTGGTTTTCTGGTCCTGCAGCGTCTGCGCCACCGGCGTGCGGGCTGAAGATCCTCGGTGCGAGCGATCCACTTCAACCTTCCCTTGCGTGAACATCGAACTCATCAACACGGGCAGTGAGCTGATGCTGGGACGCGTGCTCAACACGCACCAGCAATGGCTCTGCCGGCAGCTTGCCGACCGCGGCTACGTGGTGTCGCGCCAGGTCGCGGTGGCGGACACGGCGGCAGAAATCCAGCAGGCCGTGCGCGAAGCGCTCTCCCGCGCCGACCTCGTCATCACGACCGGCGGTCTGGGACCAACAACCGACGACCTGACGCGCGACGCCATTGCCCAGCTACTCGGCCGGCAACTGCACGAAGATGCGGCCATCGCCGCCAGCCTCGAAACCTGGTTCACCAGCCGGAAACGCCCGATGCCGCCGAGCATCCGCATCCAGGCGATGGTGCCGGAAGGCGCGCTCGTGCTGCCCAATGCCAACGGCACCGCGCCGGGCCTCATCATGGAAGCACCAACTCCGGCAGGCACACCGGTCAACCGCGCAGCGTGGCTCGTCATGTTGCCCGGCCCGCCGCGGGAACTCCGGCCGATGTTCAACGACCAGGTCCTGCCGTGGCTGACGCGCCAGTTTCCAGTGGCGGAGCCGTTCACCTGCCGCACGCTGCGCACGACCGGCATTGGCGAATCCGCAGTGCAGGAGCGCATCGCCGGTCCGCTGGCTGACCTGGTGAAACGCGGCCTGGAAATCGGCTACTGCGCCCGCGTCGGGGAAGTGGATGTGCGACTCATCGCACGCGGCAAACACGGCGCGAGCGTCGTTGCGGAAGCCGAATCACAAGTTCGCGAGTTGGTTGGACGGCACATTTTCGGCGTTGAGGATGACACGCTCGAAGCCGCGGTCGTGCGCCGGCTCACCGAGCGCCGGCAAACGCTGGCGGTGGCCGAGTCCTGCACCGGCGGCCGGCTCGCCAGCCGGATCACCGACGTGCCTGGCGCGTCGGCCGTGTTCCTTGGCGGCGCCGTGGCCTACAGCAACGCGCTCAAGCAAAGCCTGCTCGGCGTCCGCGCGGAAACCCTCGCCGCGCACGGCGCGGTCAGCGAAGCCACCGCCCGCGAAATGGCTGAAGGCGCGCGGCTGCGGTTTGGCGCGGACTTCGCGCTGGCCGTCACCGGCATCGCCGGGCCGACCGGCGGCACCGACGCGAAGCCGGTCGGCACGGTGTTCATTGCGCTGGCAACGGCGGAACGCACGACGGTGCTCGCGCCCGTGAACCGTTACGACCGCGAGACGTTCAAAAACGTCACCAGCCAGCAGACGCTCGAACTGCTGCGGCAGGAGCTGGTGGCCTTGCCTGCTTGAGGGCAGGGTCAATAATCTCCGAGACCCAACTCGCTTTCCCCGGAATTGACTGGCCCGTTCCGGCTGTTTATGCTTGGCGCCGCGATGCTTGAGCAGACTGTCCAGATCGTTGCCAACGAGCGCGACCGCAACCTCTATTTCCGGCTCGTGATGCGTGCGCCGCAAATCGCCCCGCTCGTGCAACCAGGACAATTCGCCCACCTCCGCATTCCGCCGTTGAAAGCCGCGTTGCTGCGGCGGCCCTTCAGCATTTTTCAGGTCGAGGACGACACCTTCTCGATCCTCTACAAAACCGTCGGCCAGGGCACGGAGGTTCTGTCCCGGATGCGCGCCGGCGAGGAACTGAGCGCCATCGGTCCGCTTGGCCACGGCTTCACGACTCCGCGTGCCGGTGGGGAAACACCACTGCTGGTGGCCGGCGGTTACGGCATGGCGGCGATGTTTTTGCTGGCGCAACGCTCACCGCAAAACGGCATCGTGTTTGTCGGCGGCCGGCGGCGCGAGGACATTCTCTGCGAGGACGAATTCCGTGCGCTTGGCTGGGAGGTGCGCGCCACGACCGAGGACGGCAGTTACGGTGAAAAAGGTTTGGTCACGCAACCATTGCTGGCAGAAATCCAAAATCCGAAATCCAAAATCCGAAATTACAAGCTGTTCGCCTGCGGCCCGACGCCGATGCTCAAGGCCGTGGGCGCGCTGGCAGCGGAGTTCGACGTGCCGGCAGAGCTTTCGATGGACGAGCACATGTGCTGCGGCGTAGGCGTGTGCCTGACCTGCGTCATCCCGGTGAAATCCGGTGACGGTTGGAAATATCAACGCACCTGCACCGAGGGGCCGGTGTTCGACGCGCGGCAGATTGTCTGGGAAGGAATCCGGTAAGCGCATTTTGCCGGCTTCCGCCTTGCAGCAGCGGCGCGGGCGTGCCAGAACATGCGGCACGCAACGCACATGAACCGTATCGTCCACCTCCTCGCCACGTCGCTCGCCCTGCTGGGCGCGGGTTCCATTTTCGCCGCCACGTCCTCGAACGCCCTGCCCCGCAGCACGCCGGAGGCAGAGGGCGTTTCGTCCACCGCCATTCTCGATTTCGTTCAAACCGCTGACCGCGAGATTGACGCGCTGCACAGCTTTATGCTGGTGCGGCACGGCCACGTCGTCGCCGAGGGTTGGTGGACGCCCTACGCCGCGAACACGCCGCACGAGTTGTATTCGTTGAGCAAGAGTTTCACCTCGACGGCCGTGGGCTTGGCGATCGCCGAGGGCAAGCTGAGCCTGGACGACACGGTGCTGTCCTTCTTCCCCGACGACGCGCCGGCGAACCCCAGCGCAAATCTGAAGGTGATGCGCATCCGCGGTTTGCTGTGCATGTCCACCGGCCACGAAAAGGAACCTCCGACGAGCGCGGACCAGGTTTGCGCCCGGACGTTTCTGGCCCAGCCGGTGCCGTTCAAACCGGGCACGCATTTCCTCTACAACACCGCCGCCACGTTCATGCTTTCGGCGATCGTGCAGAAGGTGACCGGACAAACGGTCCACGACTTTCTGGAGCCGCGGTTGTTTGAACCGCTCGGCATCGGCCAGCCGACGTGGGACACCAATTTTCAGGGGATTTCGCTCGGTGGCTACGGACTCAGCGTCCGCACGGAGGACATTGCGCGCTTCGGGCAACTCTACCTGCAGAAGGGCCAATGGCACGGCAAACAGTTGGTCCCCGCCGCGTGGGTCGCCACCGCCACGGCACACCAGACTTCGAACGGAAGCAACCCGAACAGCGACTGGGATCAAGGCTACGGCTTCCAGTTCTGGCGCTGCCGGCACGGGGCGTTCCGCGGCGACGGCGCCTTCGGGCAATACTGCATTGTGATGCCGGAGCAGGACGCGGTGGTCGCCATCACCAGCGGCGTGAAGGACATGCAGGCGGTGTTGAACCTCGTCTGGGACAAGCTGCTGCCGGGCATGAAGCCGCACCGGTTGTCCAAAAACCTTGCCGCGCAGAAGCAACTCCAGCAACGGCTGGCGACCCTGGTGCTGCACACGCCGGCTGGCGCCGCGTCCTCGCCGGTGCTGGCGCAAATCAGCGGCCGTAAATATGTCTTCCCCCCGAATGACCAAAAGCTGGAGTCCGTCCAACTCAACGCCGGCAACACTTCGGGCGCGGCGACGTTGATCGTCCGGGTCAACGGCAACGACCAGCAGATCGTTTGCGGCCACGGCGAGTGGCGCAAAGGCCGATTTCCGATGGGCGCCGGTCCGGCCAAGGCCGCGGCGGGGAGCGGCGCGTGGACCGCAGAGGACACGTATGTGGCGAAACTCTGCTTCTACGAAACGCCCTTCTGCCTGACGCTGAAGCTGCGCTTCGCCGGCAGTCAGGTTTTCGACGACTCCGAGTTCAACGTCGCCTTCGGGCCGACCCAGCGGCCGCAACTTGTGGGCGAGGCCAGGTAGGCGCCCGCCGAACGGAACCACCCCGCCCGCCCCTCACGCCGCGGATACCAAGGCTTCCGGTTCAGCGACACCGCGAGCGACGGCCCAGGCGGATGCCAACGTGGACAGGGTTTCGGTCTGCAATTCATGCTCTAACAGGGGAAAGGCCCGGCGTTCCTCCCCGGCGAAATGCGCCCGCGAGAACGACATGGCCGCCCGTAAATCCCGCCGCGCCTCTTCGGGACTCTGCGCCGCCCGGACCTTTTGCCAGCGGTTGTCCATTTCGTGATGCTCGTCATACAGCAGATCGAACTGGCCCCGATCCGCCAGCATGTAGGCCAGCACGATCAGCACGTAGTTCTCTTCCACATCGGCGTGCCGTCGTAACAACGTCTCGATCAACCCGGCCAATCGTTGGATTTCCGCCAGCGAGTCAATGTCCGGCAAGACGCTTTCAAGATAGTCAAACATGGCGCCGAACACTCGGTGCTCCGTGATCAAACCGTCGGTGATCTTCATAAACAACAAACCTGGCGCCAGCCGGGCAGGAAAACCTCGGAAGAATTTGCCTCCCCGCGCTGGCGTAAGCCACATTATCCACTCTGCCAACTAATGTCAGACATCAGACGCCTTGGCACAAACCAACCGTCAAACTCATTTCGCCGCGGATTCCTGCCCGCGCACGGTCCAACCCGGCAGTCGGCGGAACGCCAGAACTCCCATTCGATGTCGGCCGGGGCGAACGTGTTCAATCAGTGCCAAGAAAAACTCCCCGCGCTGCCATCCTGACCCGATGCCTCGGTGCGGGCGCCTGGCACCCGTCTCGCGCGGCCGTCCGAGCGCACAAGGGGTTGCCTGACCGTGTCAGCGACGGGCTTCGCCACCGCAATTCGCACGGCGTTTGCCCAAGCGATTCCAAGGCATCCTGGCCAGCAACAACGCCAGCCCGCAAAAACCCGTGAGGCCCGCGAACAGAAGCCCGCACCCGATGAACAGCGGCAGAAGCGCAAAACGTGGGTTCACCGTGAGCGCCAGCGTCGCCCCCATGCCGGAAAGCAGGCCAACGACAATATGCACCTGGCGCATCAGCGGCAGCACCCGGCTGGTGCCACGATTCACCGGCAGCCCGGCTTCCATCCACGCCTGCGTGCCGCCTTCGACCAGCACACAGCGATCAAAGCCCGCCCACTGAAAGTATTGGATGGCCTTGCGCGCGCGCCGGGTGGTCTGGCAGATGACGTAGATCGGCTTTTCCGGCGCCCGCCGCCGGTTCAAAAAGGCCGGGGCGTCGAGGTCGGCGAGGGGCAGAAGCCTTGCCCCCGGCACATGAGCAACGGCGTGTTCGCCGGGAGTGCGGACATCGAGCAACTCGACCTCGCCGTCGTCGGCGAGCAACTCGTGGAGTTCATGCGGAGTGACACGGTCGGCTTCGGTGACAGGAGACACATTCATCTTGCGAAGGAACGTAGCCGGTCATGAGTATATCACAAAGACATTGTTTATATGATTACCATATTCTAAAATTATGCCATGAATCGAAATCATCTGGCCCTGTTTCACGCCGTTGCCCAGGCGGGCGGCATCAGCCGGGGCGCCGCGGCAGCACGGGTCAGCCAGCCGGCGGTTTCCAAGCAAATCGCGGAACTGGAGGCGGCGCTGGGCGTCCGCCTGCTGGACCGCCTGCCACGCGGCTGCCGGCTCACCGAGGCGGGACAAATTTTGGCCGATTACGCCCGCCGCTGGCGTTCGTTGGAGAACGACGCGGTGCGCGCGATCGAGGAATATCGCGGCCTGAAGCGCGGGCGACTTGCGGTGGGCGCGAGCCTCACGATCGGCGGCTATCTCCTGCCGGGCGCGCTGGCGGAGTTTCACCGCCGTTTCCCCGACGTTGAGTTGCAGGTGGAAACCGCCAACACCCGGCTCATCCAGCGGGCGCTGCTGGAGAGCACGATTGAACTGGGTTTAACTGAAGGGCTGCTCGAATCCGAAGAACTGGAATCCACGGTATTCTTCGAGGACGAGCTGGCGGCCATCGCGCCGGCCGGCCATCCGCTGCTGAAACGCGGCCGGGTGAGCGCGCGCGAACTCTGTCGCGAACCCTTCCTCCTGCGCGAGGAAGGCTCCGGCACGCGGGCGGTGGTGGAACGCGCGCTGCGCAAGAAAGGACTGATAATCAAACCGCTCCTGTCGCTGGCCAGCCCCGAGGCGATCAAGAACGCGGTCGCCGCCGGCATGGGCCTGGCCATCGTGTCGCGCCTGACGGTCGCCCTGGAAGTGCAAACGGGATTGCTGGGGATCATTCCATTGGAAGATTTGACGATCCGCCGTCCGCTGCACCTGCAACGCATCCGGGGGCGGAGCCAAAGCCCGGCACTGGCGAAATTTCTGGAAGTTCTCGCGGCGCAAACGGCTCGTCCGCCAAGCGCGGTTGGATGAAGGTTGCTTCAAGCAACGCGACCTTTCCGCGCGGCGTCCGAATTCGAGCCACCACGCCACGGGCTGGGGCGCGTAACCGCGAACAACCATCCGCCCGCTTCCGCCAGGCACCGAACCCTGCACGCGGCCGCCACGGACTTGCGCCCGTTGCAGGCGATGTGTGATGTCCGTTGCTGGGCTTGCTGCGCGCCGGCGTCACGGCATGACCACGCGGTAGAATCGCTGGGCGTCCGGCCCCACCGAGTCGGAGGCGGTCAACGTGGCACTGTTGGCCGTGACCACTCCGCCCAAGTTGTGCCAGACGGCCGGCGTCAGCGTGGTGGTGTATTGCGCTTGATATTGTTGCCCCACGGTGGCGCTCCACGTGAAGACGATCCTGCCGGCGTTTTGCGTCACGCTTTGGATCACCGGTTGTCCGGTCTGCATCACGACTGTGCTGGTTCCCGGAATCACCGGCGCCGCTTCCACGTTGCCTGTGGCATCCAAAGCCACGGAGTAGAACGCGTAGGTGTTGCCGTAAGCGGCCGGGTAAACTGCGGACGTATTGGTCGTGCCAGCCTGCCACGACGTCCACGCGCCGCCGTTGACGGAGACAAAAACCTGGTAGCCAGCGATTCCGGAGCCGGTGTCGCCACCCGACCACGAGACCACCAAGTTCGTCTGCGAGCTGGTCGCGGGCAGCGGCGTGATGGCGCTGACCGGTGGTGTGGCGTCAATGGTGTTGGTCACCACCGGTGTGAGAATGGGCGCGTTGACATCGAAGACAATGTTGGCCTGGTTCCGAATTCTCGTGCCGGTCGTGAGGCCGCCGCGGCTGCGCACCGTGTAAGTGACGTAGCCTTCGCCGGCGTGCTGGGCGTTGTCGGGCGGCAGGAAGCCGGCGAGCGGATCGGCAACCAATTCTCCCGTGACCGGATCCACGGATTGCAGCACCCAGGTGATGACACCGTTGGTGGGATTCAGCGTGGCGGTGATCTCCACCGGATTCGGATCGGTGGCGACCGTGGCCTCGCCGGTGAAGGATTGCACGCCCGCAGGCACCGCCACGGTTGTGCTGTTGAACCCGATGGCGCCGAGTTCAAGCGTGGACCAGTCGAGGTTCGCGTCGAGGCTGTCGGTGATCGTCACCATCTGGGCCGGCAGGCTGGCGGAAGGCTGGTTCTCAAAAAGAACGGTGTAGGTAATGCGGTCACCCGGCCGGACGTAGGCGGCGGTGCCGGCGCCCACGGTCAGCTTGTCGTTGGGATCCACCGACTGCCCCGGATTGACCGGGTGCGGCGGGGTCGGGGTTGGATTGGGCGGCGTGGGCGGGTTCGGCGGGGGCGGCGGCGGGCAGTTGTTGCAGTTGCTGTTCGCCTGGCCGTAGGCCATGCGGGCGTTGAGGTAGGACTGATACGCGGCCTCGTAATCAAGTTGGGCCTGCTGGATGGCGTTAAGGCTGTTCTTGTAGTCGTTGTAAGTCTGCCAGACATCCAGGAAGACGCTGAGGAGATCGCCCACCACGGACAGGGGCGAAGTGGCGCTGAAGGTCGAGTTCGCGTTGTTGAGCGCCTTGAGGATTTCACGCATTCCATCAATGCCGCCGGCGATGCCGGCCGCATCGTTGATGGTCGAACCCAGGGCCGCCAAGGCCTGCTGGACGGAGGCCGGGTCGGTCGGATTGATCGAGGTCATCGAGGAGAGGTTCGACATCAGCAGATTGAGGATGGCCTTGGTCTGGTCCGCTCCCACCGTGACTCCCTGGATGGCATACACGGCGCTCTTCTCCGCCTCGGACAAATTGTTGAACGCGGTGACGGCCTGGGCCGCCTTCCCGCCGGGCGTGAAGGTGGCCAGCGCGTCGGCGAGCAAGCGGAGCGAGTCGGCCCCGGCGATGCCGGCGCTGGCGCCCGTGATCGCGGCATTGGCGTCGTATTGCTCCTGCCAATACATGAACGCGTTCTCGGCCCGGTCGGCCGCATCCATCGCTTTCAGGAACGCGCTCCAGGCACAATCGCAGGCGAGCGGTGGCATCGGGTAATACGGATGACGTTCCGGCTTCTGCACTCCATTAAGGTTGAAAAGGATTGTGCCAATCTGTTGCGAGATGGCGTAGAAGAATCCTTGATCAGAGGAATCGTCCGTTGCCGCGGCCGTGGCGACTCCAGCGACCGTTTGCGGCAAGCCGGCCGCGAGGGCAACCGTCGTCGGCGCCGGTGTCTGGTAGCCCGTGGCGGTGAAGGCGACGACGTAACTGCCCGGCGGCAGTTGCGCCGTGGACCAGGTGCCATCGCCCGCCGTGGCGAGCGACGCCAGCGTCTCGCCGGTGTTGTTGTCCACGACACCAATCCGGGCGCCCGGCACGGGAGAACCGGCGGCGTCCGTCACGGTTCCCTGCAACAGAGTGGCCGGTTGCGCGAGGCTGGCGTCGAGCGTGGCTGCACCGGCGGGCACGGCGACGCCGGCCAACTGCGTCACCTGATATTGCGCCTGGTTGATCACCACGTCGTAGGAGGCCGGCGCCAAATCCGCCAAGGTGTAATGGCCGGAACCGTCCGTGAGCGCCGCCGCCACCGGAAAATGCGTGACGGGATCGTAGAACTGCACCAGGGCACCGGCGACGCCCAGGCTGGTGACCGCGTCGCTGACCGTGCCGGCAATGGTGGCCGCTGCCACCAAGGTGAGATTCTGACTGCCGCTGACTTGAATGTTCGCGGGCACCACCAAGGTGCCGTAGCCGTTCTTGCGAACCTCGAGAACGTAACTCCCGGCGGCAAGTCCGCTGATGGCGAACGCGCCATCCTCGCCCGTGGAAGCCGTGAATGAGACGGGCGCAGGCACGCTGCCAGCACGGAACAACAGCACGGTGGCTTTGGTCAACACGCCGCCACCCGGGCCAGTGACGGTCCCGCCGAGCTGCAGGTTGCCCAACGCGAGCGTGGTTTCCACCAGATCGGCGGTGCTCTGAATGCTCACCGTGAAGTTTGAGCTGATGCCGGTCCCGGCCAGGCCGGCGGTGAGTGAATAATTGCCGGTGAGGAGTGCGCGGAATTGATACAGACCGTTGGTGTCGGTGAGCGCGCTGGCAACAAGCTGGCCGCCGCGGACGAGATTCACCGTCGCGCCCGGCATGATCGTCGCCCCGTCGCTGGCCACGACGTGACCGCGGATGACGGCGGCGGTGAGCGCGAAGTCGGCGTTTTGCAGAGCGAGGTTGGCAGCGATGGTCACGACGCGTCCGTCCGTGCCGCCGTTGTTGCCGAGCCGGATCAGATACGGCCCCGCCGGCAGACCGGCGAGTTCGTAGTTGCCCAACGCATCGGTAAGGACGGCGAAACTGATATCGCCGTTGGCGGTGCTGGCGCCGTAGATATTGACGCTCAGACCCGCGATGGCATGACCGGAGCCGTCGGTGACACGCCCGGCGATGCTGCCCAGACGGGTGAGGGCGATGACGTGGTTGACGGTGGCGCCGGTGGTCACGGTGACGGTGGCGGTGGCGTCCGCAAAACCATAGGCTGAGACAGCGAGCGTGTAGGTGCCTGCCGCGAGATCGGGAAACGTGATCGTGCCGTTGATGGCGTAGGCCTGGTCAATGACCTGGCCATTTTGCGTCACGGTCACCAAACCGTCGTTGACGGTCTGCGCGGTCGTGTCCTTCAACGCAACGACGATGGTTGCCCCCGCGTCGAGCGCGACAGTTCCCAGGTCCGTGATCGCCCCCGCGCTCAGGGCGGTGCTGGTCGTGAGCGGTGCGTGCCCGACCGCCTGGATGCTCACGCCATAGGCGCCCGCCGGCAGACCGCCGAGGACAAAGGCGCCGTTCGTGTCGGTGACGGCGGTGTGCGTGTCGCCACCGGGATCGGTCGCGAAGACCACCGCGCCGGTCACGGGTTTTCCGCCGCTGGCAACCACACCTCGCAGGCCGGTCCCGAGGCTCAACGCGACATTGGTCGAGAACGTCTGTCCATCCGTCAGCATAACGCCGGACAGATACTGAATGAGGTAGGGTGCGCCGCCGAAGGCGAGGTTGTAGGCGCCCGGCGGCAGGCCGCCGAGCAGGAACGAACCATCCGTGCCGCTGCGTGTCGTGTAGAAACCGGGGCCGCCGGTTCCGGTGGCGCTGACCAGGACGTTGGTCGCAAACAGCGTGCCGCTGTCGTTGACCATGGTGCCGCGCACGACGCCACCCTGGCGGACCACCAAAGCGAGGCCGGTGAGACTGCCGGTGGACGGAACGGTGGCCGACACGGGCGACGGGAGCCAATAGCCGGGCACGTTGACGGAATAGACACCACCCGTCGCATTCAACATGCGGAATGAACCGTCGGCCCGGGTTTCAGCGGCCGCGCCGACGATATTGGTGTCGCTGCTCGACAGGAAGACGAACGTGTTCGCGAGCGGGTGGTTCGTATCCCCCAGGTAAAGCGAGCCGGCGACGCGGGTCTGCGTTTGCGCGAGCATGTCCGCCAGGGCGTATGCCAGGACATCCTGCACCACGTAGAACGTGCCCACGGTTCGCCCGGCGGCGGCTTCCTGGGCCATGACCGTGGCGTATTGCGAAAGCACGCGGACGAAACCGCCCCAGGTCGGACCCGCCTTCGACTGGAACGCGCTCGAGAGGGCGTTCCAATCCGCGTCCGAATACCCGGCCGGGCGCGCGCTGGTGGACAGCGCGTGATAATCCACGAGGTCGGTGGCGTCAGCGGTTTCATAATCCACCTGGAACGGAATCGTCACCGAGGTCGTCGCCTGGGCGGAGAACGGAACGCTCCACGTCTGCCCAGGTCGCAACACGCCCGCTGGACCCTGCAGGCTGGCACCGATCAACAGAAGATTGCCAGTCGAGAAGCTGTTCGTCGGAGACAACCGCAATCCGGCGACGCCGCCGGCCTTGAGAATCAAAATCGGCGCCACCATGTCGGCGTTGCCCACGTTGCCGTAAACGATGGACCCGTTGAACGGCCGGCCCACCCGGTAGATCGAGGGGAGTTGCAGTTGCACGGAGAACTGGGCCGCGCTGGCGGCGGGCGTCACGTTGACCGCGTGGGGCAACGTCACACTTGCACCACCCGGCGCCGACACCTGCAAATCATACGCCCCCGCCGCGACGCCACCCAGGTTGAAGGTCACATAAGCCGTGCCGGAATCTGGGACCGAGACCGAAGCGGCCGTGAACGTGCCGCCGGCGCCGACCAGTTGATAGCGGTCATTCGCCGCCAGCAAACTGCCGGTGACCTGAAGGGTCACCGTGCCCGTGCCGGCAATGTTGTTCGGCACAACGGCGCTGACGCCCAACGTCGTGGAAATCGCCGTCGAAATGGAGTAGCCGACGGTGGGGGCGGCAAGCGACCGGGCATACGCGACAACGTAATACGTGCCGCCGCGGGAATTGGGGATGCTCAATGTCGCCGTCGGCGAGTTGAACTGCCTGCTGGCGATGTCGAAGTGCGCCGGATCCGGGACGTAGCCCTGGCCAGCGAACAGTTCCAGCGCGCCGCCAGACGGCGTGCTCTGCGCGGTGATCACGACGTTCTGCCCGGCCGGCGGGGTGAGCTTGAACACCGCCCACTGGCCCGCCGCGGCGAATTGGCCGGCGACGGTTGAGCCGTCGAGGGCCAGCGCCGGAACGGTAAACCCTGCTGGCGTGTCGGCCAGCGCCACGTTGTTCGTCCAGTTGGCACCCTCGAACACGTCGCCACGGCTGTTTACATGCACCTGCCAGAGGTAATTGCCTTCGGCGCCGCCAGGAACATGCAGGCTGACCGAGGCTTGATAGCTCTGGCCGGGACCGAGCACGACGCCCTGCGCCACCAACGCTACGCCCGCAGCGAGCACGTTGTTGGTATCAGCCATGGAAACGAGCGACACGGCATCGTGCCAGGGGCCAACGGCGTTGCCGCTGCCCAGATTCACGACGGTCCATTGAACCGTCACCGGATCACCCGCAACCACCGCCGTCGGCCCGCTGACGTGGCGGCCGATGAGGTCCACATCCGAGGCAGCGGACTCGACGAACTCGAACATGCCCATATCAGCGTAAGCGCCGTTTCCGTTGGGCACGCCCGTCTTGGTGGCGGTGCGGGGGTCGCTGTAGCGCGGCGCGCCCGTGGCGTCGGTGGTCGGGGCAACCGTCGTGTCCGCTGCGTCAATGCCCGGCGAACCGTAGCTTAACCGGTAGTCCTGCTGCGCTGCATTCACGAACTTGGGATCGGCGGAAATGTTGCCGTTCTGTCCGATGGCAATCGGGTTGGCGGAACCGGCGTAGGATGACCAGACGTCGCTGTAGCGAACGGTGGTCGTGCCCTCGACCTGGCTGGCCTGAATGCTGTTGGCGATGATGCAGTTTTTCGCCGTGATCGTGCCGCCACCGTGATTGACGAGGCCGATGAGGTTCTGGTCGAAGGTGCAGTTGACGAGTTGCACGCTGCCACCGCCCCAAGCCCAGATCGCGCGATCCAGGTCCTGTAGCAGACTGTTCGCGATCACCGCGGTGCCGCTGGAACCATAAACGGAGACGCCATCCCATTGCGCGCTTTCCACCGCGCTGTTGGACAGCGTCAGCGAACCGCCGTTGACGATGATGACGCCGCTCGCGAAGGCGCCGCCACCGGTGTTGCCGCCATAGCGGAGGTCCACGTGATTGAGCGACGCCTGGCCGACGATGTTGAGGCCGACCCAGTCGCCGGGCGCCGGCGACGAGGCGGAGCCGTCGCCATTGCTGTCGCCGCCGATGGCGTCATCCTTGAGGGACGTGAGGACGATGGGTTGGGTGACGGTGCCGAGGGCGTTGAGAACACCACCGCTCTGAACGTTGATGGCGCCAGTGGAGACGAACTTGACCACGGCTCCAGGATTGATCGTCAGGGTGATGCCCGAAGGCACGACCACCGGGCTGTTGATCACATACACGGTGTTGCCCAACCAGCTCTGGCTGGCGGCGAGGGTGCCGCCGAGGGTGGTCTGACTGTAGCGGACAACCGTGAACTCGTTGGCGTTAAACTGGCCGCCCTGCACGGCGATGTTGGCCCAGTCGCCGGCATGCGGCAACGAGTGTTGGCCGTCGAGGTTCGAGTCTCCTCCGGCCGCGTCGTCGGCGAGCGAAGTCAGGATGACGGGCGCCCCGCTGGCACCCAAGGCATTGAGGGTGCCGCCGGTTTGAACGGTGATACCGGTATTGGGCGCAAATTTCACAATGGCCCCGGGCGCGAGGGTGAGGGTCACGCCACTGGGAACGATAACGTTTTGATCCACGACGTGAATCGCGCCGACGGTCCATGTTTCGTTGGTGGTCAACACGCCCTCGTGCCAGACGACTGAGTTGTTGATCAGCTCATTTTGAGAAACCTGGCCGATGATCGTGCCGGAAGTGTCCTTGAGGTTGACACCCACCGTGTAAATGCCATCGGACACCGTGGTCGTATCCCAGTTCAACGAACCTGCGCCCACGGACACGGCCTGATCGAAATAGGTGACGCCGCCCGCGGAGATGGTCACTTCCGCCACCACCTGATCAGGCGAAACTCCCGCGGCAGCCCAGGCAATCGCTTCGGTGCCATGCCAGAGTTGGTTGTTGTTCGCAAAGCCAAGCCACGGGCTGGTGGCAAGATAAACGCTGCCGTCGCTGGCGCCGCCAGTGCCGCCTTGGGCAACGATGCTCGCCGCCGGCAGGTTCAAGCTGTTCCAGGTATAGATGGCGACGCGACCGCCACCGCCGGCGTTGCCGTTCCAACCGTTGGCGTTGCCGCCGTTGGCCATGATTTCGCCGCTGCCGGTAAGCGTGCCGACGTTGATGTAAATGCCCCCACCGCTGCCGGAACCGCACTGGTAAGGCGTCTCGCCGTTGGCCAGAATTCTGCCGTCAATCTGTGCGGTGCCGGCGGTGAGACGGACAAGTCCGCCGCCGGCGCCACCGCCACCGTAACCGTGGTTGGCGCCGCCGGCGCCAGGATAGACGGGATTATGATAGTCACCATACACGGCATTGGGCTGGCCGCCACCGCCGGCGTTGCCCGGGCCACCGTAAGATCCGCCACTGAAGCCGGTGCTTGCGCCCAAGCCCACCACGGAGTTGGCAGGATAACCCAACCCGGAAACATCCACCGTCGAGTTCGAGTCCACGAGGAAGGTGTTCGTCACGGCCAGATCGAGCCAGTAAACATGCCCCGCCGCGGTGGGCTGGTGCGTCAGCTTGCCGCCGCTGAGGATGGAAATGTTGTCTGCCATGACCGGCATTTGGTGCTGTGGGGCCGCGACCACGTTGGTGCCCGACACGAAAAGTTCTTGCACGCTGAAGCCCGTGTCCGCCGGCAAGCCGAGCGGCGTCCACGAACCCGCGGGAGCGCCGTGGCTGGTGATCAGCAACTGACCCGCCTCGCCCGTCTGTTGCAGGTAAATCGTACCGACGGCGGCGACAGCGCCATCCTGCGGCGTGCCTCCGTGGGTCGTAACGTTCGTGAGCAGGTTGAAGCCGTCGAGCGTGTCGTAGTAGATCGCCACGCGACCGCCGCTACCGGGCGTGCCATTCCAGCCGCTGGCCAGGCCGCCGTTGGCGGCAATGGTGCCGGTGCCGCTGAGAGTCGCCGCCTTGACGTAAATGCCGCCACCGCTGCCCGCGCCGCACTGGTAAGGTGATTGGCCGTTGGCCAGGATCTGACCGTCCACCTGCGCGGTTCCGGCAGCAATACGGATCAACCCGCCGCCCGCGCCACCGCCACCGTAGCCGTTGTTGGCACCTCCGGAACCCAGTTCGTCCGGGTTGCGGTAGTCACCGTAAACGCCGTTTGCCTGACCGTTGCGGCTGGCTGCCAGGCCACCGTAAGATCCGCCGCTGAAACCCGAACTGGCGTTGGTGGTGGTGTTGCCGAGCGTCCTGTTCGCCGGATAACCCAGGCCTGATGCGTCAATGCGGGAAGTCGCGTCCACGATGAGTTTGCCGGCGACGGCAAGCTGCAACGAGTAGGTCTGGCTGGCCGTCGTTGGCAGATGCGTGAGCACCGCGCCGTTGAGCAGGGAGAGGTTGTTGACCTGGATCGGCGCGCCCGCCACCGTCGCGGCGACAGTTCCGTTGCCGGACACAACCACCGAGTCAGCCGCGAACGCGGCGTCGCCCGGTTTGCCCAAGGGTGTCCACATCCCGTTGTCGGTCCCGTGACTGGTGATCCACAACTGGCCCGGTCTGGCCGTCTGTTTGAAATACAGCGTGCCGGCGGCCGCGTGGTAGTTGCCTTGAGGCGCGCCGCCGTGGGCGGTGACATTGTCGGCGAGATCGAAGCCATTCGCCGCCGCGTAGAAAATCGCCACACGACCGCCACCGCCGGGCGTCCCGTTCCAATTGACGCCATTGCCGCCGTTGGCCGCGATCAGGCCGTTGCCGTTGAGCGTGCCGGCATTCAAATAAATGCCGCCACCACTGCCAGCGCCGCACTGGCTGGGCGTCTGGCCGTTGGCCAAAATCCTTCCGTCAATCTGCGCGGTGCCAGCTACGATGCGCACCAAACCGCCGCCCGCGCCGCCGCCGGTGTAACCGTTGTTGGCGCCGCCGGACCCCGGCGCGTTGGGATTGAAGTAGTCGCCGTAAACCGCGTTGGCGGCCGGATTCATGCCGCCCAAACCGCCGTAGGAACCACCGCTGAACCCGCTGCTGGCCCCGGTCGTGGTGCCGCCAAACGTGTAATTGGCCGGATAGCCAAGCGCCGAGACATCAATCGTCGAATTCGTGTCCACGAACAGGGTGTTGGTCACCGTCACGAGCAGCGAATAAGCCTGCAATGTCGTGGTGGGCTGGTGCGTCAGGTTCGCGCCACTGACCACCGAAACGTTGCCCGCCTGCACGGGCATCTGATGCTGCGGCGCGGCGACCACGTTGGTCCCGGATACGGTCAGATTGTCCAAGGCGAACACCGTGTTGGACGACTGCCCCAGCGGGGTCCACTGACCCGCGTCGGCGCCGTGGCTGGTGATCCACAATTGCTCCGGCTGGCCGGTTTGCTTGAAATACACGGAGCCGACCGCCGCATGGAAGCCATCGTGCGGCGCGCCACCATGCGCGGTGACGTTGGTCAGCAGGTTGAAACCGGCCAGCGTGTCGTAGTAGATCGCCACGCGGCCGCCGCCGCCCGGTGTGCCGTTCCAGGCGTTGCCGTCGCCGCCATTGGCCGCGATCTGGCCGGTGCCGCTGAGGGAGCCGACCTTGACGTAGATGCCGCCGCCGCTGCCGGCGCCGCACTGGCTGGGAGTCTGTCCGTTGGCCAGAAGTTTGCCGTCAATCTGGGCCGTGCCTGCGAGGATGCGGACCAATCCGCCACCGGCGCCGCCGCCCGTGTAGCCGCTGTTGGCCCCGCCGGAACCGGGTTCATTCGGGTTCCGAAAATCGCCATAGGCCGCGTTGGCCGGCGCGTTGCGGCTGGGCGCGAGGCCGCCGTAGGAACCGCCACTATAGCCACCACTCGCGTTGGTGGTGGTGTCGCCCAGCGTGTAATTGGCTGGATAGCCCAGGCCCGACACGTCGATCGCCGAAGCGACGTCCACGACCAGGTTGCTCTTGATGTTGACCTGGAGCGAGTAGGTCTGGCCGCTCGTCGTTGGCAGGTGCGTCAGCACGGCACCGTAAAGGAGCGAAAGGTTGGTAACGTTGATCGGTGCGCCACCGGCCGTCGCGGCGACAATGCCCTGACCGGAAAGCACGAGCGTCTCGGCGGTGAACTGGGTGTCGTTCGTGGAACCCAGTGGCGTCCATTGGCCCACGGGTGCGCCGTGGGCGGTCACAACCAGTTGGCCGGGCTGGCCGGTTTGCTGCAAATAGACCGTGCCGACCGCCGCGTAGAAATTGTCATTCGGCAGGCCGCCATGAGCGGTCACGTTGTTCTGCAGGTCGAAACCGCTGAGCGTGCCGTAATAAATGGCCACGCGTCCGCCACCGCCGGGCGTGCCGTTCCAACCGTTGCCGTCACCGCCATCGGCTGAAACCATCCCGCCACCGCTGAGCGTGCCTACTTGCAGGTAAATGCCACCGCCACTGCCGGCGCCGCACTGGTAAGGCATCTGTCCGTCGGCCAGAATCTTGCCCTCAATCTGGGCGCTGCCGGCCGAAATCCGGACCAGACCGCCGCCCGCGCCGCCACCCCCATTGCCGGCATTCGCACCGCCCGAGCCCAAGTCGTTGGGATTGTGATAATCGCCATAAACGGGGTTGGCCGGACCGCCGCGATCGGGTGCCAGCCCGCCATACGAACCGCCGCTGAAGCCACTGCTCGCATTGGTCGTCGTGTCGCCCAGGGTGAAGTTGACCGGGTATCCGTAGCCCGAAACGTCAATCGTCGAAGCCGCGTCCACCGTAAGGCCGTTGGTGACCGTCATCAGGAGGGAATAGATCTGGGTCAGGGTTACCGGCTGATGGGTGAGGTTGGCGCCGTAGAGCACCGACACGTTGGCCGCCTGGATGGGCATCTGATGTTGCGGCGCCGCTGCGACGCCGGCGCCGGAAATCGTCAGTGTGCCGACGCTGATCGCCGTGTCAGACGCCTGCCCCAACGGGGTCCACTGCCCGGCAGCCGTGCCGTGGCTGGAAATCAGCAACTGACCCGGCTGGCCGGTCTGCTGGAAATACACTGTGCCGACGCCGGCGTAATAACCGTCGTGCGTCGCACCACCGTGGGCCGTGACCTTGCTTGCGAGACTGAAGCCATTGAGCGTGTCGTAGTAAATCGCCACGCGACCGCCACCGCCGGGCGTGCCGTTCCAGCCATTGCCGTCGCCGCCGTTGGCCGAGATCGTGCCGCTGCCACTGAGGGAGCCGACCTTGACGTAGATGCCGCCGCCACTGCCCGAGCCGCATTGACCGGGCACCTGTCCGCTGGCCAGGATTTTGCCGTCAATCTGGCCACTACCGGCGATGAGTCGGACCAGGCCGCCACCCGCGCCGCCACCGCCGGAACCGGCATTTGAACCGCCGGAACCAGGTTCAGTTGGATTGCGGAAATCGCCGTAAGCCGCGTTGGCCGTCCCACCCCGGTTGGGCCCCAGACCGCCGTAGGAGCCGCCGCTGTAGCCGCTGGCCGCGCCGGTCGTCGTGTCTCCGGTCGTGTAACCCACCGGATAGCCGAGGCCGGACACGTCAATGCGCGAGGCCGCGTCAATCAGAAGCTGCCCGGTCACCGTCACCTGGAGCAAGTTGGTCTGGCTGGACGATGTCGGCGACTGGGTCAGCACGCCCGCGTTTTGCAGCGCCAGGCTGTGAAACGTGTGCGGCCCGTTGACCGTGATGGTGCAGCCTTGGACCACCACGTCCTGACCGTCATAAGTCAGGTTGGTCGTGGCAATCAGCGTATCGGTGGTAAACGTGACCGTGCCGGCCGTGGCCCGCAACGGCGCCAGGACGCAGGCCAGGCTTGAAACAACCATCAACCAACTTCTCCCCCAACGACCGGCAACATGGTTTTGCATAGTTTTCCTGGGTTGACACTTGAAGTAATGAGAACGAACAACCAGCAACCGCGATTCCGCGAACCATCTGAGGGAGGAAAACCGCCAGATGTGGCCAAGGTCGAATACATGGCCACCCGTTTGGACGGCAGGACCGGAAGTTGCCTGCTTCAGCGAAGCCGCCAAGTGAAAGCAACTCTAAACCCGGAACTGCAAAGGACGGTCGTTTGGCTGTTATCCCGCACTATTGCCGCCAATGGTTCTACTCTTTGGCAGCGATGGCGAAACTTATGGCACGCTTGAAACAAGTCAAGTGACATTCTTCCCGCAGCCGGCGCGGCAGGTTTTCATGTTCAACAACAAGGCGGCGGCAACCAGGCGAAAACGCGTTCGCGGGGCTTTCAGGCGGCCACGAGCGGATATCATCCGCAAGCGGCGATGCCCAAAGCGATCATTCGCAAAACGCTCAACGAAACGCGTGGCCATCTGCTGGGACGTTTGCAACGGATTCCGAACGCTCTTGCCTGCGATGTGCAGATCCACGCCGACGGCAAAACCTGGCAACCCAATGGAAGCGATCAGCCGGCGCGTCGCGTCGTCCTTCCGAACACCTGACGCCGGACGCCAGGTCATCGGTTCGCGCTTGCGCCGTTGGCGGCAGTACCGGAAGCGGTGATGAGAGCGACGCGGCAAACCACATGTTCATGTAGTCATGCAGTTCGAACTCCCTGCCGCTTCGCTCAACTCCAACCGCCGGATTTGGGTTGAAACGGCAGCGACGCCGGCGCCCCGGCCGAAACGGGCATCAAGACAGGAAGCCTCATGGCAATCGGCCCCTGAAAGCGGTGGAAGGCTGCAGCCCGTTTCGTTCGGTTGCCGGCAGGACGAGCAGCGTCCGCGGCCAACTCGACTCACTTACTTGGTAAAATCGCCCCACTTGACGGCACGCATGTCGCCGGTCCGGGCAAATTGCGTGTGCATGCCGAACGCGGCGCAGAGCGTTTGCGGCGAATGCGACGCGCCCGCCAGCGCGACGTAGTCGCGGAGCAGTTGCCGGTAGTCCGGATGGGCGCAGTTGGCGATGATGGTTTCGGCGCGCTCCGCGGGACTTTTGCCGCGCAGGTCCGCGACACCCTGTTCGGTGATGACCACACACACGGAGTGCTCGCTGCTGTCGAGGTGGCTCACCATCGGCACGATGGTGCTGATCTTGCCGCCCTTGGCGGTGGAGGGACAGGTGAAGATGGAGAGGAAGGCGTTGCGGGCGAAATCCGCCGAGCCGCCAATGCCGTTCATCATGTTGCGACCGAGCACATGCGTGCTGTTCACGTTGCCGCTGAGGTCCACCTCGATCGCGGTGTTGACGGAAATGATGCCCAGCCGCCGGACGACCTCCGGATTGTTGGTGATTTCCTGCGGCCGCAGCACCAGCCGCGTGCGGAAATAGTCCCAATTGGAGTAAATGCTTTGCAGCGTCGGCTCGCTGACCGTGAGTGAACAACCGCTGGCAAACGTGACCTTGCCGGTGTGCATCAGCGCGATCACCGCGTCCTGAATAACCTCGGTGTAAACCTGGAAATTTGGAATCTCCCGGTTTTCGCCCATCGCCTTGAGCACGGCGTTGGCGGTGTCGCCGACGCCCGACTGGATGGGCAGGAATTCCTTTGGAATCACGCCGCGGCGGGTTTCGTTGGCAAGAAAACTGGCCACGTTCTGCCCGATCTGTTCCGTCACGCCGCTGGCCTCGGCAAAGGAGCGCACCTCGTCCGGCGCGTTGGTTTCAACCACGCCAACGATCCTCGCCGGGTCCACCAGAATCGTCGGCTGGCCGATCCGGTCGCAGGGGCTGAAGACCGGGATGTCGCCGCGCTTCGGCGGATTGTTCGGCTCGTAGATGTCATGCGTGCCGCGCAAAAACTTGGGATGATACTGATTGAGTTCGATGATGATCTTGTCCGCCAGGCGCGCGAACGTGGGCGAGGCGCCGACCGCCGAGGTCAGGACGATCTCGCCGTAGCGCGTCACGTCGCACGCCTCAATCACGGCAAAATGAATCGGCCCCAGAAAACCGTAGCGCACGTCCTGCGGCAGACGCGACAGGTGCATGTCGAAGAACCGCGTTTCGCCGCTGTTGATGCTCTTGCGCAGGTCCTCGTTCGACTGGTAGGGGGTGCGCCAGCCGATGGCCTTGGCCTTGGCCAGCGCGCCGTCCAGCGACGGCCCGGTGGAGGCGCCGGTGATCACGTTGATCTTGAACGGCCGGCCGGCGGCGTGCTCCGCCTCGGCGCGCGTGGCGACGGCGCGGGAGACGACCTTGGGCGTCCCGGCGGGCGTGAAGCCGCTGAACGCCAGGGTCTGGCCGTGTTGAATCATGGCGGCGGCTTCCTCGGAAGTCATTCTGGTCAATGGCTGGCTCATACGCTGTGTCCTGCGCTTTCCTGCTTCAATTCGTTTCGTTGCGCTGCCGTCAGGCCGTCCTGCCAGCGCGGCCCGGTTTCTGAGAAATCCGGCGTGGGAGGGCGGCTGCGGCAACCGCGTGGAGTGTCTCTGCCCCGTTTTGGGATAATGTGCAATCCAAATCTTCGCCCCAGGAGGATTGAAGTTGACTTATGAGTCTCAGAACGTTTCTTCACGTCGCCCGCCGCCCGGTCAATTCCGCCGCAGACAAATCCGGCCGCACCGGGTAAATGATCGGCGTGCGAACGCAAAAACCGACCCTTCCGGCACCCTCCCCGTTCCGGCGTCATTGGCGGCTGGCGCCCGGAACGGTGTTTCTCAATCACGGTTCGTTCGGCGCCTGCCCGCGGCCCGTTCTGGAACGGCAGGCCGAATGGCGCCGCCAGATGGAGGCCGCGCCGGTGCAGTTCCTCTGGCGCCGCTACGAGGAGGCGCTGGAACCGGCGCGGACGGTGCTGGCGCGGTTCCTCGGCGCGCGCCCGCGGGACGTGGTGTTCGTCACCAACGCCACGACCGGCGTCAACGCGGTGGTCCGTTCACTTGCGCTGCGGCGCGGCGACGAATTGCTCACGACAAACCTCGATTACAACGCCTGCCACAACGTGCTCGTCGAAGCAGCCCGGCGCGCCAGCGCCAAATTGGTGGTTGCGCCAATGCCATTCCCGCTGCGCCGCGCCGACGACGCGATCGAAGCCGTGATGCGGATGGTGACGCCGCGCACGCGGCTGGCGATGATTGACCACGTCACCAGCGACACCGCACTCGTGCTGCCCGTCGGCCGGATCATGCGCGAGCTGGAAACGCGCGGCGTGGACACGCTGGTGGACGGCGCGCACGCGCCGGGCATGTTGCCGCTGCAACTGTCGCGGCTCCGCCCCGCCTACTACACCGGCAACCTCCACAAATGGGTTTGCGCGCCGAAGGGCGCGGCGTTTCTTTGGGCGCGCGAGGACAAGCAGGCGGGATTGCAACCAGCCGTCATGAGCCACGGTCAAAACCGTCCGCGGCCCGGCCACACGGCGTTTCAGGATCGCTTCGACTGGCCCGGAACCATTGATCCTTCCGCCTGGCTGTGCGTCGGTGAGGCGATCCGCTGGCTCGGTGAGCTGCTGCCGGGCGGGTGGCCGGAATTGCGGCGGCACAACCACGATCTCGTCGTGCAGGCACGCCGACACCTGTGCAAACGCCTGGAGGTGGAACCGCCGTGTCCGGAAAATCTGCTCGGCTCAATGGCGACGCTTCCCCTGCCGCGACGATTTCAAGGCCGGCCGCGCGCCGGCAAAATTGACGACGAACAACTCCGGCTCTACGACGAGTTCGGCATTGAAGTGCCGTTCATTCGGATGGGGCAGCCAGAGACACGCTGGTTTCGCGTCTCGGCACAAATCTACAACCGGCCGGAGGAATACGCGTATCTGGCCGACTGCCTGTCGGCCCTCTGACCGGCTACACGGTGGGCGAAAGCGCCCGCAGTTTCGCGATGACCACCGGCAGGTGCTGGAGCAGATAATCCACATCCTCGGTCGTGTTCTCGACGCCCAGGCTGAACCGCAGGCTGCTCCGGGCGCGCGCGGCTTCGATGCCCATCGCCGCCAGCACATGGGACGGCTCCAGCGAGCCCGTGGTGCAGGCCGAACCTGCCGACGCGCAAATGCCGAGCTGGTCCAGCAGCATCAGGGCGGCTTCGGATTCAATCCCCGCGAAGCCCAGGTTTGTCGTGTTCGGCAGCCGCGGTTGCGCCGCGCCGTTGCGGAACGCGCTGGGAATTGTCGCGAGCACCGTGTTTTCCAAACGATCCCGCAACGCCCGGACCCGCGTGTTTTCCTCTTCAAGCCGGGACATGGCCAGTTCCGCGGCGCGGCCGAAACCGACGATGTAAGGCACGTTTTCCGTGCCGCCACGGCGACCGCGTTCCTGGTGCCCGCCGACGAGGTAAGGTTGAAAGCGCGTCTTGCGCCGCACGTAAAGCAGGCCGATGCCCTTCGGCGCATTCAGCTTGTGCGCGGACAGGGACAGGAAATCCACGCCCAGCGCGCGAACGCCCAGTGGCATCTTGCCCGGCGCCTGCACAGCGTCGGTGTGGCACAACACGCCGCGCCGGCGGCAGATCGCGGCGACTTCCGCGACCGGGAAGATGACGCCGGTTTCGTTGTTGGCCAGCATGACGGAGACGATGGCCGTGTCCGGCCGGATGGCGCGTTCCAGTCCGGCCAAATCGAGCGTGCCCGCGGCGCTCACCGGCAAAAACGTCACCTCGTAACCGCGTCGTTGCAGCGCCTCGCAACACTTCAAGTTGGCGGAATGCTCCACCGCCGTGGTGACGATGTGCCGGCGGTCCGGATGCGTTTGCAGCGCGCTGTGCAGGGCGGTGTTGTTGCTCTCGGTGCCACAGCTCGTGAACACGATTTCGCCCGGCTCCGCGCCCAGCAAGGTCGCCACCTGCTCGCGCGCCAGATCCACCCGCCGGCTGATTTCGTGCGCGAACCGGTAGGCACTCGACGGATTCCCCCACCATTCGGAGAACAGCGGCAGCATCGCGGCGACAACTTCGGGCGCCACGGGCGTCGTGGCGTTATGGTCAAAGTAATGGAAGTGCTCCGCGTTCATGGCGCAACGGTTCGTCTTGTCTAACGCGGAAGTGCCGCGCCCGCAAGGGCGAAAGCATTGCGCACCATTCTGTGGGCGGTTCGCTGCGGTTGCTGTTGCCGGCCTCGGTCGGGAGGTTACAATTGGCTCCGCACGCATGAAATCGAGACACCAGCGGCACGGTCGCAAGCGCGGCCAACCAGACGAACGCAAGGGTCCGTTGCCCGGTTCCCGCACCGGCCGGGCGCCGTTGATCGCGTCGGCGCTCGTGCTGGGTGCGGTAGTTATCGCCACCGCCGGCTGGTTCGCCGTGCGGCAGTGGCGGCATTCGGACACCACGCGGCTGTCGCCGTCGTCAACGACTCAAACCAATTTGCCCGGCGCGGCGCCAGGTTCGCGGCACGCCACCAACAACGCGAACCGCGACCAGGCGTTCATCACCCGGGTCAACCACGCCAACGAGCTTTTGACCCAGGGAAAAGTTCCGGCAGCCGTCGCGGCGCTGACCGAGGCCGCGCGGATGAAGCCCGACGACGAAGACGTCCACTACGACCTGGGACTGGCGCTGACGCGGCAGGGCCGGTTTGAGGACGCCGTCAAGGAATACGAGGAGGCGTTGCGCCTGTTCCCGGATTACGTGGAAGCCCACAACAATCTGGGCAACGTGTTGATGCGCCTCGGCCGGATGGACGAAGCCGTCAAGCATTACGAAGCCGCGGTCAACATCATGCCGGACTACGCCTCGGCCCAGAACAATCTCGGCACGGCGCTCCAGCGCGCCGGCCGCACGAACGAGGCGCTCGCGCACTTCGAGCAGGCGGTCAAGCTCAACCCGGACTACTGGCAGGCGCACTACAACGTCGGCACAAGTTACTTTGAACAGGGCCGGCTGGACGCGGCGCGGAACGAATTTGAAACCGTTCTCCGTCTGGCGCCCGACTTCAAACCGGCCCAGGCCGCGCTCGCCAGGCTTGACGCCGAACAGGCCGGTGGCGTGCCATTGAAACCCTGACCAGCCGCGGCAGTGGTCGCGTGGTCCGCCTCACGGCCGGGCGTTCGGATCGCCGGTTGTGGGCGCGGACCGGCCCTCGTCGGCCTCGTGTTCGGCGGTTGGCCCCCGGTTGGTGGAGGACACGAGGACCGCGGGTTTGAGCGGGTGGCGGGGACGTAACGCCGCTTCGGCCAGGGCGCGGGCCGTGACCGTGACCGGTGCCACGATCAGCTCCGGCCGGTTGTAGATGCGGGTAAAGGAATCATAAAATGCCGGGTCGCACTGCGGCAGCAGGATCGGCTTGGAGAAATGCCCGTCGGCGTCCATGTGGCTGAAGTAGGGCCGAGTGAGGAGGCCGTCGCGGCGTTTGCTGCTGAAGACAATCCACCGGCCGTTGCTCGACCAGCCGTGCCAGGCGTCGGACTGCTCGCTGTTGATGTCGAGCCGCCGCAGCGCCCGCGTCTGAAGGTCCAGCAAATACAGATCGCTGCCGGCCTGGTAAGGCGGAAAATTGCCGTAAGGCATCAGGCACAGCAGCAGCCAGCGGCCGTCCGGCGACACCACTGGCTCGGCGGCGCTGAGCGCAAGATCGCGGGCGGACAGGACCGTCTCCGGCTCGCCCCAGCGGTCCTGATCAATATCGTAAGCCACGCGCATGAGGTCGTAGCGCACCTGCCGGAGGTGCTCGATTTTCAACCTGGGCGCGCTGCAATAATAAAGAAAGCGGCCGTCGGGCGACCACGCCGGCCAGGTTTCCGCCCGGTTGGGCAGCGAGATCGCCGGCGGCATCACCACGGTGTTCGAGTCCACCCGGTAAATGCCCAGGTCCGAGTCGCTGTCGAAGAGGTCGCGCGTCTCGCCGGCGGTGTGAAACAGGAAGTCGAAGCGGTTCACCGAAAACGTCAGCAGCCGCCCGCTGGGATGCCACGCGAGGTATCCGCTGGTCTTGGCCACGTGCGTCACGCGGTGGGAACTGACCAGCAACATGGGATTGCCCGCGGCTTTGTTCCGGATGTGCAGTGCCATCGGCTCCGGCTGGTGGTTCAGGAACGTGTGGCAGTTGAGGCAGCCGTCCTCCAGGCGGTCGTTCTCCAGCAGCGGTCGTTCCTGATACGTGGCCAGATCACGCTGGTAAATGCCCATCCTCCCGTAGAGGTTGTAAACCGGGTGGAGCAACCGATAAACGAGGTAGCGGTCAATGGGGTCGGCGGAAATCGTGTTCGTCACCGCGTCAAAATGCCGCCAGGCGCCGCGCGCGTTCTGCACCGCCACCTCCAGCCGAACGGTCATGCCCGCGTTGGCCCGCGCCAGCTCCTGCCAGGCGCGCAGCGGAATTTCCACCCTCGCCGCCGCGCCGGCAATCTCGATCGGCGTGCCGCGCGTGGGCACCAGGCTGACGCGGTGACGCGCCACGTCCGGCTCGGCGATGACGAAGTTCAGCGGCGCCAGGTTCGGCGGCACCAGCACGCCGGCGTAATCCGGCGTCAGGCGCGGTGGCCGATGGACCGTCTCCTCCGCCTCTGCGGCGACCGCCGTTCCGCGCGACACCCCGGCCGCGGCGACGAGCAGCGTCATCGCCAGGGCAAGCATTTGTGTGGTCAGACCATTCATGGACGGCCTCGATGCAAAGTGACACCCGCGCGGCCGGGATTCCGGCCGAAGACATCGTAAAACCAGTAGGTGTCGCCGAAACCCGCCGCAAGTCTTTGTTCGGTCAGCGTCATCTGATCGCCGTTTTGCCGCAGCGCCTCGACGAATTGCTCGAACCGCGGCGCCGTCCGGTCGTCCAGCTTCAGCCCGTGCAACGCCGCCGGCCGGTTTCCCCGCGTATGGTCAAACAGCAGCACCGCCTCCGCCAGACTCCGCGGCAGCGTCGTCTCGCCCGCGTCGGCCCAAAGCCCCAGGCTCTCCACGGCCCGCGCGGTTTGATGCGTCAACAACAGGTGCGCCATCAGGTATTCCGCCGCCATTCGATTCTGGCGATTGGCTTGCAGCAGCGGGCGCAGGAGGCTTTCCACTGGAAAGAAGCGTTCCACCGTGTCGGCCCGCACCTGCAGGGCGCGAATCGCGTTGACGCCGTCCACGCTCAGGCCGGTCGGATCCTGCTCCAGCGCGCGCAGCCAGCCCGCCGCCTTGGCCCGGTGAAACGGCACGCCGCGCAACACGTTCAAATACACCCGCGCCGCGAGCGGACGACCTTTCACCAGGTTGATCTGCGCCAGACACCAGAGCGCCGCCGGGCGCTCGCCCCACGCTTCCACGGCCTCCTGCGCGTAGTGTTCCGCAAGATTCACCTGCCCCAGTTCCAACAATGTTTCGCTCAACGGCACGCACACACTCGCCCCGTCCGACAACGACGGCAGCAGCGGCACACCAGTCTGCTGGGGAAACGTGAACAGATCGCTGACGAGCCGGCCGGTGTGGAACAGCGCGCGGTTGATCTGCAACCGCGCCGGCAGTGGAATGGTCCGTAACGGCGCGGCCGCGTCGAGCACGCCCTGCCAGTCCCCCCGCTCGGCCGCGGCCTGGATCCGCCACCCCGCGCGGTGCTGGACGCTGAACGTCAGCAGAAAACCCGCCACCGCCAGCCCGCCAATGCCGGCGCGCCACGCCCAAAGCCAACGCGCCGCCGGGCGCGAGGCCGGTCGTCCGTGCATGGTCGAACGACCGGCGGCGGGCAGTTTGATCGGCGTGAAACCGGACCCGAACCATCGCGACGACCGCCCGCTTGCAAGCATTGCGATGGGGAAAAAACCGTAAACCAGGGCGACGAGGATCACCGAAGGCGCCCGGCCCCAGGACTGCATCACCACCCGGAGATCGTTGCTCTGCGCGACGAACACCACGAACCACCACGGCACGAGCGCCGCCCAGCAAATGACAGCCGCGCGCCACTTGCGCTGCACGACCAACGCGTGCAGCCCGGCCACCAGGATGAACAGCAGGCCGGGGAACGGCCCCGCCACGCCGAACAACGCCGTGGCGAGGACCAGGAAGCCGGGCCATTGCCACCCGCCGGGCCGGGCTGCCAAACTACTCCAGGCCGCCAGCGCCACCACCGCCAGCAGGACGCCGACGCCGAGTTCCCACACCGGCGGGTCGTATTGCGCGTAGAGCAGCAACAGCACATAGCCGGGCACGGCCCACGCGCGTTCGACGCCGCCGCCCGCGCCGCGCAACACCCGATGCGTTGCCAGCGAGAGCAACGCCACCAGCGCCGTGAAGACCAGCGCGCCGAGCCAGGCGCCGTAATCCAGTTGCGCCAGCCAGGCCGCCGCGAACGCCAGCGGCCCGCCCGGCCGGCGCAGTTGTTGCTGGAAAAAGTCCTCGCGGAAGAAGAACACCGGCGCCGAGGCGGCATACCGCGCCGGCGGGTCCAACACGAGCCGCACAAACAAAAAAACGCCGCCCGCCAGCGCCACCGGCCACCACAACGCCGGGCGAGCGTGTGGCGGCGGCACGGCCTGATTTGAATGGCGGGCGCTCATCGGAGTATCGCGGTCAAGGTGCCGTCTCGTTCAACGCGCCGAGTTGCGTCTGCGCGGCGGCGTTGTTCGGATCGAGCCGCAGCACGTCGCGCAACTGTTTCACCGCCGCCGTGGTTTGGCGCGCGCCGGCGAGGGCCTGCGCCAGCGCCAGCCGCGCCTCGACCCACCGCGGCTTCTGCTCCACCGCCGCGCGCAATTGCCGGATGGCGCCCGGCCATTGCTCCAGCCGGATGAGCACCAGGCCCAGCGCATAGCGGGCCGGAAAATACTCCGGGTTGATGCGCAGACATTCCGCGTAGAGCGGCTGCGCCTCGGCAAACCGGCCCTGCGCGTCGAGCAGTTTGGCCAGGTTGTAGCAGGACAACGCGGCCTGCGGCTGGAGCCGGATCAACGTCCGCCATTGCGCCTCGGCGCCGGCCAGATCGTCGGCCGTTTCCAGCAACGCCGCGAGGTTCCAGCGCAGGTCCGGCTCGTCCGGGTAACGCGCCACCGCCGTGGCCACTTCCTTCACCTCGCGCCGTACTTGCGCCGGCTTGGTCGCCAGCCGGTAGCGCTCGCGTTCCGCGCGGACGGCGGCGAGCTGGTTCGTGTGGCCGATTTGCTGCGTGAACGGCGGCGCGCTCATGCGGTCGAGCATCACGCCCAGCGCGTCGAAGCGGTTCCAGTCCGTAAAACCCAGCCGCTGGAAACATTCGGGCTGCGACAACCACGGACCGCCCGGTGTCAGCGACAACGCCTGCGCCACCTGCTCCGCCACCGCGCGTGCCAGCAGATAATTGCCCTCCGGCTTCAAGTGGACGTGCTCGTAAAACAGCTCGTCACCGGGCATTCCCTGTGGGCTGTTCGTGGCGAAAAGCGCCACGGCGTCGAGCAGCCGGACCCGCTGCGTGGCGAAGTCCGCCGCCGCCCGCCGGATGATGCCGTTGATGCGCCCGTCGGCGCGGAATTGCAGCGCGTCGTCGTCGCGCGCCTGGCGAAAATGCTTGCCCGCCGCGGCCGCCTGCCCCAATTCACGGCAGCATTGGCCAAGGCGGAAGTCCAGATCGGCGAATTCGCCGTCAAACTGCGCCGCCCGCTCGTAAGCCGCCTTCGCCTCTGCGACCCGTCCCCGCGTTTGCGCCGCGACGCCCGCATCGTAGGCCGTCTGCCAGGCGGTCAATTCCGCCGCCGTCAGGCCGGGCCGGTGCAGCGACGCGAACGGCGGGCAGTCCTTCCAATTCGTCGCCACGGTGCAAAGCACGATCGGCACGCCAGCCCGCGCGCCGGTCGTGAGGATGTCCGCCAGGTTCCGCGCGAAGTGTCGGTAAACGCGCTGCGTGGCCGGCGAGTCGAAGCGCACCTTCTCTTTGGCCATCATCTCCATGCCGGTCCACTCCGGCAACGGCCGGTCGCCGCGCCGCAGCCCTTGCAGGAGGGCGTCGAGGCCCTGGCCCAGGCGCGTCGTTTTCAGCCACAATTCCGCGCGCACCACCGGCAGCGCCGGCGCCTGGGCGCCGAACACCGAGGCCGAGCCAAACGGCCCGATCACCTCGTTGTTGCCCATGTAAATCACCCACAAATCGCCCTGCCGGCGGGCGCAATCGCGGGCGATGGGCAGGATCACGTTCGAGTTGATTGCCACCACCGCGGCGTTCACCACCTCGATCGGCCGGCCGGGAAAACGCTCGCGCAACAGCACCTCCAGCATCCGCGGCAGGCCGAACTTGAAGTCCGGATCGCCCATCGCCGCCGACTCGCCCAGCACGAAAATGCGCAGCGCGTCCGCCGGCTTGGCCGCGGGAATCGTGAACGGCCGCGGATATCGAATCAGCCCCGGCGGGAAAAAGCGCCGGCCGAACTGCTGGTTGTCGGTGAACACGGCCTTGCCGTCGCGCTGTCCGTGCAGGAAGAAACCGGTGGGATAACCCACGCCCGCCAGGCGCAACACGCCTTCGGTCAGCAGGAGCAAAACCAGCGGGATGCCAATTAGCGCCAGCAGGCGAAACCAGAAACGCCGCCGGCCGGTGACCGGCGCGCCGGGGTCGGGCGACCGTGGCGACGGCGTCCGCTTGGACTTGTGTTTCGCGGCGTGCAACGGGCGCAGGTTAGCGTCCGCGGTTTCCAGCGTCTAACGCTTTCGTCCTGTCTGCGAGTGCGCTTCACAACACCTGGTCCGAACCATGACGCATGGCATCTGGCGGACGAAGGTCGTCAGGTTCGCTGGTCCACAGCCCGTCACAGAACCTGCTCGTTCTTCCGGAGCGTCGTGTCCACACGAGCGCCGCGCCTGTGGGAAACGTTCCCGCGCGCCGGCGGGCAGTTGCGTTTGACCGGCCGGCTTCTTAACCTGACCGCGTGGAACCGTTCTCGCGCCCGGATCGCCTGCACCTCGACGCCGTCGAGGGCTGGCTGATGCTTGGCGACGTGGCGTCCGCGCGCGCCGAGTTTGCCCAACTCTCCCCCGTGGCGCGTCAACACCCCGAGGCCCTGGAACACGAATGGAGCCTGCTGGCGGCAGCGCAAGCGTGGACGGAGGCGTTCGCCACGGCGCAACGGTTGGTTGACCTCGCGCCCGACCAGCCGTTTGGCTGGGTTCACCGTGCCTTCGCGTTGCGCCGGATGCCCGGCGGCGGCCTGCCGCAGGCGTGGAATGCGCTGCGGCCCGCGCACGACCGTTTTCCCAACGACATGCTCATCGCCTACAACCTTGCCTGTTACGCGGCGCAACTAAAGCGCCCCGACGAAGCCTGGGACTGGCTGCAACGCGCCTTCGCCAACGGCGGCAAGGAGGTTGTGCTCAAGCTGGCGTTCGCCGACGATGATCTGCGGCCGCTCTGGCCGCGCCTGAAAGAGGAGGAAGAAGCGTGAAACCGCGCCACCAGCCGCCGGCGCCGGCGTTTTGCGCCGCGGCCGAAATGACGGTTATCGCCCGCGGTTCCCAGTCGGTCCGACTGCGCTCGGCCGACATTTGCGCGGAGTTTGCCGTTCTGGCCGCCGACGTGTTTCGCCTGCGCGTCGCCCACGCCCAAGCGTTTTCACCGCGGCCTTCGTGGGCGGTCGTGCAAACGAACTGGCCAGCGGTGCCGACAACAATTTCCGTGGCCGCGCGCCGGCTCCAAGTCCGCACCGCGGCGGGCACGTTCTCGCTCGACCGGCGCACCGGCGCGCTCCGGGTGGATGATCCGGCCGGCCTGGAGGTGTTTTCGACGCCGGCGGCCGGCCTTGGTTTTGCCGGCGCGGTGGCGAGCACCGAATTCAATCTGGCCGCGGGCGAAAGTCTCTTTGGCCTCGGCGAGACGACCGGCCCATTCAACAAACGCGGCCTGATTCGTGAACTCTGGAACATAGACGTGCTGGGCCACGCGCCGGCGATTCATCCCGGCCTGCGCAGCCTGTATGTGTCCGTGCCATTCCTGATTTCGCTGCGCGAGGGCCGCGCGGCCGGCGTGTTTTGGGACAATCCCGCGCGGCAGGTCTGGGACCTTGGCTGCACGCGGCCGGACCGGCTCCGCGTCACGGCCGACGCCGGAGAAATTGATCTTTACCTGTTCCTCGGCCCGACGCTCCCGGACATCGTCGGCCGTTTCACGGAATTGACCGGCCGGATGCCGTTGCCGCCACGCTGGGCGCTGGGCTATCACCAGAGCCGCTACTCCTACGAATCACGCCGACAATTGGAGCAGATCGCCCGCGAGTTCCGCCGCCGCCGGCTGCCGTGCGACGCGTTGTATTTGGACATCCACCACCTCGACGGCCACCGCGTGTTCACGTTTGGCAAATCGTTCCCTCGCCCCGCCCAAATGCTGCGCCGGCTCGCGCGTCAAGGTTTCCGCGTCGTGACCATCGTGGACCCCGGCGTGAAGGACGATCCGCGTTTCGGCGTGCTGCGGCGCGGCCGCGCGGCCGACGCGTTCGTCAAATCGCCCGACGGCAAACACGACTTCCTCGGCGAAGTCTGGCCCGGCCGCGCGCGGTTCCCGGATTTCTTCAACGCGAAGGTCCGCGCGTGGTGGGGCCGCGAGCAAGCGCGATTGCAACGCCTGGGCGTGGCCGGTTTTTGGAACGACATGAACGAGCCGGCGAACTTCGGCCGGCCGGACAAAACGCTGGACCCGCGCTGCCGGCACCGCACCGACCACGGACCCGCGCGGCACGCGGACATTCACAGCGTTTACGGCTCGGCGATGGCGCGGGCCTCGCGCGAGGGCGCCCTCGCGGCGCGACCGGACGAGCGGCCGTTCATCATCAGCCGCGCCGGTTACGCCGGTCTGCAACGCCACGCGCTTGTCTGGACCGGCGACAACTCCTCATGTTGGGAGCACCTCGCGGACTCGCTGCAACTGCTGCTCAATCTCAGCCTGAGCGGCGTGCCGTTTTGCGGCAGCGACGTGGGCGGTTTTCTTGATCATTGCACGGGCGAACTGCTGGCGCGCTGGACGCAGATGGCCGCGTTCACACCGTTCTTCCGCAACCACGCGAACCTCGGCACGCGCGCCCAGGAGCCGTGGGCGTTCGGCCCGGAGGTCGAAGCCATCTGCCGGCGCTATATCGAAATGCGCTACCAACTGCTGCCCTACCTTTACGGCCGGTTTGTCGAGGCGCACCGGCGCGGCACGCCCATCGTCCGCCCGCTGGCGTGGCACCATCAAAACGACCCGGTTGCCGTCGCGTGCGCGGACCAGTTCCTGCTCGGCGCTGATCTGCTCGTCGCCCCGGTGATGCGGCCGGGCGCCACGGCGCGCAGCGTCTATCTGCCGGCCGGCAACTGGTTCGAGGTCTGGACCGGCAACGCCTATTACGGCCGCCAACACGTCGTCGCCCGCGCCGATCTTGCCACGCTGCCGCTCTTCGCCCGCGCCGGCGCGCTGCTGCCGATGATCGAGGTCCAGCAATTCACCGGCGAGAAACGCAGCGAAACGGTGAACCTCCACGTCTGGCCCGGCGGACCGGGCGTGCTGGACTGGTTCGAGGACGACGGCCATTCGCTGGCGTTCGAGCGGGGCGAGTTTCACGAACGACACATTCTGTTCCGTTCGCGTCAACGCGGCGGCGAACTCCGTTTCGGTGCCGCGCAGGGCGGTTTTGCCAGCAAGGTGAAACGCTGGCGCGTCATCGTCCGCGCCGCCCAGCGCGATCACCGGTTGACCGTGAACGGCCGTCGGCGCGCCGGCGAATGGGTGCCGGAGGCCGGCATTTACGCGTGGGAAGTCGCCAACGAACCGGCGGAAATCGTCGCGCGCTGGTGGTGAACCGCATGGCCCTTACACCGGCGAAGGCGCCCGCATCCGGCCAGTCGGCCAGCGTGGTCCGCGCGGACTTCGCCGGTTTTCGCCACTTGTTGACATCCGGCAAAATTACTTTGCGCCCGGCGGTGGGAAATTGGTTTGATCGTGCGGAAAAGACAGGTTGGTTTTCCGGGTGTCGCCAGCACCGTGATTCCAGGCGGGCGGCAACCCCGGTTGATCTTCTTTCCTTTCACAAAGCGGAAAGCGGCAACACGAACCGGGTTTTTGCTCATGAAACAACGCTTGCGGGCCTGCCTCCTGGCCGGCTGCCTCTCCACTTTGAAAACGCGAAAGGCAGGGCCGGGATGTTAATCCTGGTGTTTGTCCCGAGCAACGCCGCCAAACCCGTGCCGGCCTGCTTGATGCTTAGTTCCGGCAACCCGCACGGCGACGGTTTCAACGCCGACCCCGCCCGGCCGGGGCCGGGTGCGCCGATGAACAGCACCGAACCATGAAAAACCATCCGCTGAAACGCCTCTGGACTCTGGCGCCTGCCTGGCTGCTCCTAGCCGCCGCCGTTGCGGCTGACCTTCGCCCGGCCGACCTGCGATGCGAGTATCGGGAAAATCCGTCGGGCCTCGACGTGCTTGAGCCGCGCTTTTCGTGGACGCTGACCGCAACGACGGACGAACGAGGGCTGACGCAATCCGCCTACCAGGTGCTGGTGGCGAGCGCGCCAGAACGGCTGGCCCGGGAACACGGCGACCTGTGGGATTCGGGCAAAGTCCCTGCCAGCGACACGCTCCAGGTGACCTACGCCGGGCAACCGCTGCGCTCGCGAATGCGCGCGTGGTGGCAGGTGCGTGTGTGGGACCGGAATGGCCAGGCCTCCGCGTGGAGCGCGCCAGCCACCTGGACAATGGGCCTGCTTGAGCCGTCGGACTGGCAGGCGAAGTGGATTGCCGATCCCGCCTCCGCAACGAACGTCCCGGCGCGCGGCCCGCTCAACGGTTATCACAGCAAAATCGCCAATTCCGCGGACACGCCCCGGTGGGTCGCGGTGGACCTGGGCCGGCCGCAACACTTCGAGGCGGTGCAGTTGTTCCCCGCCCGGCCATACGACTGGCAGCCCGACACGCCGGGCTTTCTTTTCCCGGTTCGTTTCAAGGTCGAGGCCGCATCGCGCGCTGATTTCTCCGACGCGCAGGTGCTGCTCGATCGCACTGCCAGCGACCAGCCCAACCCCGGCACCAATGCGCCGCTTTACCGTTTCGCGTCCACCACGGCGCGGTTTGTCCGGCTGACGGTCACCAGACTGCGCCAGCGGGACGGCGCCAACTTCGCCTTCGCCCTGACGGAAATGCAGGTCTTGAACGGCGAAAACAATCTGGCGAAGGGAGCCAGGGTTCTGGCGCCCGACTCGATCGAGACGGGCGCATGGGCGAAGGCCAATTTGACCGACGGGGTGTTGATGACGGTGAAGCCCGACGGCGGTGGCAGTGGTGCGTTGCCGGCCACGATGGTCCGCAAATCGTTCCAACTGGATCGCCCGGTCAGGCGCGCCACCGCCTACGCCACGGCGCTGGGCCTCTACGAGCTTCAGCTCAACGGGCAGCGCGTCGGCGATCAACTCCTCGCCCCGGAATGGACCAGTTACCGGAAGCGGGTGGCCTGCCAAACCTACGATGTCACCCGGCTGCTCCACCCCGGTGAGAACGTGATTGCCGCCCGGTTGGGCGAGGGGTGGTATGCGGGCCGTCTGATGGCGGTGGGCCGCTTCGCCTACGGAACCCAACCACGCTTTCTGCTGCAACTCGAAGTCGAGTTCGCCGACGGGCACACACGGACGATTGTCTCCGACGGTTCGTGGCGCGCCACCTCCGACGGCCCCATCCGCTCCGCCGGCATTTACGACGGCGAGGTTTATGACGCGCGCAAGGAACTTGCCGGCTGGGACGCGCCCGGCTTCGACGACACCGCGTGGGCTCCGGCCAGGACGTTCGACCTCGATTCGCGCCGGCTCGTCTGGCTTCGCAACGAACCCATCCGCCTGGTCAGGGAACTCACTCCCCGCACGCTCACCGAACCCAGGCCGGGCGTTTATGTGTTCGATTTCGGCCAGAACATGGTCGGCTGGTGCCGGATAAACGCGACGGGTGTCGCCGGCCAGACTGTCACCCTCCGCCACGCCGAAATGCTCAACGAGGACGGCACCCTTTACACCGCGAACCTGCGCGGCGCGGCGCAAATTGACCGCTACACGCCGCGCGCGGACGGCGGGTTCGTCTTCGCGCCGCATTTTACCTACCACGGTTTTCGCTATGTCGAGGTGACCGGTCTGGCCCACCCCCCGACCACGAACGCCGTGGTCGGTCAGGTCTTCCATTCCGCCGCGCCCGAGGTGGGCCGTTTCGAATGTTCCGATTCCTCGCTCAATCGCCTCATGCGGAATATCCGCTGGACCCAGCGGGCCAACCTGATGAGTTCGCCCAACGACTGCCCGCAACGCGACGAACGCCTCGGCTGGATGGGCGACATCCAGGCCTTCGCGCAGACCGCCATCTTCAACATGGACATGGCCGCGTTCCTCACCAAGTTCGCCCAGGACATCCGCGACGACCAGGCGGACGACGGGCGGTTTCCCGATTTTGCGCCGCACCCCGGCGACCCGAACAAGAGCTTTTCCGGCGCCCCCGCCTGGGCCGACGCCGGCGTGATGGTTCCCTGGCGCGTGTACCAAAATTACGCGGACACCCGCATACTGGCCGCGCAGTTTGCGGCCGCCCGCCGCTGGGTGGACTACATCCACCGCAACAACCCCGATCTCGTCTGGGCGAAGGGCCGCAACAACGATTACAACGACTGGCTCAATGGCGACTGGATCAAGGAGGCCGGCTGGCCGGGCAAGGGCGGCTCGGTGCCCAATGAGGTTTTCGCCACCGCGTTCTTCGCGCACTCGACGGAATTGGTCGCGAAGATGGCCGCGGTGCTCGGGCGCCGGGAAGACGCGCAGCGCTACGGCGAGTTGTTCGCGCAGATCAAGGCCGGCTTCAACCGGCGATTCGTCCAGCCCGACGGCCGCCTCGCGGGCGATACCCAGGGCGGCTATGCCCTGGCGCTCAACTTCAATCTGCTGTCCGACGAACTCCGCCCGAAGGCCGCCCGGCTGCTGGTCGAAAACATCCGCCGCTACCGGAACCACCTCTCCACCGGCATCCAGACCACGCACCGCGCCATGCTGGAACTCACGCGCGGCGGCTACGGCGATGTCGCCTGGCAACTGCTCACCAACCGCACCTTCCCGTCGTGGCGCTACATGATTGACAACGGCGCGACCACGATCTGGGAACGCTGGGACGGCTACGTCAAAGGCCGGGGCTTCCAGGACGCCGGCATGAATTCGTTCAACCACTGGGCGTTTGGCGCCGTGGGCGAATGGATGTGGCGCAATATCGCCGGCCTCAATCCCGACGACGCGCAGCCCGGCTGGAAACACTTTGTCGTCGCACCGCAACCAGGCGGCGGGGTGACCTGGGCAAAGGCCGGGTATCACTCCATTCGCGGACGCATCGCGTGCGACTGGAAAACCGAAGGCGGCAAACTCACGCTCCGCGTCGCCGTGCCCCCGAACACCACCGCCACGGTGTATGTGCCGGCCACCCGGGCGGACGCCGTCACGGAGTCCGGCCGGCCCGCTGGCAAAGCCGACGGCGTTAAGTTTCTGCGCACGGAAAAAGACGCGGCGGTCTATGAAATCGGCTCTGGAAACTACGTTTTTGGATCGGTTTTCCCGCCTTCCGAAGGCATCCGACAATGAGAACTCCCACCTGGAATACCATGCCCGCGCACGACGGTTGGAACCCAACCGGGAACCACTTTGCGCGGCGGCTCGCCCTGACGGCGGGCGCGTTCTCCGTGATCGTCTCAACCCTGGCGGCCGTGATCGCCGCCGGCGGGCCGGGGGCGGAGCCTTGGAATCAATTCCGCGGCCCGAATGGACAGGGCGTCGCGCCGGCAGCCCGCATTCCGGTGAATTTCGGCCCGGAAACCAACGTGCTCTGGAAGACCGCCGTGCCGGCGGGCCATTCGTCGCCCGTGCTCTGGGACAACGAGGTCTTTCTCACGGCCACCGACCCGGCCAACCCGGCGGCATTGGTGACGTTGGCCGTCGCGGGTAAAACCGGAAAAATCCTCTGGCGAAGGGTGGTCACGGCGGAAACTCCCGGACAATTTCACCCGCTGAACGAACCCGCAGCGTCCACGCCGGCCACGGATGAAAAGCACGTTTACGCCTATTTCGGAACCTACGGCCTGCTCTGTTACGATCACGCGGGAAACGCGGTCTGGCAGCGCCGGCTCGACACGCCGAAAAGCAAATACGGCATGGCGACCTCGCCCATTCTGTATCGGGACACCGTGATTCTGGCGCTGGACGGCGACGGCGGTTCCTCCCGTTTGCTCGCCGTCCGGCGCGACACCGGCCAGACGGTCTGGGAACAACCGCGCCCGCTGTTCACGGCCAACTGGTCAACGCCGATGATCTGGCATCACGACGCGGTGGACGAGCTGGTCGTGCTGGGTTCCAAACGGCTGACCGCCTGCAATCCGTCCACCGGCGAGGAAATCTGGTGGGCCGGCGGCTTCCCGGACGAAACGGTTGGCATCCCTGTAAGCGGCGACGGGCTTCTGTTCGCCAGCGCCGCCGCCCTCGGCGGACGCGGTGACGACCAACTGGACGCGGCGGCGACCTGGAAAATGACGGTCGAGCAGTTCGACCGGAACCATGACAAGCAAATCGAGCGCGCGGAAATGACGGCAGGCTTTGCCTTCATCCAGCGGCCGGAGTTGCCCCCGGACAATCCCGGCTATGGCCTGCCCGTCAGGGACATGGACTCGCTCCTGAAAATCTTCGACCACGACCACAACGGGATCATCAGTGAACAGGAATGGATGGAAACCATGTCGGGCTTCGCCGCCAGGAGCCACCCCACCCTGCTCGCCATCCGCCCCGGGGCCACCGGCGATGCCCGCAAATCGCAGGTGGCCTGGGAAATCCAGCGCGGCATTCCCGAGGTGCCTTCGCTGCTCTACTGCCAGGGAAGGCTCTACCTCGTGCGCGACGGCGGCCTGTTGACCTGCCTCAAAGCCGCCACCGGCGCGGAACTCTTTCGGGAACGCCTCGGGGCGCCGGGGCAATACATCGCTTCGCCCGTCGTCGCGGGTGACAAGCTGCTCGTGGCGTCGGTGCCCGGCGTTGTCACGGTCATTCAGGTCGGCGACGCGTTGAACGTCCTGGCGAGAAACGAATTCAAGGAACAGATTTTTGCCACGCCCGCGGTCGCCGAAAGCAGGATTTACTTGCGGACCGCCGGACATTTGTATGCTCTGGGCGAGTGATCACCGCACGCAAACCGTGACTGCCAGGAAGCCGGCCCGATTTTCCACGACCATGAAAAGACCCTTCGCATTCTCGTCGCTCGTCCTCCTGACCTGCTGGCTCGCACCGTTCGCGTCCTCGCCAGCAGCGCTCGCCGAAGCCCAGCCGTATCGGACCGACACGAACATCCTTTACCGAACGGGCGCAACGCTGACCGACTACATGAAGGAGCGCTGCCGGCTGGATGTCTATTACCCGACCGGCACGAACGATTTTGCCACGGTGGTCTGGTTCCACGGCGGCGGTTTGACTGGCGGCGACCGTTTCATCCCGGACGCGCTGAAGGAACAAGGCATTGCCGTGGTCGCGGCCAGCTATCGGCTCAGCCCACACGTCAAGGCGCCGGCATACATCGAGGACGCCGCGGCCGCAGTCGCCTGGACGTTTCGCAACATTCAAAAGTATGACGGCTCGACCAACCGCATCTTCGTGAGCGGCCACTCGGCGGGCGGTTATCTCACGCTGATGGTCGGCCTCGACCAACGCTGGCTGGCGGCCGAGGGCATGAACGCCAATGGGATCGCCGGTCTGGTTCCCTTCAGCGGCCAGTGCATCACGCATTTCACGGTGCGCGCCGAGCGCGGCATCAAGGACACGCAGCCCGTGGTTGACGACCTGGCGCCGCTGTCCCATGTCCGCAAAGACGCCCCGCCGCTCGTGTTGATCACGGGCGACCGCAATGTGGAAATGCTTGGGCGCTACGAGGAGAACGCTTACCTCTGGCGCATGATGAAGCTGGTCGGCCACCCCGACACCGAACTCTACGAACTCCAAGGCTTCAACCACGGACAAATGCCGGAACCCGCCTTCCCGCTGCTGCTCCGTATCATGCGGCGCGCCCCAATGACGCCGCAGCCGGCGGAGGCGCCCGGCCCGCAGTCCCCGAACCTCGTTAAACCGTGACGCTTCGTTTCACTCCCCGCCCGATGTGGCTTTGCCTCTTCCTCGGCCTGTGCGTCGCGGTGCGGGCGCCCGCCGCCGGCGCCCTGCAAATCCGCGTTGACCCGCGGGTCACGTTCCAAACGATGGATGGTTTCGGCGCATCCGACGCGTGGCAGTGTCAGTTCGTCGGCAAGAACTGGCCGATCGCGAAACGCGAGCGCATCGCCGACCTGCTGTTCAGCCGGGCAACCGACGCGGCCGGCAATCCCAAGGGCATCGGCCTCTCGATCTGGCGGTTCAATGTCGGCGCCGGAACGGCCGGGCAGGGCGACGCCTCGGACATCAGGAATCCGTGGCGTCGCGCCGAATGCTTTCAAAACCCCGACGGCAGCTACGACTGGACGAAGCAGGCCGGGCAGCAGTGGTTTTTCCGGGCCGCCCGCCGCCGCGGCGTCGAGAAGTTCCTCGCCTTCGTCAACTCGCCGCCGGTGCAATTCACCCGCAACGGCAAGGGCTACGCGCCGAAGGGGAGCACCCACCTCAACCTTCAGCCGGGAAAGCTTGGGGACTACGCCGCGTTCCTGGTGGATGTCGTGGCGCATTTCGAGAAGGAAGGCCTGCCGTTCGACTATCTGAGTCCGTTCAACGAGCCGCAATGGAGTTGGGACGGTCACGGTCAGGAAGGCACCCCGGCCTTGAACACGGACCTTTACCCCCTCGTCCGGGAGCTGAGCAACGATTTGTCGGCTCGCCAAGTGTCCACCCAACTGGTCCTCGGCGAGGCGGGCACGATCGGTCACCTCGCGAAGGTGATGGACAACGACGGACGGGACAATCAGGCCCGGTTCTTCTTCAATCCCGCCTCGGCGTTCTACGTCGGCGCCCTGCCAAACGTGGCGCCGCTGCTTTCCGCGCACGATTACTTCTCGGTCTGGCCGCTGGACAAGCAGGTGGAATACCGGCAGATGCTGCCACGCGCCCTCGAGGCGGCCAATCCGAAGCTCGGTTACTGGATGAGCGAATACTGCATCCTGGAGAAAAACGACGAGATTGGCGGCGGCGGCGGACGCGACCTCGGCATGAACACCGCCCTTTACGTCGCCCGGATCATCCACCACGACCTCGCGCTGGCCCAGGCCAGGTCCTGGCAATGGTGGACGGCGGTGTCGCAATGCGATTTCAAAGACGGCCTCGTTTACCTGGACGACGGTTCCCAGGGCGACACCGGCCGGATGGGACCCCAGACGCTCAGCCTGATGCACGACGGCGCGATCCGCGAGAGCAAGTTGCTGTGGACGCTCGGCAATTACTCGCGCTTCGTTCGCCCCGGCATGGTGCGGATTCAATGCACCGCGGCTCCGGAGCAGTCCTGCCAGGACGGCGTGCTGGCCTCGGCCTACAAAGGAGCGGCCGGCAAGGTGGTCGTCGTGCTCGTGAACCTCGCTTCGCGGGAGCAAACGTGCGACCTCGGTTCGGACCGGATCGTGGACGTATTTACCACCTCTGCCACCGCGAACCTTGGCCGGAGCCGGCAAGGCGCTTCTGGCGTCAAGCTCCCCGCGCGCTCCGTGGTCACCTGCCGGTTTCCCTGATGCCAGCCGGCGTCGAATCGTTGACGCCCGACATCAGAACCTGGCCACGGACCAGCCCTTGCGGTATTTCCGCCGCAGGAGCGTTTCCGCGTCGCGGTGATTGGTGATGCGCATGGAAGACGCGTCCCACGCGAGCCACTGCTCCGGCCGGCGGATGGCGACCGTGCCGAGGATGATCGTTTCCGCCATCGGTCCGGTCTGCGCGAAGTGCGACTCGCACATCGGCCCGCCCAGGCAGGCATTCACCCAATTATGATAGTGGTTTTGATTTTCGAGGCGGGGCCGCGGGTAGCTCTTGAACTTCGCCTCCGGCAGGAGCACCGGCGTGCCGCCCAGCGGGTTGAGCAGCGCGCCCTCGGTGCCGATGAGCATCGCCGATTCCGGCGGATAATCCTCCAGCGAGTAGAGCGCCCGAATGTCCTTCGGCGGAAAATATTCGCCGTCGAACCATTCGAGCACCAGTTCCGGACCGTCGGTCCGGTTCGTGCCGGCCAGCCGCCATGTGATGTGGTCGCCCTGCGGCCAGGTGTCCTCGCGCCGTTCCGGGGAATTCTCCCACGAGGACTGCACCTCGGCGAACACGGCGGTCGCCCGCTTGAGATTCAATCCTTTCCACACCGCGTCGAACACGTGGCAGCCGATGTCGCCCGACCAGCCGGTGCCGAAGTCCTGCCACGCGCGCCATTTGGTGGGATGATAAATGTCCGGCGCGTAAGGCCGCCCCGGCGCGGTGCCGAGCCACAGATCCCAGTCCAGATTCGCCGGCGGCGGCGTGCCCTGGGCCGGACGCGGGCCTTTGAGCCGATACGCCTCCACCGCGCCCGGCCGGTTCGAGCACAGGTAGGCGTGCTTGACGTTGCCGATGGCGCCTTCGCGCAGCCATCGCACGGCCGTGCGGTCGCCGACGCCCGCCGCCATCTGCGTGCCGAGCTGGGTGACGACGCGCCGGTTGACCGCGGCGTTCGTGAGCGCGCGGATTTCGGCCACGTCGTGGCAGAGCGGTTTCTGGCAATAGACGTGTTTGCCGCGGTGAATGGCGGAATACGCGATGGCGAAGTGCATGTGGTCGGGCACGGCCACGTTCACCGAGTCAATCTTGTTGCCTTCCTTGGCGAGCAGCTCGCGCCAGTCGGCGTAGGTGCGCACGCCGGGCACGAGGGCTGCGGCCCTGGCGAGGTTCGCGGCATCCACGTCGCACAACGCCACGATCTGCACGCGCGGATGCTGGAGGAAGTTTTGCAGGTCGTTCCAGCCCATGCCGCCGACGCCAATGCAGGCGTGTTGCAGCTTGGCGTTGGGCGAAACCTTGCGGGCGGCGTGAAGGACGGCCGGCGCGCCGAGCGCGGCGACGGCGGCGGTGTGCAGGAAATGCCGGCGGGAGAAGGAAGGCGTTTTCATGGCGGTCACGGCTGAGCGGACAACGGCGTGCGGCGGCTGAACATGGCTTCGGTGTAGCAATCAGCCGGCGAACTGCAAGCGGGAACTGGCGGTATTTTACGAAATCGGTCGGACGGAAATTCCGGCGCGCGACGGCCCCGCTCAGTCCGGCCGGCCCTTGAGCCGGTGCATTGTGGCGCGCTTCAACTCGCGGTCGGACTCCCGCTGCCGGAGGTCTTCGCGCTTGTCGAACTGCTGTTTGCCCCGGCCCACGGCGAGGGCCACCTTCACGCGGCCGTTCTTCCAGTAAAACGCCAGCGGCACCAGCGCATTGCCCTTCACCGCCGCGTGCGCGGCGAGCTTGCGGATTTCGCTCCGGTTGAGCAGCAGCTTGCGGGGCGCCTTGGGCTGGTGGTTCTGCAGGTTGCCAAAGTCGTATTCGTCAATGTGCGCGTTGTGGAGCCACACCTCGTCGCCCTCCACCCGCGCAAACGCGTCGGCAATCTGCCCCCGCCCGCCCCGCAACGATTTGACCTCCGTTCCGCGCAGGACGATGCCCGCCTCAAACGTCTCCAGGATGTGGTAATCGCGCCGGGCCTTGGCGTTGGTCAGAATGTCAGCCATAAACCAAATCAGCCAGAAGGCCTCCCTTCTGGCTGACGCAATCGCTGGGCCGTCCGGTCAGGACCGTTTGCGTTTCCGCTTCGTGGTTTCCTCCGGCGCCGGCGTGTTCACCATGTCCCACTCCAGTTTGCCCTCGATCAATTCCAGCAGGGCAATGTCCGCGGCGCCAAGATTCTCGGCGCCCGCCACCAGCGGCCGGCTGACCGACCCGCCGCCCGAGGTCAACTGTCGGATGCGGCGCGAGATTAAATTGACCAAAATGTTGGGGTTGACCACTTTTTCCAACGCTTTTCGGCACAGTTCACTATTCAAATTGATGCTCCTTCGGTTTCAAACTCGAAGCCGGGAAACTAACCCAAAAAACCGGCTTGGCAAATCAAAATTTCCGGGTTGCCGCGCGGGCGGGCTGACGGCGGGATCAGCGCCCGTCCACGCGGCGGTAGGCCACGCGATTGCGGAACGACAGCCCGCGCCAAAACCGCCGGCCCCGCAACGGATCCAGCCAGCCGGCGATTCGCGGCAGCGTTTCCCGGCAGAATTTCTCGGTAAACACCCGTTGCAGCCAGCCGGCCAGGCGCCCGGCCCGAGACGACTGTTGCAGCGGGTTCGCGGCCAGGCCGTCCTGCCACTGCCCGACGTAATCACTTTGCTGCGGAAACTCGCGGAACGGCGGGACGCTGGCCGTCTTGCGCGCTTGGACGAACAAGAGCACCGGCGCGTCGTTCACCAGCAGCACCCGCTGACGGAGTTCCTGCGGATCGCGCACAGCGTAGCGCGAACCGCGGATCGGGAATGCGTATTTCACGCCCAAAAAGCTGGCAAAACCCTCCGTGTCCACCACCGCGTGGAGCCGTTCCATTTCAAAGCCATTGGCTGCGCTCAACACCCGGAAAAACAGTTCCGGGCTGAACTGATAAAAACCGTGACCGAGATAGTTGTTGCCCGGAGTGAACAGGAACAACCGCCCGCCCGGCCGCACCATCTGCATCGCGTTCGCGATGGCGGTTGGGAAATTAAAGACGTGCTCCAGGGTTCCACCGTCAATCACAGCGTCATATTGGTCGGCCCAGTCCGCCGGAATCGGGCGGTTGAAGTCTTGGATGAGGCTCGCCCCCTCGTAACCGGAGGCGTCGCACGCGGCAACCGAGTCGGCGCCCAGCCCGCGCAGGAAGGCGGCGAAGCGCCACTCCGCAGCCGCCAGGGTCTGCTGAAAGTGTCGTTCTTCCGCCTTGCCGAGCAGGTCCGCGCCGGCCAGCAAGGACACAAGGCGTTCCGGGCTGACCCACAGGCCCTGGCGTCCCAGTGTGACCACGCGGTTGAAGCTGACTCCGGCCTTGCGGGCCTCAATCAGAAAACGGACGGATTCGACGGTCATTCCCATAATTCGCAGCGCGTGCGTTGAGGATGCGGGTGGTTGCGGCCAGATCAAGCCGCTTTTCGCGCCTGGATGCAGGCTTGCGTTGTCTCATTTGCTGGACTAGCGGTAAATCACCACGAGGAACAGCACGGCCTCGCCGACGCCGGTGTTCACAATCGCGTGCGGCACGTCCGCCCGGTAGCTGGCCGAGTCGCCCGCCTTCAACGCCTCCACATCGTCCGCCGATTCCACGCGCACTTCGCCCTGGTGAACCGTGAGAAACTCCCTGGTGCCCTCGAAATGCGGGGCGCTACGCAACGCGCCGGCCGGCTGCAGGCGGAGTTCGTAGAATTCCACGTCCTTCTCCAGGTTCAATGGCGAGAGCGTGCGCAAGCGGCAGTTGCGGTCCGACCGGTAGTGGTAGGCCCGGTCCTCGGCGCGGATGACCGTGACCGCCGCGCCGGCGCCCGGCAGCTTGAGCAGTTCGCCCAGCGACATGCCGAAGGCCCGCGCGATGCGCAGCGTCACCGCCAGCGTGGGATTGGCCTGCTCGCGCTCGATCTGGCTGAGCATGGAGCGGCTCACCCCGCTGGCGCCTGCCAGCGCGTCCAGCGACCAGCCCCGGTCCTTGCGGAGTTGTTTCACGCGGCTGCCCAGGTGCCGGCTGATGGCCTCGGCCGGTTCCGGCGGGACAACGGCGGTTTTGGCGGACGGTTTCGGGGTTCGGGTCATGGGCTGACTTTCGATATATCGGAAATTGTTCTTGCATACCGGAATCCAGAATCTACTATATCGAACAATGCCTCCGGCATAATGGAGCAGGATGCGGCCGGCCGCCGCGCCTGGCAACTCCGTTTTTCCGGCGGCCGGTCTGCATCAACGCCATGAAAGCACTCGCCAAAATCAAATCCGAGCCGGGTCTCTGGCTGGTGGACGCCCCGCTGCCCGCCGTGGGCCTGAACGACGTCCTCATCCGCGTGGACCGCACCGGCATCTGCGGCACGGACCTGCACATCTTCAACTGGGACGCCTGGGCGCAAAAGACCATCCCCGTGCCGCTGATTGTCGGCCACGAGTTCGTCGGCGAGGTGGTGGAGGTCGGCGCCAACGTGAAGGATTTCTTCCCCGGCGACGTCGTCAGCGCGGAGGGCCACGTCGTCTGCGGCCGGTGCCGGAACTGCCTGGCCGGCCGGCGGCATCTGTGCAAGGACACGCAGGGCATCGGCGTGAACCGCCCCGGCGCGTTTGCGGAGTTCATTTCGGTGCCGATGACCAACGTCTGGCACCACAAGCCGGACATGGACCGTGACGTGGCCGCGATCTTCGATCCCTTCGGCAACGCGGTCCACACGGCGCTGACGTTTCCGGTGCTGGGCGAGGACGTGCTCGTCACCGGCGCGGGGCCGATCGGCATCATGGCCGCCGCGGTGGCCCGGCACGCCGGCGCGCGGTTCGTGGTGATCACGGATGTGAACGACTACCGCCTCGATCTCGCCCGCCGGATGGGCGTGACGCTGGCGGTAGATGTGCGGCAGCGCACGCTGGCCGACGTGCAAAGGGAGCTGGGCATGGCCGAGGGGTTCGACGTGGGCCTGGAAATGTCCGGCAACCCGGCGGCGTTCCGGGACATGATTGACAATCTCTGCCACGGCAGCCGGATCGCCATGCTCGGCATTCCGCCGGAGCCGATGGCGGTGAACTGGAACAAGGTCATTTTCAACATGCTCACGATCAAGGGTATTTACGGCCGCGAGATGTATGAGACGTGGTATAAGATGACCGTGATGCTGCAAAGCGGCCTCGACATCCGTCCGGTGATCACGCACCGGTTTCACTTCACCGAATTTGAGCAAGGCTTCGCCGCCATGCAGACGGGCCGGTCGGGCAAGGTCATTTTGCATTGGCGTTGACCCAAGTCCGTCGCCGCGGGAGTCTGTTCGTCATGCGCAAGCCTCCGTTTGCCGGTTATTTCCTGCGGGCGTTCGTCGCCGTTCTCTTTCTCGCCCTGGCCCGTGGAACTGCCGCGGCGCCGGATTACGCCGTGGTCGTTTCACAGCCAACGGCGGACGATCCGGGCTGGCGCCAGGTGGTGGACGCGCTTCGGCAGGAGCACCACGCTACGGTCATCGTTTACGACTCCTCGGTGGAAGAATCACTGGCTGGCCTGCGCGCGCAGTTTCCGCGTTACGCCTGTTTCGTGGCGCGGCCGGCCGAGGCGACGCGCGAGTTCGTCGTCCAAGTCCACCGGCTGACCCGCCGGCTCGACGACGATCCCTACACGGATTGCTTCTGGGGCATCCTCACGGGCTACGACGCCGCGAACGCGCTGCGCATCGCCCAATGCCGCGCGCCGCTCACTATCCGGAAGGTCGCCGCGGGGACGAGCTTCGCGATGGATGATTGCGAGGAGGGAATTGGGTATTCCGAACTCAAAGCGGGCCTTTATGCGAAAAAGGAAAAAGGCGGCCAACCGAAGGAATTCCACGGCCCGGCCGACTCCACCGAGTCGCTGGTCAACGCCCTCACGGAATACCGGCCCGACCTGTTCCTCGCTTCCGGACACGCGACCGAGCACGACTGGCAGATCGGTTACGCCTACCGCAACGGGCAATTCCGCTGCGCCGACGGCGCCCTCTACGGTCTGGACACCCACGGCCGCAAGCTGCCGATTCAGTCGCCGAATCCGAAAATCTATCTGCCGGTCGGCAACTGCCTGATGGGCCACATTGACGGCCCGAATGCGATGGCGCTGGCGTGGATGAACAGCGGCGGCGTCAACCAGATGATCGGCTACGTCGTCACCACCTGGTATGGCTACGCCGGCTGGGGCTGCGTGGATTATTTCCTCGATCAGCCCGGCCGCTACACGTTTGCCGAGGCGTTCCTCGCCAATCAACTTGCGCTGGAGCACCGGCTCGAAACTTATTTTCCCGACTTACTGACCGCGCCGGTTGCCCCGGACGGCCGCACCAGTGCCACGATCAAGCTGACCGACGCCGCGCGCGCCACCGGCCTGACCGCGCAAGACGGCCTTGGCCTGGCTTATGACCGCGATTACCTGGCGTTCTATGGCGACCCGGCTTGGTCTGCGCGCATGGCACCTCAGCCGTTGTCATGGACGCAGACACTCAGCCAAAAGGGCGACCAGTGGACGTTTGACATCCAACCGTGCGCCGGCCGGCAGACTTTCGCGCCACACGACACGAACGGCTCGCAACGCGGCGGCCGGCCGATTCTGCAATTTCTTCCGCAACGCGTGAAACTCGTCCGCGTGCTCGAAGGCGCTGATCTGAATCCGGTGATCACGGACAACTTCATACTGGTCCCGAATCCTGGCACGGGCGAACCGCGGCCGGTGTATCGCGTCGTTTTTCAAGCCGCCACTCCCGACTAGGACATCCCATGTTTGGCCACCTTAAACAACATCTCGAAACCCAGCTCGCGGAAATCCGCTCGGCCGGCACTTACAAGGCCGAGCGCGTCATCGCCACGCCGCAAGGCACGACCATCCGCGTGGCCGACGGCCAGCCGGTGCTGAATTTGTGCGCGAACAACTACCTCGGTCTGGCGCAGCACCCGGCGGTCGCCACCGCGGCGCACGAGGGTCTGGAACGCTGGGGTTACGGCCTGGCGTCGGTGCGGTTCATTTGCGGCACGCAGTCGCCACACAAGGAACTCGAGCGCCGGCTGAGCGAATTTCTCGGCACCGAGGACACGATTCTTTACAGCTCGTGCTGGGACGCCAACGGCGGCGTGTTCGAGACGATTCTCGGCGCGGAGGACGCGGTCATTTCCGACGAGTTGAATCACGCGAGCATCATTGACGGCATCCGGCTCTGCAAAGCGCAACGCCTCCGCTACCGGAACAACGACATGGCCGATCTGGAAGCAAAGCTGCGCGAGGCAAAGCCGGCGCGCTTCCGGCTGGTCGCGACCGACGGCGTGTTCTCGATGGACGGCTTCATCGCGAACCTGCCGGCGATCTGCGACCTCGCCGAGCGCCACGACGCGCTGGTGATGGTGGACGACTCGCACGCCGTCGGTTTCATGGGCGAGCACGGTCGCGGCACGCACGAATTCCACCGCGTCATCGGCCGCGTGGACATCCTCACCGGCACGCTGGGCAAGGCGCTGGGCGGCGCGAGCGGCGGCTACGTGAGCGGGCGGAAGGAAATCGTGGAACTGCTCCGCCAACGCTCGCGGCCCTACCTGTTCTCGAACACGATCGCGCCACCGGTGGTCGCCGGCGCTTTGAAAGCCCTCGAACTGCTCGGCGAGTCCACGGCGTTGCGCGATCAACTGGCGGCGAACACGCGGTTTTTCCGCGACGGCCTGACGCGCGCCGGCTTTCAGATTCTGCCGGGCGAACATCCGATCGTGCCCATCATGCTGGGCGACGCCGCGCTGGCGCAGCGGTTCGCCGCGGCGATGCTTGATCGCGGCGTGTATGTCGTCGGCTTTTCGTATCCGGTGGTGCCGGTCGGCAAGGCGCGCATCCGCACGCAGGTTTCGGCGGCGCATTCGCGGAAGGATTTGGAATTTGCGATTGCACAATTCTCCGAAGTCAAAAAAGATTTGGGTCTGTAAATCATCATGAACGCCATCGCCCGCTTTGAACTGACGCTCACCGTCCTGGCCACCATGCTGGCCGCTCAACTCCTCGCCGCGCCCGCCCCGCCCGCGCCTTACGGCCCGGTGCCCACCGCGCGCCAGCTTGCCTGGCACGAAATGGAGTTCTACGGCTTCCTGCATTTCACCGTGAACACGTTCACGGACAAGGAATGGGGCTACGGCGACGAAAGCGAATCCGTGTTCAACCCGACCGACTTCAATGCCGACCAGATCGTCCTCACCGCGAAGGAAGCCGGCATGAAGGGCGTGATCCTCACCTGCAAGCACCACGATGGTTTCTGCCTGTGGCCGTCGAAGTTCACCGAGCATTCCGTGAAGAATTCGCCGTGGAAGAACGGCCAGGGCGACGTGGTCCGCGAAATCTCCGACGCCTGCCACCGGCACGGCATGAAGTTCGGCGTCTATCTGTCGCCGTGGGACCGCAACCAGAAGGTCTATGGCCGGCCGGAATACATCACCTATTACCGGAACCAGCTCCGCGAACTGCTCACGAACTACGGCGATATTTTCATCGTCTGGTTTGACGGCGCCAACGGCGGCGACGGCTTCTACGGCGGCGCCCGTGAAATGCGGCACATTGACAACAAGGTTTATTACGACTGGAAACACACCTGGCAGATCGTGCGCGAACTCATGCCGGGCGCGGTCATGTTCAGCGACGTGGGACCCGACGTGCGCTGGGTGGGCAACGAAAGCGGCATCGCCGGCCAGCCTTGCTGGGACACGATCAACGTCGGCGACGGCGCCCCCGGCAACACGAAGGCGAACTTGAACAACGGCGAGCGGCCGGGCGCGGACTGGATTCCGCCGGAGTGCGACGTTTCGATCCGCCCCGGCTGGTTCTACCATCCGAGCGAGGACCACAAGGTGAAGACGCCCGCGCAGTTGCTGGACATTTATTACGCGTCGGTGGGCCGCGGCGCGTGCCTGAACCTGAACCTGCCGCCGGACCGGCGCGGCCAGATTCACGACACCGACATCGCGTCGCTCCACGAGTTCCGGCGCATCCTCGACACCACGTTCGCCACGAATTTTGCCGCGCACGCCACGGTCACCGCCAGCAACACCCGCGGCGGCGCGAAGGAATTCGCGCCGGCCAACGTGATTGACGGCAACCGGGATACTTATTGGGCCACGGACGACAACGTGACGACGCCCGAACTGGTGCTCGACCTCGGCCGGCCGGTCACGTTCAACGTCGTGGACCTGCGCGAATTCCTGCCGCTGGGCCAGCGCGTCGAGGCGTTCGCACTCGATGAATGGCAGGACGGCGCGTGGAAGGAATTCGCCCACGGCACGAGCATCGGCAACCGCCGGCTCGTCCGCGGCACGCCCGTGACCACCGACAAGGTCCGCCTCCGCATCACGCAGGCGCCGGTTTGCCCGGCGATTTCCGAGGTAGGTTTGTTTGTCGAGCCGAATGCCGGGAAACAAAGTTTTGAAGTGACGGTGGACTATTCGCAGGCGCCCGAGTGCGAGGCGTTCGCCAAGAAGGCGCAGGCGCTGTGCGCGGAATGGTATCCGCGGGTCAATGCCATCCTCAACGGCACGAACGCCCCCCTGCCTTATTCGAAAATCGAACTGGAGTTTTTGCCCATGAACGGCGTGGCCGGCACCACCGGCAACCACATCCGGATTTCCGCCGACTGGGTCACCAAAAAAGCGCCGGACGATTACGGCATGGTGATCCACGAGATGACGCACATCGTTCAGGACTACCACAACCGCGGCGTCGGCTGGCTGACGGAAGGCATTGCCGACTACATCCGCGATTTCCGGTTTGAACCGGGCAAGCGCACACTCCGCGTCAACCCCGACCGCAGCAGCTACCGCCAGGGCTACGGCGCGACGGCCACGTTCCTGGCCTGGCTGGAAAAGGAAAAGAATCCGCAGATTGTCGGACTGTTGAGCCGGGCGTCGCGCGCCGGGACGTATCAACCGGCGCTGTTCAAGGACTACTGTGGCGCGGATCTCGACACGCTCTGGAAGGAGTTCACCGACTCGCTGCGGCAAAAAGCGGCCGGGCGCGGCACATGAAGCTGCCGTTCCAGTTCTACCTCGAATATTTCAGCGTGGCCGTGGCGGCGATCACGGGCGTCCTCGCGGCGCATGGCAAGCGCGTGGACCTGTTCGGCGTCATCGTCCTCGCGCTGGTCACGGCGCTGGGCGGCGGGACGATCCGCGACTGCACCATCGGCTACCTGCCCGTGTTTTGGGTGCGCAATCCGAACTACGTTTTCATCGCCGCCGTGACGGCGGTCGTCGCGTTTTATATCGAACGGGCGCGGGAATTCCCCCGCGCCGTCCTGCTCGTGGCGGACGCCTTCGCGCTGGCGCTGTTCACCATCGTCGGACAGCAAAAGGCGCTGGATTTCCAGGTCAGCCCCGGTATCAGCGTGGCGATGGGCGTGATCACCGGCGTGGCTGGCGGCATCTTACGCGACCTGCTGCTGGGCGAAATCCCGCTCGTGTTCCGGCCCGAAATTTACCTTTACGCCACGGCGGCGTTTGCCGGCACGGTGCTTTACGTCCTGCTGGCACGCTGGTCGGATGCGATACGGACGAACATGATCGTCGCCATCGTGGCGATTCTGGCCCTGCGGCTGGCGGGGATTCGCTGGCACATGAGCCTGCCGGTTTTTGTTCCGCACCGGGCCGGCGAGGTCAAATCCGCCGCACCGACCAAGCCCCACGGCTGATTGGAAAGGAATGGTCTTATGCGAATTGAACTGCTGGTTTCCACACTGTTGATGCTGACGTCGCTTGGCAGCGCGCAGGAAAAAATCTACCGCGCCGCCCGCTCGGTGCATCTCGGCTACCCCGCGGCGGACAGCGAGTGGTTTTATAATGAGGTCGTGGTGGAGCAATCGGTCAACGGCAGCTATTTCATGGCCTGCGGCTGGAGCACCGGCTACTTCGGCATCCAGCAACTGGACCGCCCCGACGACAAGGTGGTGATCTTTTCCGTGTGGGATCCGACAACCGGCGACGATCCGAAGTCCGTGCAGCCGGAGGACCGCGTGGAGCTGCTGGCGCAAGGCGAAGGCGTGCGCATCCGGCGCTTTGGCGGCGAAGGCACGGGCGGCCAGTGCATGGCGCCGTTGGCGTGGAAGATTGGCGAAACGAACCGCTTCCTGCTCCGCGGCGAGGTGCAGGACCGGAAGACCGCCTACACCGCCTGGGTCTTCCGCAACGACACGCGGCAATGGTGGAAACTGGCCACGTTCCGCACCCGCACCGGCGGCCAGCCGTTGAAGGGTTACTACTCGTTCATCGAGGATTTTCGCCGCGATGGCCAGAGCGTCCACGACGTTCGCCGCGCACGTTTCGGGCACGGCTGGATCCGGCCGGCCGGCGGGAAATGGCTGGCGCTGGCGCAGGCGCGCTTCACCGCATCGAACGCGGAATGGGAATCGAAGGAAAACATTGACGCCGGCGCCGCCGACGGCTGGTTCTACCTCGCCACCGGCGGCGACACCAAGCGCACACGCGAGTTGCGGAGTCTGATCGCGTTGCCCGCCAAACTGGCTCCGCCGCCGGTTGACTTGCCGGTCGCGGCCGACCCGTCATGGAGATAGGGGGCAGTGCGCCAACATTCGATGAGGATCGGCCATCAAAACGGTTCACTGGACGATCACCGCGGATACGTGTGCCCACCCGATGCAGCTTTTAATCCGTGAACAACGGCGCGGGTTGACAGACGCTGCACCCGGCCTGGGACTCGTGAACAGGCGGTGGTCCCGCCGGGCCGCGGCCATGAGAGTTCCGTGCTCCAGGAATGGACGGGGCACGGGCCGCAGGCTGCGCGGATAGGCCCACGAATTGTGACGCCCGAGGTTCAAATCTTCGTTCCCGAGGTTCCCCTCCTGGCTCCCGTGATTCGATTTTTGATTTCCAAGGTTCCGATTTTGGTTTCCGAATCCCTTATCTGGATTTCCGTGGTTGCTGGCTCGGTGTCAGGGGATCGGCACATGGGAGCGGCGAAGAAGTCGCGATGAGGATAGGGCCCGTTTGAGGAGGCGGCAGCGGCACCGGGTCGAGCGCCGTTCCCGGCCGGACAGACGGTCACCAGAATTGACGCACCGTTGCACATAAACCGAACCCCCTGATTACAGCGTCGGATTGTCCACGCCTCAAACACCGCTTCAACCTTAAAAATCAGAAAGACTTGGGTTCCGGGCGCAACTTGACACCATCGCTGGAGCACCAGCTTTCAGCCGGCTTGAGACCGGGTGGCGACCGGCACGTTCCGATGAACCCGGCACCTCGCAAAGCCGGCCGCAGGCTGGCGCTCCGTTTTCCGGCATGGCGTGGCGGCAGTGTCAAGCGGCGCCTTTGGGGCTTTGGCGACGGTACCGGCGTTTTCGCACGAATGCCCCCGGTCTGACGCAGATCGTCCTCGCCGGGGTTTGCCGAAGCCAGCCTGGGATTGCATACGGGATCAACGACGACGGGCCATTGCGGGCCGTCACCGCGTCCGCACACAGTGATAACCTCCACCGTTCAGATGCCCGATGGCGCCAAGACCAAGGATTGGGGTCGTGGCGGGGCGGGGTTCCGCCAGTCTGTCGCAACGCGGCGGCTAGCGTTTGTCCGGATACGGCGGCGGCGGCGGGATGACGACGGGGTTGGCGGCGAGTTTCGCCTTGATCACTTCGATCGCCTTGTTGAGCTGGTCGTCAATGCCATTGAACTCATGCACGGGGTCGTTGTCCACCATGATGTCCGGGTCCACGCCATGTCCTTCCATGATCCATTCCTTGCCATCCAGGCCGAAGCGCGAAAACTCCGGCTTGTTCAGGAACCCGCCGTCCAGCAGCGGCAACGAACCGCGGATGCCCACCACCCCGCCCCATGTTCTCATGCCGATGATGGGTCCCAGGTTGTATTTGCGGAAACGGTAGCCCACGATGTCGCCGTCGCTGGCGGAGAACTGGTCCACGAGGAGGACTTTGGGGCCGAGCACCTGGCCGGAGGGATCCACGTTCACGCTGCCGTTGCGGGCGATCGTCCACATGGCCGGCTCGCGGCGGAGGCGCTCGATGATCTGCGGCGAGACAAACCCGCCGCCGTTGCCGCGGCAGTCCACGATCAAGCCCTCCTTCTGGAGTTGCGGGTAATAGAATTTCACGAACTCGTTCAGCCCCTCCGTCATCATGTCCGGAATGTGGACGTAACCGATTTTCCCGTCCGTGGCCTGGTTCACTTTCGCGATGTTGCCGAGCACCCATTTGAGATAATAGAGCGGCCGCTCGTCGGCGGTCGGCACCACGACTTCATCGTGCGCGCCGTCGGCCTTTGGCTCGGAGTTGAGGCGGAGCGTGACCTGCTTGTCCGCCTTGCCCACGAGCGCGGCGTAGAGATCGGTCATGCGGTCGGTGGTTTGGCCGTCAATGGCGAGAATGTAGTCGCCGGCGTGCGCGTTGACCCCGATCTCCGTGAGCGGCGAGCGGAGGCGTTTGTCCCAGTTCTGACCGGGGAGAATGTCCGTGATCCGATAAAAGCCGGTCGCCGCGTCGCGAACGATCTGGGCGCCGAGCAGGCCGAGCGGAATGCGAGTTTCCTTGGGATAATCCCCGCCGCCCACGTAGCAATGGCCCATGCTCAACTCGCCAATCATCTCGCCAATGAGATAGGTCAGGTCGGCGCGGTGCTGGACGAACGGCAGCAAGGGCGCGTAACGCTGGCGGATCGCCGCCCAGTCCACCTTGCCGAGATTCGGGTCATAGACGAAATCGCGCATCTGCCGCCAGCATTCGTTGTAAATCTGGGCCCACTCGGCGTGACGGTCCAAATGCACCTGCAGGTCGGCGAGGCTGAGCTTGTGGTCGCCGATGTCCGCCTTGCCCGCGGGCAGGTCCACGATGGCGAAGGTGTCGCCGGTCTTGAGCAGCATTTTCTTGTGGTCGGCGGAAACACGGTAGGTGTCGAACTCGCCGACTTCGGTTTCCTTCAGTTTGTCCAGGTCGTAAACGAACAGCTTTCCCTTCCGCTGATAGAACAGTTTGTCGCCAACCGAGGTGAGATGGCGGTAATTGTCGGCCGGGAGCGGGAGCGTGGCGATGCGCTGGGGCAGGCCATCGGCGTCCACCTTGACAACGACCGGCTTCGGTTCCTTTTTGCCGGCGTCTTTCTTCTCGTCGGCACCGGGCGCAGCCTTGGTTTCGCCCGACTTTTCCCTGACGGGGGCGTTGTCACCGTCCTTCTTGTCCGTGTCTTTTTTGACGGCGACTTCGTCGCTTTTCGGCGCGAGCGGCGATTTGGTGTCCCTGGCCAGCGTGACGAAGAAGATGCCCGCCATGTCGCGATAAACATAGTTGGCCTCCAGGGCGCTGAAGGTGGGTGAGAAGGAGCGGTCGGAGACGAAGAACAGCAGCTTGCCGTCGGAGCTGAAGGCCGGCGTGCCCACGTCAAACCAGCCGTCGGAAACCTGGATCTTCTGTTTCGTTTCGAGCGAATAGAGGTAAATGTTCGGGAAACGCCGTTCCTCCGGCCGCGTGAAGGCGATCCACTGGCTGTCGGGCGACCAGGTGAAATCCGTGATTTCCCAGGCGGGCGACTGGTCCACGAGCGTCACCTGCTTCGAGGCGACCTCGACGATTTGCAGGCGGTTTTTTTTGTCGGACCACAGCAGCCGCTTGGAGTCGGGCGACCACTTCGGCGCGTATTTGTAGGTGTCGGCGGCGGTGGTGAGTTGGGTGGGCGTGCCGGAGCCATCTTGCTGCCGGACGTAAAGTTCATCCTCACCGGACGCGTCGGCCAGGTAGCCGATCCATTGGCCGTCGGGCGACCAGACGGCGTTGCGCTCATGCACACCGGGGGTTTGCGTGAGGTTGCGCGTCGGGCCATTCTTGGCAGGAACGGTGAATAAATCGCCGCGGGCGGTGAACAGCGCGCGGGCGCCGTCCGGGGCAACGTCGAAGTCCGTCACGGCCTTGCTCGCATCCTTCCAGGTGCTGCGGCCGATGGCGAAATCCTCGTCAATCTGGACCGGCACCCTGGAGACCGCTTCCGTCGCGAGATCCAGCCGGTAGATGTAACCGCCATTCTCGAACACGATGGCCCGGTCGCCCAGCGAGGGGAACTTCACGTCGAACTCGTCGAACGTGGTGAGCTGGCGGATCGCCCTGGTCGGCAGGTCATAGACGAACAGGTTCATCTTCCGGTGCGCGTCGCGGTCGGAGACGAAGTAAATTCGCTCGCCGCTCCACATCGGGAAGATGTCCTGGGACGGGTCGTCGGTGAGCCGCTCCGTGGTTTTCTTTTCGAAGTCATAAATCCAGATGTTGTCCACCTGGCCGCCGCGGTAACGCTTCCAGGTGCGGAACTCGCGGAAGCCGCGGTTGTAGGCGAGCCGCTTGCCGTCCGGCGAGAACGAGCACCACGCGCCGCGCGGCAACGGCAGGATTTCCGGCACACCGCCGTCCACTTTCGCGATCGTCAACTGCCCCTTCCAGTCGTCCCACTCGATGCGCCGGGAGCGGTAGATGATCGTCGCGTTGTCGCGCCAGGCCATCACGATGTTGTTCGGTCCCATGCGATCCGACACGTCGTCGCGTTCGAGCGTTGCGGTGTAGGTCAGTCGTTTCGGCGGGCCACCTTCCGCCGGCATGAGATAGACCTCCGTGTTGCCGTCGTATTGCGCGGTGAAGGCCAGCATTTTTCCATCCGGTGAAAAGCGCGGGAACATCTCGTAGCTCCTCTCGTCGCTCGTCAACCGGCGGGCCACGCCACCGTCAGCGGGCACCGTGTAAAGGTCGCCCGCGTAACCGAAGACGATCTGGTTGCCGTGGATGGCGGGAAAACGCAGCAACCGCGCCTCGGACGCGACGGCCGACGGGAGGGACGCGACGAGGAACCAAGTCAACGCAAGGGCCAGCCCGGAACGGGCGGCACGACGAACAGGCTTCTGCATGGGCGGATATTCTAGGCGATCGTCCGGCGTTGGAAACTCCAAACCGCGACGGGCGATGAAATTCCATTGTCAGGCGGGCGCGGCGTGCTAGACTCCCCGCGTTCATAGATGTTCGCAACTGCGTTTTGAACATGATGATTACGATGGCTGCGGTGCAAGGCTCCGACCGGTTGAAAGAGTTCAGCGTTTACCAGGAATACCTGGCCGAACGCGAGGAAATCCTGAAACACAAATGGATCGAGTCGGAAAAGGCCGGGCGCGATCTCGGTTTTGAATGGGCGCTCACCGACTGGGTGCTCAGGCATCGGACGAGCTGGCGCCGGTGGCGGAAGGTCCAACGCACCCTCCATAACTGACCCGCCCGCCACGGGCACGCCTTTTGTCCAAACGGCACTACTGTCCGGCGCCTTCTTCATTGAGCATCGAGTCCGCATTTTCATGAATTCTTCCCTTGTCGTTCCTCAAACGGTCATGACCGACGCCGAGGTCACGCGCGTGCTGGCACGCATGGCTGGAGAAATCGCCACCGCCAATCAATCGCCGGCGGTGGTCGTGCTGGCCGGCATCCAGACCGGCGGCGTCCAACTGGCCCGCCGCCTCGCCCGGGAGTTGCAGGCCGCGGCGGGCTTGACGGTGGAACTGGGCGAACTGGACATCAGCATGCACCGGGACGATCTCGATTCGCAACCCGCCCCCAACATGCACCCCACCGCCATGCCGCTGAATCTTTCCGGCAAGAACGTCGTGCTGGTGGACGACGTGCTGTTCAGCGGCCGCACGGCGCGCGCGGCGCTGGACGCGCTGAATGACCTCGGCCGGCCGTGCCGCATCCAACTGGCCGTGCTCGTGGACCGGGGGCATCGCGAACTGCCGATCAAGGCGGATTTCGTGGGTGCCGCCCTGGCGACCGCACCGGCCGACAAGGTGGACGTGCAGGTGGACGAGGCGGACGGGAAGATCAAAGTCGTTCTTGAAAAGGCCGCGGTTCAGTAGCTCAATGACGTCATGCGCTGGACCCGCAAAGACCTGCTCGACCTCCAATCGCTTTCCGCCGAAGAAATCGTCACCATTCTCGACACCGCGCGGGAATTCAAAGCGGTCGGCCAACGGGTGATCAAGAAAGTCCCGGCGCTGCGCGGCAAAACCGTCGTCAACCTCTTCGTCGAACCGTCCACCCGCACGCGGATCAGCTTCGAACTGGCGGCCCAGCGGCTGAGCGCGGACGTGATCAACTTCACCGCCGAGGCCAGCTCGTTGAAAAAGGGCGAAACTCTCAAGGACACGGCCCGCAACCTGGAGGCGCTGAACACCGACTTCATCGTCATCCGGCACAGCGCCGCCGGCGCGCCGCACTTTCTGTCCCGCGTGCTGGAGGCGCACGTTGTCAATGCCGGCGATGGCGCACACGAACACCCCACCCAGGGCCTGCTCGACGTGTTCACCATGCGCGAGAAGAAGGGCCGCATTGCCGGGCTGAACGTCACCATCCTCGGCGACATCCTTTACAGCCGCGTGGCGCGCTCGAACATCTGGGCGCTTCAGAAACTCGGCGCCCGCGTCACGCTATGCGGGCCGCCCACGCTGGTGCCCCAGACCTTCGAACCGATGGGCTGCCGCGTCACCAGCCATCTGGCGGAGGCAATCGCTGATGCGGACGTGGTGAACCTGCTGCGCATCCAGCACGAGCGCCAGCGCAAGACCATGTTTCCCAGCCTCGGCGAATACACCAGTCTCTTCGGCATCAACCGCGAGCGGCTGGCCTGCATGAAGCCAGATGTGCTCATCATGCATCCCGGCCCGATCAACCGCGGCGTGGAGGTGGATAGTGATGTCGCCGATGGCAGCCATTCGGTCATCCTGGAACAAGTCACCAACGGCCTCGCCGTGCGCATGGCCGTGCTGTTCCTGATCAACGGCGGCAAACCGTTTGCCGCGGCGAGTCCCCCTGCCGAGCCGGACCTGGTTGCCCAGTAAACCAACGCTGCTGCGGCCTGTCGCGAGCGCCGGACCAGCGGCCGAATGGCCCGCAGGGGGGCGGTTTATTGCGCCGGGCGCGCTTCGAGCTTGAGGAAGTTGGCCAGAATCATCCGGCCGTTTTCGGTGAGGATGCTTTCGGGATGGAATTGTACGCCCCAGACGGGCAGGTCGCGATGCCGCACACCCATGATTTCGCCCTCGTCCGTCTCCGCCGTGACTTCGAGACAGGCCGGGAGCGAATCGCGCTGGATCACCAGCGAGTGGTAGCGCGTCGCCGCAAACGGATTCGGCATCCCGGCGAACAGGTCCTTCCCGTTGTGCCGGATCAGCGAAGTTTTGCCGTGCATCATCCGGTAATTCACCACCACGTTCGCGCCAAAAACATGGCCGATGCACTGGTGCCCCAGACAGACACCCAGGATCGGCACCTGGCCGGCGAAGGCGCGGATGATGTCGTTCGACAGCCCCGACTCGCGCGGCGAGCACGGCCCCGGCGAGATCAGGATTCGCTCCGGCCGCAGTTCGCGGATTTGATCGAGTGCGATCCGGTCGTTGCGATGCACCGACAGCGCGACGTTCATCTCGCCCAGATACTGGACGAGGTTGTAGGTAAACGAATCGTAGTTGTCGATGACCAGGACCATAACGCCGGTGGGAAATTACCCGTAACGTCAAAAAATCAAAGGGGAAAGCACGATGGAGGACGCCGTCAACTGCCCGGCCGGCGAATACTTCAGCACCGCGCGACCGGAGGCCACAAAGTCTGCGATCTTGTTGCCGCGCTCCGTCATTGCTGTTGGCCTCGGCTGCATTCAGTTCGTTTGGACGGCAACGACAACCGAAGGCTTTCACGCCGGATCGAAGCTCACGGCCGCGCCTTCAAGGTGATCTCGCCCAGATCCAGCGTGCCGGTGGGCGGGTCTGCTGGAACGGTCAGCGAAGCCTGGGCCGCCGCCAGCAGCTTCGGCAAGCGGGCGTCGCCGGACCTTTCATAGACGCCCGCATTCACGTCGTAATTGCCGGCGGGAACGTCGTCGGTGCTGAACACTCCGTCGCTTCCCTCCGCAAGCTCGCGGTGCTTGATGTTGGCAAAGGCGGCTTGCGCCTCGGGAGACAGGCGCCACGCGGCGCGGGCTTGCGGATCGTTGGCGGTTTCTGCCGGTGGCTGCGGCAACGGTGTTTGAAGGCTTACCACCACGTTCCAATCAGGCTGCCGTTTCAACGTGTCCGGCCAGCGCAGCCGCAAGGTCACGGTGTAGCCCAAATTACCGAGCGTCACGGTGGTGGTTTCGCCCGGACGAATTTCGACGTCCATCAGCGGCCGGAACGAGCCGGTCACTCGCCCCCGTCCGACGACAAGATCGCGCGGGATGAACCGCGCCAGCTTGCGCCTGCCGGGCGGCACTTGCGGAAACACGAAGTGTCCGGCGGCATCGGTGGACACCTTGAACGTTTCCGGGTCGCAAAAAATCGAACGCAAAAGGTTGCCTTCGCCGAACTCCAACTGCAGTTCGCGACCCGCGTGATCGGTGCCTTCCAACCGGCCCCACGGTTGCAGGCGCAAAACTGGCTCCGCCGTCAGCGCGGCGGGGGTTGTCTCCGCATAACCCTCCGGATGCGCGACGACGATTTGTTGGACCGCCGCGTTGTCCGGCAAGCGGAAATGGCCGCTCGCATCCGCCATCAGCAGGGAATCGCCCGACGACGGCCACTCGGATCTGAGACTGGACCGGGCGAAGCCGCCGGGAGCCAGTCGCAACCCCGCGCCAGGGAAGACGAGGCCGACGTCCGCGTTGGCCGCGGGCCGGCCATCCGGCAGCAACACGGTGACCGTGGTCGCGGCCGCCGCGCGCAGGCGAATGTCGAACGGGACTTCACCTTCATCCGGCCGCACACCACGCGTGATGAACGGCGCGTAACCGTCCGCCTCGAATTTGAAAACGAGCGCGGAATCCGGATCCGTATTCCGGCCGGCTCCCGTGAAAACGTTGGTGAATTGCCCACCCTCGAAACTCATCCAGTCAGTGTCACGGTCGCCCCAAGTCACATTCGTGGCGCCACCCATCGAAGCGGTCCCCACCCGGCCGGTAACGATGCGAAACCGGGGAATGCGCCGGCCGGTGGCGGCGTCACGAACGGTGCCGGAAATGGTCAAGTTCCGGAGTGCGGGCGAGAGGACAATTTCATGTTCCTGCCCGTCCGGCTGCATGGTTGCCTCTTCCGATTTCCCATAGCCGTCGGCTTCGGCACTAACGATCAAGCTACGCTCCGGCGCGACATAGCATTCGGCCCGGCCATCGGCACCAGTAATGCGCGACAACTGAATCGGCGATTGCGGGCTTTCAGAGAGGGTTGCCGGTTGGTTGAACGACACGATGGCATGAGACACAGGCGCTCCCTGTTTGTCCACGACCTTCAGCCTGAGGAGGTTGCCGCGCGAAAGTGTCACGCGCAACGGAACGGCATTGGTTCCAATCTCGATTTCCAGTTTGGCGGGCACGAGCCGTTCCGCCTCCGCGCGAAGCCAGCCTTTGCCGGGCCGGCAGCCCGTCACGAAGAAGGTGCCGTCCGTTCGGCTCTGGATTTCCCGCGGAGATTCTCCAGGACTAAAACTTCCAACCTGAACCTTCGCGTTGGGCACAGGTTTACCGTCCGGATCCATGACGATGCCGCGGACACTGGCAGCGCGGCCGAGTCGGAAAACATACTTGCTGGCCAGGAGCTGTTGCTCCGCGTCGGGATTGCCCGCCACCGTCAGAATGGCCGACGGGACGAATTCCGGATGCGAGGCAGCGCCAAAAATCGTGTGGACGGTTTCCCTGGCAATCCGGTCAATGCGCCACCGGCCGTTGGCATCGGTCACGCCGGCCACGCGGAATGGTGACGTGAAGTCGTGGCTTTCCGGCCGGGTTTCGACCGCGGGATCCACGCGATTGGCAAAGGAGATTCGCGCGCCACTGACGGGATAGCCATCCGGATCCATCACCATTCCACCGATGGGCACCGAACGCACCAGACGCAACGTGTATTGGGAGGGAATGGTTTCGCCGCGATCCGGCCGCCATTCCAACCGCGTTTCGGCAAACCCGTCCACTTGGTTGACGACGACCAGTTGCTTCACCGCGTCGCGCGACACGGGGAGATTGCACACGCCAAAACGGGTGGCCCGGAGCTGGCCGTGTTCCCTGCCCTTCTGGCCCAGGGACCAAAACTCGACTTCCACGTTCGGAATGACCGAGCCATTGTCGGCCGCCACAAAATGAAGCACCAGCGCATTGCTTGAGGCGACGGCGTTCGCGGCGGTTTCCGCGCCGGGACTTGTCGGCGTGGCGGCGGAAACGATCGGTTTGTTGGGGGAAGCCAGACTCACTGCGCCGGCTGGGTTTCGACCGTGATGGTTCACAATCATCAGAATTATGGCCACAACGACTACCGCGCCCGTGCCCACCACTTTCGCCTTCGTCACGGTGAGGAGTTGACCAAGGCTCGCGGTCAAACCCATGCCGGCGGCACCGGCCGTGCAAGCCCTGTGCGCCACCTGCATGGCCAGCCCAGGCGGCGCGAGTTCGACCGTCTTTCCCGTCAAGACGATGTCCAGCGCCGCGGCGGTGGAGGTCACGCCGCTGCGGGCCAGCGCGGCGCGCAACTTGTCCAGCGCCCGGTTGACGCGCTTGCGGGCGGCATCCTCGTTCAGACCGAGGAACTGCCCGACTTCCGCCAGACTGCGTTGCTCAAAGTAGCGGAGAATCAAAGCGTCGCGATCGGCACGACCGAGCCGGTCCAGGGCGTCGTCGAGCAGCGGGCGGATGCGCGTCCATTCGGGCATGGGTTCGGACTGAAGTGTGTTCATGAACACGGCTTCCTGTTCGCGCGCCTGACGACGGCGTTCGGTTCGTCGCAGTTGCGCGGCCGCATAGCGCGTGGCTTGGTGAAGCCAGCCGGCCAGCACAACGCCGTGCGACAAGGAATGAGCTTTGCGGGCAAGATCGGTGAACACGAGTTGCACCACGTCCTGCGCGAGTTGACCATCTCCGCCCAACCGCCGCAGGGCCGCGGAATAGACGAGATTGACGTAACGCTCCACCAGTTCCGCAAAAGCCGTTTCGGAGCCTTCCGCCGCATAGCGACGCACAAGTTGATGATCGTCCAACATGCTTTCTGACATGATACAGCCGCGGGCAGGCCATACCGGACAAGAAAAACCGATCACGGATCGTTTCTCCCCGGCTGCGGGTGTCCAGATTGTTTGCTTGACCGGGGCGAACCGGCTCTCTAGCCTCCCGGCAACGTTGTTAACCGAGTCTGAGCAGGGCCGTTTACGGTCGCTGCTTTTTTGCTAAACGAGTGCCGACGCCGAAGCTTCAAACGCGCGAACCTTCCAGCCAGGAGAACATCGTGGACCTGAAAGACATCAAAGCGATCATTGATTTGATGCGCAAGAACTCCATCGCGGAGTTCGAGCTTGAGAAGGAAGGATTCAAAATCCGGCTGAAACGCAGCCCGAACGGTAGCGGTGGCGCAGTCACTTACGAAGATGTGGTGGCGCCGGCCGCTGTCACGGCGCTCGTTCCAGCGGCGTCGGCGGCACCGCCGGTGGCGCCGGCCGCCGGGACGGCCTCCGCCAGCCCGGCCAGCCCCAGCGTGGACATCAAATCGCCGATGATCGGCACGTTTTACCGGGCGCCGTCGCCCGAATCCGTCCCGTATGTCGAAGTCGGCACCGAGGTCAATCCGGACACGGTGGTTTGCATCATCGAAGCGATGAAAGTGATGAACGAAATCAAGGCGGAAACCAAGGGCGTCATCACGCAAATCCTGGCGGAGAACGCCAAACCGGTCGAGTTTGGCCAGCCGTTGTTCAAGATCCGGCCGCTGTAGCCGGCAGTCCCACAGGCAGGCTACGACCTGCGCGTCCCGGCCATTCATTCAGCGCCTGAAGCCGTCATCATCCGATGTTTGAGAAAATCCTGATTGCCAACCGCGGTGAAATTGCCGTTCGCATCATCCGCACTTGCAAGGAGATGGGAATCCGCACCGTCGCGGTTTATTCCGAGGCGGATGCCAATTCGATGCATGTCCAGATGGCGGACGAGGCGATCTGCATCGGCCCGGCCGCCAGCGGGGAAAGCTACCTGCGAATTGACCGCATCGTCAGCGCCGCCGAAATCGCCGACGTGGACGCGATCCACCCCGGCTATGGCTTTCTCTCGGAAAACTCGCACTTCGCCGACATCTGCGAGAGTTGCAACATCCGCTTCATCGGCCCCAGTTCACGCGCGATGAACGCGCTCCAGGACAAGGCGCTCAGCCGGCAACTGGCCAAAAAGGCCGGCGTGCCGGTGCCGCCGGGGTCCGAAGGCGTGGTCGAAAACGAGGCGGAGGCCCTGGCCATCGCCAAGAAAATCGGCTACCCGGTGTTGATCAAGGCGGTGGCCGGCGGCGGCGGACGCGGGATGCGCATTGCACACAACGACATTTCCCTGATGAAGGGCTACCACACGGCCCGTTCCGAAGCGGAGAAGGCTTTTGGCAATTCCGGCGTTTACGTGGAGAAATATTTTGAAAACCCGCATCACATCGAGTTCCAGATGGTGGGCGACATGCGCGGCAACGTCATTCACCTCGGCGAGCGGGATTGCTCCATCCAGCGCCGGCACCAGAAAGTCATCGAGGAAACGCCTTCGCCGTTGATCGAAAACAAGTTCAAGGATTTGCGCAAGAAGATGGGCAAGGCGGCCGCGCGCATCATGGAAACCGCCCAATACAACAATGCCGGCACGGTGGAGTTCATTGTGGATGATGCCGGCAATTTTTATTTCCTAGAGGTCAACAAACGGCTTCAGGTGGAACATCCCATCACGGAGGAAACCACGGGAATTGACTTGGTAAAACTCCAGATCCAGATCGCAATGGGCGAGCCGGTGAGGCTTTCGCAGGGCGATTTTCGCTTCCACGGCCACGCCATCGAATGCCGCATCAACGCCGAGAATCCCTATGACGATTTCCGCCCGTCACCCGGTCGGATTGAGATGTATTACCCGCCGGGAGGGCACGGCGTGCGGGTGGATTCGCACGCCTACGCCGGCTACTACATCCCATCGCATTACGACTCGATGATCGGCAAGCTGATCACCTACGGCAAGGACCGTCGGGAAGCCATTGACCGCATGGCGCGGGCGTTGGGCGAGTTCATGCTCACCGGCATCAAGACCACCATCCCGCTCCAACAGAGCATTCTCCAGGATCCGGACTTCCGCCGGGGCGTCTATTCCACAGGGTTCATCGAGCAACTGCTCCGGCGCGGTTCGCCGTGATGCCCTCAACGCCGGCGCGACCGGCGCGACGCGGCGTGGAGCACCAGCAACAAAAGCCAGATCGCGCCGACGAAGAAGACCACCGCCACGGAGCCAGCCAGCCACTTCAATCGTTCCGCCTGCCGGCGAATGTTCTCCGCCTCCACTTGTTGCTGCTGTTGTAGCCGCTCGAATTGCTGCTCCACCTCCGGCGTCAGCAACACCTCGCTCTTCAGCGCGAGTGTGTGCCATGTCCTGGCTCCAGCCTGCATCGCCGCCGGCAGTTTCTGCAAATCCTCCGTGGCTGCCGGGTGAAAACCAGCATCGCGCCAGAACCGCGCCGGCTCGCTCGTCATCCAGAGGCGGGTCAATCCATGGTTCCGCGCCAGCGTCTGCAGACGCGTCCACAACGCCTGTCGGTACTCGTCCGCTGGCTCCGAAGCATACCCGGCCTCGCTGTGCAGCCAGCCATGCGCGCCCATGGTCCGGAGCGCAATTGCCGCCATCACCACACCGTCCGGGCGGGTGGCAAGCTGGAATTCCGTGAGATGCTTTTCCAATTCCATGCCCGGAAGACGGGCCACCTCCCACAATCCTTGAAGGACAGGCAGATCGTCCAGTGTCGCACGCCGCACCGGATGGCTGGAGGAGTCCATGCGAACAAAACTACCCGACCAAGCGTGTTACGTAAAGAATCGGTTGCTGGTTTGCAACCAAAGGCGATGGCTCGGGAGCGTCTCGCGACGACTGTCGGAACCGCGACAGCGGGCGGGACTGGATGGATTTTGTTGTTTGACTCAGTGCCATTTTGGCAGTAGTGGTCAGCACTGCATGAATTGGCGGATCGCAGCAACGGAACCTCGAAAAGCGCTCAGCCTCGCGGGAGCGGCCTTGGTCTTGTGTCTGGCTGCACCGGCGAACGCCGGCGAAGAGGTTCACTTCTCGGATTCATCCACGAACCTGCCGCCAAGCCGTTCGGTGAAGAGCGATTCGCCGGTGCGTCGTTCGTTCGACATTTTCCGCGGCCATAACAATTCCATGGGACCGGCGGTTGCACGGCCATTCATGCCGATGGAAGCCGTTGTTCCAAGGACTCTTACTCCGAGCGAGCGGAAGGCGCTCGACCAAAAGAAGAATTGGATGTTCAACAATACCGAGGGATCGGGGATCACCGACCAAAGCGCTGCGGAGGCGTTTCATGTCCGCAGCGAGCGATGGGGAGAGACGTCGGCTCAAACGCCGTCCATGTCCAGTGGCAGCATCGTTCGATACGTGGAAAAAAGCCGTGCGAACGACCAGACCGGGGAGCGACCGTCACGTTCAACGCTGGATAATGATGACAATCCGCTAAGCGCTGCCCACAGTGATTTGTCCACCAGCTTCAAAAGCACCGATCTGGTTGGTCCGCCGGGCATATTTTCGACCCGCGGTTCATCGCTGGATGTTGATTCTTCGGCGAGTTACCGGGCCCCGTCCGATCAAAACGATAGCTGGTCGGGGCGAGTCAAGCGCGCTTTGATGGACAGCTTCACGTCAACATCCGGCAACAGCGGTATGGGCCAGAGTGGTCAAAATCGCACGGCGACGGATGATTTGTTCAGCACTCGTAGCGTCGTGGGGAACGCGCTTGCCAACGACATGAGTCCGGCACGGAATTTGGCCGACCCATTAAGTCTGTCGCCTGACCGGACCAAAGAGGCACTCAACCCGGTGGTGGGTGGAACCTCCGACTTGGCCGGAAATGCCAGGTTCGGCGAAATTCAGAACAGCTTGCCCCAAGCTTCGGGCGTTATCCGCTCGCGCTTGAACGGCTCCGTAAGCTCGTCCGCAATTTCTTCCTCCGAGGGAACCTTCAAGTCAATCTCGGCTCCGCAACCGTCCCGTATTCAGACCACACCGTTGGTATTGGACGTGCCCCGCCGGACATTCTGATCGTGGTTTTCTTTTCGATGGACTTGGCCGGTGGTTGGTCCATGGCAAAAACAAAACCCCCCTTCGGCCGAAACCGAAGAGGGTATTGCAGACTTTCTGGACCAGCCAGTTAGAACTTGTAGATCACGTTCATCGCCAATGAAATGGCGTTTCTGGCATTGCTATCCAGGAACACACCCTGACCGTTGAGGGCATGGTCCCAACGCACTTCGAGTCGCGTGATGGCGTTGGCCCAGAGCGAGTAATCAAGTGTGCCGGTCACGCCAAGCAGCTTGACATTATCCGCGGTGGTAATCTCACCAAAGGCACCGTTAGAACCGCTGGCGTATTCGCCACGGCCGTTAAGCTTCAACTTCTCCGTGGCCTGCCAGGAAAGGTAGCCGCCCACGGCGTTCTCGTAGGATTTGTCGAACAGACCGTTGGCCCGGTAATCGTAAGACGCGCCGAGCGACAAATTACTGATCGGCAGCGGCATCGTGCCACCCACGTAATAATTCACGACGTCGGCCGTGCCCGGCACGGTCTTGCCCGGCGTGACGGAGGTAATGCCGCTATCAACCGCACCCGCTGTGAGCGAGGCGCCCTTTAACCAGCCGGCGCTCTCCGGCGCGGTGAGCGTGATGCTGCCCAAGTAGGTCCAGACACCGCGCATCCCGGAGTTGGCGTTGATGGTGTTCACATCGCCACGATCAGCGACACCGCCCGCAATGCTGATGATGTCATTGATCTTGTAGCTGGCTTGAACACCGGTGTGCTGGATCGGCTCAATGCCAAAGGCATAGGACCGGCTGAAGTTCGGGTCGTTCGGGGAATCGGCGGTTTCGTAGCCGATCAGCGTGTCCCATACGCCAAACTTGAAGTCCAGACCGTTGCCGATCGGCGCACGCAGGGAGACGTATGCGTTACGAATGGCAAAGTCGGATGTGTTGAATCCCAGCCCACTGGAAGTGCTGTTCAGCGTGTTGGCATCCGGTCCAAGCCAGGTGGAAACCTTGTAACCCGCGGACCACTGGCCCTCGTCCAGCGGTTTCTCGAGGGTCAGGTTGACCACATCCAGGTTGATGTTGTTCTGCTTCGCGGAGCCGTCAAACGATCGGCCGACCACGGCAGGGCTGGGGACGTTCTTGCCAAACATCCAGATGGCCGAGGTGCTGACATACCCGCTGAGGGTAGTGGATTGCAGTGCCGTGTTGACGGCGTGTTGCGCTGCTTCTTCCGCCAGCGCGACGGAACCAAGGCTGACCACCCCGGCGGCGACCAAGCCTGCTGTCCATTTGTGACACTTCATTCGTGTTCCTCCTGAGTTTCTTTACTGGTTGGTTTTGTTACGTTTCTATGCGTGAACCGGGCAAAACCGGTTTGCCCGCGCACCCAAAACGGTGCATTTTCCGAGCAAAATAGCAAAGCCCCCTCGCTTGACAACAAGTTTTTACCTTTTGATGCGTTAATTTTCTGGACTCGAACCGTTTGCGAAATCACCAAAAAGTTGCAGCGGCGCGCCGGACAATATTCCGTTTGAGATCATTAACGTGTGCGCCGTGGTCAGCTTTCGCCGACGGAGGGACATGCCCGATCCGCCGAACGTCCCGCTTTCCACGTCAAACCGCACCGTGCGATCAAACCAAACCCGGAACGAAGCCGGAGCAAGCGGACACCGAGGCGGTGCCGTATTCGTGGTGAATTGCCTGTGTTCACGTTGCGCTGGTTTGGCTGGTGGCGCTCCCGTCGGTTAACTCCGGAGCCGTCTCGCCCGTCAAGCGCACCACGCGGTTGGCAAAACGGTTCAGATGGCCCGTGGCGGTGCTGTAGGCTTCCTGCGCCTTTTCCAACCCGCGCCCGACCTCCTCGAATTTCTTCTGGAAATACGCGAAGCTGGCCTGGGCCGCGCGGATTTGCTCCAGCGTTTTTTCCACGTTCCGGGCGAATTCGTATTGGTTGATGCTCATCGCCACCGTGCGCAAGGTGATGGCCAGCGTGTTCGGTGACACCGGAAAGACCTTTTGCCGCCGCAAGGCATCGCACAACTCAACGTCGCGGATAACCTCGAAATAGACCGTCTCGCTCGGCAGGAACATCAGCGCCAGATCGGTGGTCCCATGCTCCGGGTGGATGTATTTCTCGGCAATGTCCCGCGCCTGCTGCCGGATGACGACGCCAAGCTGACGGCGCGCTTCGGCGAGCTGTTCCGGGTTGTTCGTCGCGAACAGCGGCAGGATTTGCTCGCGGTTGAACTTGCTGTCAATCGGCAGCCGGAACTTCGGGAATTTGACGACCGCGTCCACGCGCTCGCGGGAGTCGGGCACGATCACGGCCTGCTCCTCGAACGCCGTCGCCGGCAGGAAATCCGCCAGCAGGCGGCCCAGCTCCGCCTCGCCAAACTGCCCGCGCAGATGCGGCAGTTTCAGCAGGTTGTTCAACTCGTTGATGGACTGGCCGACGGTCCCGACATTCCGCAACTGTTCCTCGGCCTTTTGCAGGTGCTCCTGCACTTTTTGAAAATGGGCGAAGCCTTCCTGAATGTTTTTCTCCAGCTTCTGCTGCACCTGATCGCTGATCGCCTGCAATTTCTCGTCCACTTTGGCACGGATCATTTCGAGGTTCGCCGACGTTTTCTGTTCCAGCGCCTCGAACCGTTGCTGGAGCGCCTTGGTGGCCTCCGCCAGGCTCTGGGCAAGTTCACCCCGCGCCTGTCGGGCCGCCTGTGCCTGTGACTCGCTCAACTGGTCAAACTTGGTTTGCAGCCCGGCGCCCAACGCCACCAGCGCCTGGGCCGATTCCTTGCGCGCCTCGGCCAGCGCCGAGGTCTGTTCGCCCCGGCCCTGGGCGAATTGCCGCTCCACCGTTTCGCGGACCACATTCGATCCCTGCTGCAATCGCTCGGTCAGATCCGTGCGCAAGTCCCCCTTCATTTGCTCCACGCGCGCCGCCATGTCCGTGCTGGCCTTGGTGAAAGCCGCCTCCAGTCGCGTCTCCAACTCCTCGGTCCGCCGCAACACTTCCACCTGGCCGCGCTCATTGCGCGACCGCGTCACGAGCCACGCCAGCATGACAAAACCGGCGACGACCGTTCCGAGCAGAATGGCAAATTCAAGAGGCGTCATGCGCTGTCATGTTGCGATTGGCCGGGTTTCATCATCCGCGCCCCCGGCGGGCCGGGCAAACCTTTTCCGACGGCGCCGAATGCGCCGCGCCAACCGTGACAGAACATGCCGCCGCCGGCCGGTGTTTATTTCGCGCCCCCCGCCAGCACCGTGGCGAAATGCGGCGGCGCTTCCTCGCGAGCGACCACGGTGACCTCGATCCGTTTGAAGCCGGCCTCCTCCAGCCAGCGTTGCAACGCGCTTTCGGCGAAACCGGGCCAGCGGTCGCCGTACAGCTCGCGCGCCTTCTCGAAGCGGTGTTCCAGCAGGTCGAGAATCATGATCTGTCCGCCCGGCCGCAGAATGCGATGCGCGCTGCGGATCGCGCGGACCGGATCCTCCGCGTGGTGGAGCGCCTGGCTGAGCACCACCAGATCCACGCTGGCCGGAGCGATGGGCGGGTCTTGCAGGTCGCCCAGCCGGAACTCCAGATTCTTCAAGCCGTTCTTCTTCGCCTTGGCCGCGCCAAAGGCGACCATCTTCTCCGAGTTGTCCACCGCAATCACTTTTTCGCAGCGGCGGGCCAGCAGTTCGCTGAGCAGTCCCTCGCCGGAGCCCAGGTCGGCCACGACGAGCGGCGGCAGGATGCGCACCAAAAGCTGGCCGAACGCCTGCCAGGAACGCCCCGGCCCATAACTGCGGTCGAAACGGCCCGCCACCTGGTTGAAGTAAATCTGCGCCCGGTCGCGGCGGCGCTCCAAAATGCGGCGGAGATTGATCTGGTCCGGATCGTGTTCCGCGAGTTCCTTCGCGCCGCGCGCGGCCAGTTGAAGGAATTCACGCCCGGCGGCGTCCGCCGTCTGGTGGAAGCGGTAATAGGCGCGTTTGCCTTCGCGTCGCGATTGCAGCAGACCGGCCTCTTGCAACAGGCCCAGGTGCGTCGAGATGCGCGACTGCCCCAGGCGGGTGATTTCCTGCAGTTCGTGAACGGACAGTTCCTCGCGCTCCAGCAGCGCGAGAATGCGCAGCCGGGTGGGATCGGCAAGGGCGCGCAGCGATTTGAGCGTGTCGGTCATAGGCCGCCGGGTCAGCGCGATTTTTGGAAATCAACGTTGACGCGGATGCCGGCAGTTATATCTTCCAATCGCGATACGTCAATACGTCCGTTAAAAAAGGCGGACACGAGCGAAATCAAGAGCATGAGCAAAAACTACATCTTCTCCTCCGAGTCCGTCGGCGAGGGCCATCCGGACAAGGTGTGCGACACCATTTCCGATTACGTGCTGGACGCCTGCCTGGCGCAGGACAAGTTCAGCCGTGTAGCCTGTGAAACTTACGCGAAGTGCAACCTTGTCGTCGTCGGCGGCGAAATCACCACCAAGGCGAAGCCCGACTTCAACGCCATCGCCCGTCAGGCCATCCGCGACATCGGTTACACCAACGACGACGATGTGTTTCACGCCGACCGCGTGCTCATCATGAACGCGATCACCTCGCAATCGCCGGACATCGCGCAAGGCGTGGACGCCCGCGCCGCCGACGGCAAGGAAAAGGCCGAGCAGGGTGCCGGCGACCAGGGTCTCATGTTCGGCTACGCCTGCAACGAGACGCCGGAACTGATGCCCGCGCCGATCATGTATGCCCACCAGCTTGGCGCCGAGCTGACGCGTATCCGCAAGACCGGCAAGGTGGCCTGGCTGCGCCCCGACGCCAAGAGCCAGGTGTCAGTCCGCTACGAAAACGACCAGCCGGTCGAGATCACCAACATCGTCATCTCCACGCAGCACAGCGCCGACGTGAAGCACAAGACGATCAAGGATTTTTGCATTGAGAACGTCATCAAACCCACGCTGCCCAAGCACCTGTTGACCAAGAACACCAAGTTCCTCATCAATCCGACCGGTCGCTTTGTCGTCGGCGGGCCGCAGGGGGACACCGGCTTGACCGGCCGCAAGATTATTGTGGACAGCTACGGCGGGATGGGCCGGCACGGTGGCGGCGCCTTCTCCGGCAAAGACCCGTCGAAGGTGGACCGCAGCGCGGCCTACATGGGCCGTTACGTGGCCAAGAACATCGTTGCCGCAGGGTTGGCAACGAGCGCGGAAATTCAATTCGCCTACGCCATCGGTTATCCCGACCCGGTGAGCGTCTGCGTCAACACGTTCGGCACCGCGAAGGACGGCATTACCGACGAGATGATCGAACGGGCGGTCTGCGAAGTGTTCAGCTTCAAACCGGCCAACATCATCAAGCAGCTCAACCTGCTCCGGCCGATTTACGCGAAGACCACCAACTATGGCCACTTCGGAAAGAGCGATCCGGCGCTCACATGGGAGAAGACCGACAAGGCTGCGGCGCTCCGCAAAGCCGTCAAGTGATTCACGCTCCGCAAGTCAAAATCCGCATTACTGCCATGCCTGCCATCAAATTGCCTCCCTCCCGCGCCAAACTCGCAAAGGCCGGTGCCAAGAATGGCAACGGCGCCCCGAAGCACGAATTCAAGGTCCGCGACCTCTCGCTCGCCGACTGGGGCCGGAAGACCATCCAGGTGTCGGAACACGAAATGCCCGGCCTCATGGCCATCCGCGCGAAATACGGACCGCAGAAGCCGCTCAAAGGCGTCCGCGTCACCGGCTCGCTGCACATGACCATCGAAACGGCCATCCTCATCGAGACGCTCAAGGAACTCGGCGCGTCCGTCCGCTGGGCAAGTTGCAACATCTTCTCCACGCAGGACCATGCGGCCGCCGCAGTTGCCGCCGCGGGTACACCGGTCTTTGCCTGGAAAGGTGAATCGCTGGAAGAATATTGGGATTGCACACTCGACGCCCTCACGCATCCCGGCGGCAAAGGCCCGCAGCTCGTGGTGGACGACGGCGGCGACGCCACCCTGCTCATCCACAAAGGCTACGAGCTGGAAAACGGCTCCGACTGGGTCAACACCCCGAGCGAGAGCCACGAAGTTGAAGTCATCAAAAACCTCCTCAAGCGCGTGCTCAAGGAACGCCCTGGCTTCTGGCACGAAGTCGTGAAGGGCTGGAAAGGTGTTTCCGAGGAAACCACCACCGGCGTGCATCGCCTCTACCAGATGCTCGAAGCCGGCAAGCTCCTCGTCCCCGCCATCAACGTCAACGACTCCGTCACCAAGTCCAAGTTCGACAACCTCTACGGCTGCCGCGAGTCGCTCGCCGACGGCATCAAGCGCGCCACCGATGTCATGGTCGCCGGCAAGGTCGCCTGCGTCTGCGGCTACGGCGACGTCGGCAAGGGCAGCGCGCACAGCCTCCGCGGCTTTGGCGCCCGCGTGATTGTGACCGAGATTGACCCCATCAACGCCCTCCAGGCTGCGATGGAGGGCTTCGAAGTCACCACCGTCGAGGACACGCTGGGCGAGGCCGACATCTACGTCACCTGCACCGGCAACAAGGACATCATCACCCTGGAGCACATGGCGAAGATGAAGGACCAGGCCATCGTCTGTAACATCGGCCACTTCGATAACGAGATTCAAATGGACCGCCTCAACACGGCCAAGGGCGTGAGGCGCCTCAACATCAAGCCGCAGGTGGACAAATACACGTTCGCCGACGGCCACAGCATTTACATCCTCGCTGAAGGACGGTTGGTGAATCTCGGCTGCGCCACCGGCCATCCGAGCTTCGTGATGAGCAACAGTTTCACCAACCAGTGCCTCGCGCAGATGGATCTCTGGGCCAACCGCGAGACGAACAAGATTGGGGTCTATCGCCTGCCCAAGAAACTCGACGAAGAGGTCGCCCGCCTGCACCTGGAGAAGATCGGTGTCAAGCTCACCAGGCTCACCAAGACCCAGGCCGATTACATCGGCGTCCCCGTCGAAGGTCCCTACAAGGCCGACCACTACCGGTATTAAGCTTCCGAAGCCCGGCTTGCGGATGACAAATCAAGGCGAACGGAACATCCGTTCGCCATTTTTGATTACAAAGTCAAATCGGGACGCAAGCGGCGGCGAAATTGTGCTTGCGCCGCACGGTGGCCGGCTGCTACGTTCCGCCTCCTTAATTTTTGGACAGGCAAATTTATGGCTCGACGTTGTGAATTGACCGGCAAGGCTCCCATGAAGGGCAGCAAGGTGTGGCGTAGTGGCAAGGCCAAGAAACTGGGCGGCATCGGCACGCACGTCACGGCGATCACCAAGCGGCGCTTCTTCCCGAACCTCCAGCGCGTGAAAGCCGTCGTGGATGGCGAAGTCCGCTACATTCGGGTGACCGCCAGCGCCCTCAAGAAGGGACTCGTGGTCAAGGCGCCCAAGCGGACCTGGAAAAAGACTGACGCCGCGGCAGCGAAAAAGGGCTAGGCTTTTCAGACTGGTTTTGACCCAAGGCGAGGCGCACAACCTCGCCTTGGCCATTTTAGGGACACCGCCGGCGTCGGGCATCCTCCGCCCGATTCGCCGGCGGCGTGAATACGCGCAGGCCGCACTTCGCGGCTATTTCCCCATCAGGTGCTCCAGCACGAGCTGGTCGAGGTCGCCGTAATTACGGTCGGCGATCAGCTTCTGCGCCTCGGCCTCGGGGAACGTGCGCGCCTTCTCCACCAGCCGGAGGAAGGTCCGCCGGCTGTTCTCCAGGTGGGCGGTCCAGTGTTCCACTTTCGTGGTGCGGAATGGATGCACATCGAACGCGACGTATTCGCCGTGGCTGCCGTATTGGTTCCGTTCGAGCGCGCGGACCTGATTGAAGGCGACCCGCAGATTGGCGCTGCCGAACGGCTTGTCCTGGTCAAACTTCAAACCGTTCTGGTCGTTCAAATGCAGCGACCACAGCTTGCCGAACGTGCAGGCGAAATCAATTTCGTCCGCCGGGTCAAGACCGGCGAGGATCGCGTGGGCCGACTCGATCAGGCAGCCGACCCGCTTGGAATCGCGCGTGAGCTGGGCCAGTGCCAGCGCATGGCCGATGGTGGGAATGTAGGCCAGGTCCATCGGCTCATTGGGCTTCGGCTCGATGGCAATGCGGATTTTCTTGTCGTAGGCCAGCATCTTGTTGATGGCCTCGACCAGGTGGTCGAAGCATTTCCGCGCGTTCTTGCTCTCGCGGATGTAGCTGCCTTCGCGCGCCAGCCAGAGCACGATCAGGCCGCAATCCAGTTCGTTGGCGATGTCGATGCACCGCAGCGATCGCTCGATGGCGTATTTGCGGCACTTCGGATCGTTGCTCGTGTAGGCGCCGTCCACCGTCAGCGGGCTGAACCAGAGGCGCGGGGCGACGATCTCGGCGGCCACGCCGGCATCATCCAGTTTCTTCTTGAGCGCCTTCGCTTCGGCCTTCAACGCAAAATCCGATTTCGTGTCAATGTCCGGCACGGCGTCGTCGTCGTGAAACATCATTGCGTCGAAGCCCAGCTTCTTGAGCTGGTCGAGCTTCCAGGTGAACGATTGCACGGGGCGGGTGGGCGGGCCGTAAGGATCCTGGCCTTCACTCAAATTCCATGGACCAAAGGAAAACTTGTACGCTTTTTTGTCAGGCATAGTGGCGGGACTGTAAAATTGCGGCCGGGCGTTGAAAAGAAAAATGGAGCGGTGCGACGCAACCCCGGCGATTCAACCCCGCCACGGCGGACGCTCCGGCAGACAAGCGTAGAAATCTTCGATCAACGTGGTTTCGTAGTCGCCCGCAAACCGGCCGGCAAGAAAACGGTCCATGCCTTCATCGAAGAACCGCCGCCACGACGCCTCTTCGCGGCCCGGCACAATGGGGAAAAACAGCGCAAAGTTCGCGCGGGCGGCTTTGAAATCGCCGGGCGCGTCGCCGATCATCAGGACGTGTTTCGGAGCGTAGCGGCCGCCGGCGGCCAGCTTCAGATGGTCGCTCTTGGAACCGAGTTCCTGCCCGGCAATCAGCCGCACCAACGGCGCCAGCTCGTGCTCCGCCCATTCGCGCTCCAACGCCGGCGTCGGCGTCTGCGATACCACCATGAGGTCGGCCGCCGCGGCGAGCTGCGACAGACTCTCCCGGACCAGCGGGAACGGCGGCACGCCCGACACCATGTCCGCGATGGCGGCGTTCACGGCCTCGGACCACTTCAGCACCGGCGCGAGCGTTGCGTTGCCACGCTCGATGGTTTCCTGGCGCAACGTCGTGTCTGTGAGCCGTGGCTCGCGGGCGATCCAATCGTCGAGCGCGTCGCTCGCGGGCACAGTCACACCGCGCGCCTGGACTTCGGGCCGTTCGGCGAGGAGGTTGAGAGCATTGGCGAGCGCCGGGAAGCGGTTCACGCCGCGAGTGCGCGAATAGAGGTTCACAAACTCCCATACTTCGCGGGCGTATTTGCTGGCGGCCTGCAGGCCAAAGTGCTTGATGAACGCCGGCGCAAAACACTCCTTGTGCTTGAGTTCCATCGTGTCGAACACGCAGCCGTCGGAGTCAATGCCGACGAAAAATCCGTTCGCCGGTTGGAAGGCGGCCAAGGCGGATGCGGGGTCGTTCATAGTTTGTCCACGCCAGTAGGGCCAAAGCCATTCCGGCCGTCAAACTGTTTTGCGTGACGCGCGATGGCTGGCCGCGCAACGGGCTGACAAATCCCGCGGGTATCGAACGCAAGACCGGCGCGACAACCTGATTCTGAAGAATCCTAAGAAAAGTGTCGCCTAGCCGCCAACCGGTTGGAATAATGCGCGGCCGTTGGGTTTGCCGACGGTACGCCCAAGCCGCAGGTGGCGGGCCGGCGAGCGAACGCCAACGGGAATTTCAAAATGGTTGCAGGTTATGATTGATCTCAAACAGCTTGAAGTCTGGTTCGTCACGGGCAGTCAACACCTTTACGGGCCGGAAACCCTGAAGCAGGTCGCCGCCCACTCGCGGGAAATCGCGCGCGCCCTGGACGCCGCCCCCGCCCTTCCGGTGAAGGTGGTCTTCAAGCCGGTGCTCACCACGCCTGACGCCATCACGGCCCTGTGCCTGGAAGCGAACCAGGCGCCCGGCTGCATCGGCCTCATCACCTGGTGCCACACCTTTTCGCCGTCGAAAATGTGGATTAATGGACTCCGGCTCCTGCGCAAACCCGTGGCCCACCTGCACACCCAGCACAACCGCGACATCCCATGGGCTTCGATTGACATGGACTTCATGAACCTCAACCAGGCCGCGCACGGCGACCGCGAGCACGGGTTCATCATGAGCCGCCTGCGGCTGGACCGCAAAGTTGTCGTCGGCTTCTGGCGCGAGCCGGCCGTGCAGGCACAACTCGGCGCGTGGACGCGCGCCGCCGCTGCGTGGCATGACTGGCAGGGTGCGAAGTTCGCGCGGTTCGGCGACAACATGCGCGAGGTGGCCGTGACCGAAGGCGACAAGGTCGCCGCCCAAATCACGTTCGGATTCTCCGTCAACGGCCACGGCATCGGCGATCTCGCCAAGTCCGTGAACGAGGTTTCCGCGAAGGCAACGGACCAACTGGTCAAGGAATACGCGGACACCTACCAGGTCGCACCCGCGCTGCTCAGACCGGGCGCCAGCCGCAACTCGCTCCGCGAGGCCGCGCGCATTGAACTGGGAATGCGCGCCTTCCTGCAAGCCGGCGGTTTCAAAGGTTTCACCACCACGTTCGAGGATTTGCACGGCTTGGAACAACTGCCCGGCCTGGCCGTCCAACGGCTCATGGCGGACGGCTACGGCTTCGGCGCCGAAGGCGATTGGAAGACCAGTGCGCTGGTCCGCGCCATGAAGGTGATGGCCGCGGGCCTGCCCGGCGGCACCTCGTTCATGGAGGATTACACCTACCATCTCGATCCCGCCGGCATGAAGGTGCTGGGCGCGCACATGCTGGAAGTCTGCACCTCGATTGCGGATGGCAAGCCTTCGCTCGAAACGCACCCGCTGGGCATTGGCGGCAAGGCCGATCCCGCGCGGCTCGTGTTCAACGTCCCCGCCGGCACCGCGCTGAACGCCTGTTTGCTGGACCTCGGCAATCGTTTCCGGCTCGTCGTCAACGCGGTCGAGGTGGTGTCGCCCGAACAACCGTTGCCCCGGCTGCCGGTGGCGCGCGCTCTATGGGCACCGAAGCCGGACCTCCCGGTGTCGGCCGCCTGCTGGATTTACGCCGGCGGCGCGCATCACACCGGCTTCAGCCAGGCGGTCACGCCCGAACAACTCGAGGATTTCGCGGCCATCGCCGGCATCGAACACCTGTTCATCGGCGAGGGAACCCGCGTCGCCGAGTTCCGCAAGGAGCTTCGCTGGAACGAAGCCTATTACGCCTTGAATCAAGGCTGGGGCCGCTGACACGTTCGCCGCAATTTACTCCGGCGCGCGTTCGGAAGGTCCGGACCCGTTCAGTTTTTGCAGGACCCAGGCCAGCGCCTCGTCCCGGCTGGTCAACTCGTCCTGAAGCTGCCGCTCGCGAACCTCCGCAAGCAGCGCGCCAATTGTCGGACCAGGCTTCAGGCCCAGCGCGAGCAGATCGTCCCCGTTCAACAACGGCGGCCGCACCGCCGGCTGGCGGGCGAGCGCCTCGGCTTCGGCCACGAGGAAATCATGGTGATCCAACCGGCCGTGCGAGCCGAGGCAATCAAGCCGGTGCAGCGCGAGTTCCAGCGGGAAGGTTGGCCGCATCAGCAGCCGGCGCAGCGTGGCTTTGCGCATCTGCCGCACGTCCTTGAACTGCATGTGCAGCGCGACGGCCGTGACGATTTCCTCGATTTGCCGGCGCGGAAACCGCAGCCGCGTCAACATCGCGCACGCCATTTCAGCGCCGACCTTTTCGTGGCCGTAAAAATGGATTTCGCCGGTGGCGGGATCGCGCGTGGCCGTGGGCGGCTTGCCAACATCGTGCAGCAACGCGGCCCAGACGAGCGCGGGCGACGCGTCCGGCGGCAGGTGCGCCAGCATCCGGCGGACATGCTCGAAGACAGTGCCCTCCGGGTGGAAATCGGGTGACTGCTCGCACGTCACGAACGCGGCGACCTCCGGCAGCACCGGTTCCAGCAGGGCGCTCTCGCGCAGCAGGTCCAGCCCGCGTGCCGCGTGCGGAGGATGGAACAGTTTCAGCAGCTCGTCGCGGACCCGCTCGGCGCTGACCGTCTGGATTTGCGCCGCGTTCTCCTGAACCGCCGCGAGTGTGCCCGGCTCGATGACGAAGTCGAGTTGCGCCGCAAACCGCACCGCGCGCAGCAACCGCAGATGATCCTCGGCAAACCGCTCGCCCGGCTGGCCGATGGTGCGGATGACACGGCCACGGAGGTCCGCCTCGCCGCCCACCCAGTCGTGCAACTCGCCCCGCACCGGGTCGAAAAAAAGGCCGTTCACCGTGAAGTCGCGGCGGAGCGCGTCCTCGCGGGCGCTGCTGAAATGAACGCGGCCCGGATGCCGGCCGTCCTGGTAATCCGCCTCGGCGCGGAACGTGGCGACCTGGAATTGCTGGTTCCCAGCGAGCACGATCACGACGCCGAACTGCCGGCCGACGGGAATGGTGCGTGGAAACAACGCCTCGATTTGGGCCGGCCGCGCCGACGTGGCGAGGTCGTAATCCTCCGGCTCGCGGCCCAGCCGGGCGTCACGCACACAGCCGCCGACGAAAAACGCCTCGTGCCCGGCCGCCTGGAGCCGGCGGACAAGATCCTCGGCCAGGGCGCGTTTGGAGGACATTGGCGTGGCGTTCACATCAACTCCCGCCGTAAGTTACGCGGCGTGTTTAGGCGGCGCCTCCGCCGTGGCAATTTCCTTGAGGTGATGCCGGCTCTTGAACAGGACATACACAACTCCGCCGACCATGCTCCAAAAGAGGCTGCCGCCGTAGGCCAGCAGCGACAGGGAAAGCGCCTTGGTCGCCGGCACGCCAATTTCGGGCACCGCCAGCGTCCAGACGTAGAGGTTTTCCCGCACGCCCAGGCCGTTGGGAGTGATCGGCAGCGCGGAGATGCAGATGATGATGGGCACGATGGCGAACAGCGCCAGCGGCGCAACCGAGAGGTTCAACCCCCGCACCAGCGCCCAGTATTGCAGCACGCAGACAAGGTTCAACACCATGGAAACGCCAAATGTGCGAAGGAGAAAACCCGGTTCGCGGCCGAAGCGCCGGCAGGCATCGAGAGAGCGCTCCAGCACGTCCGCCTTCGGCAACCGATGCAGCCACGCGCGGGCGCCGGGCCAGCGGCGTGAAAGCCCGCCGCGAAAGGAAAGCAGCGCCACCACCGTGCCGGCGGCGAGCATCGCCAGCACCACGACGCCGAGCGCCCACAGACGCCGGTGCGCCGCCACCAGCCCGTGATTCGGCACCAGCATCACGGCGGCAAAGAGCAGCATCGAAAGCAGCCCGATCAGGCGGTCCGCGATCACCGTCACCACCGCCTCGGCCTTAAGATGCCGCGTTTCCCGGGCGGCGTAATACGCCTTCATCAGGTCGCCGCCGGTGGAGCCGAGCAGGAACGAATTGAAGAAATGGGCGACGAACGAGATTTCACTGGCGCGCCCCAGCGAAAGTCGGATTCCCTGCACAGCCAGCACCATCCGCCAGCGCACCATGCCCAGGAGAATGGTGAGGCCCATGAACACGACCGACCCAACGCCCGCCAGCGGATCGAGCATCCGCAGCGTGTTCCAGAGACTGGACGGTCCGTAAGCCCAGCCCAGCCGCCATTGTTGCAGGCGGGGCAGCGCGTCCCAGTTTTGTCCCTGCGCCTCCCAGACGCGGTGGCCTTCGTTGAGGAAGATGGTGTGAAACACCCAGCCCAGCAGCAGCGCGCAAAGGCCAATGCGCCAGCCCAGCCGCCCCAGCTTGGCCGTGGGCTTCACACGTCGCCCCAGATGGACTTCAGGTGCGCCACGCCGGCCTGGACGGCTTCGGCCGTGACGGTGGGACTCATTTCGAGCACCTTGAGGTGGTCCGGCTGGACGAAGGGTTTGAGCGCGGCAAAATCAATCGTGCCCGCGCCCGGCGGACGATGATCGCGGCCGGGAAACTCGACGTCGTGGACGTGGAACCCGGCCAGCTCGCCGGCCAGCGATTCGAGGTGCATCGCGTGCTGGATGAAGCCGAGATTCTCCTTGATCTGCGCGTGGCCGGTGTCGTGCCAGTATTTGACGGTCCCGGCGGGAAAATCGAAGAACAGGAACTGGAAATCGCTTTCGAACGGGATTTCCTCCACGGCCTCGCGATTTTCCACGCCCAGCAGCAGGCCGCGCCGCCGCGCCTCCTCCTCCAGCCGGCGGAGAATGGCATAGGCGAATTCCGCGTGCTTCTCCTTTTTCGCCTCGCGCCTGGTCTCGGCCTCGGCGCAGAGCTTGCGGTATTTGGGCGTGTCACGCTGACCGGCCTCCGCCAGCATGAGGAGGCGTTCGGTGTATTCCTTCATGTCCACGCTGCCCAGGTGGAGCACCACCAGCCGGGCCTTTACGCGCGCGGCAAAGTCGAGGGTCTGGATCGTCTGGCGAAACGCCTTGTCCCGCTCGCGGTCGTCGGTGGAGGTGAACCGGTAAATGTTCGGCGCCGCCTGCGTGACGCCCACCGGCAGCGGACAGAAATTGTGCAGCGTCGAAATTTTGATTTCGCCGGCGTTGACCGCGTCCAGAATGCCCGGCACCAGGCTCAGCCGGATGCCGTGGCTGAGTTCCGCGTAGTCAAAACCGAGGTCGCGGATTTCCCGCAGCATGGTCCGGCCGTCGGTATGGCGGCTGGAGTTCCAACAAGTCGAAAGCGAATACATAAAAAAGGCCGAGCCTCGGGCCATTCTTGGCGCCGCGCTCGACCCGGGAAGCCGAAACCGGCGGATTACATGTCCGCGTAACGGGCCGCCAGCATGGCGGAAAACCGCGCCACTTTCATCTTGCGGCGGCGTCGCTCACTCGGCTTTTCAAAATGCCGGTGGTTGCGCACTTCCTTCAAAGTGCCCTCGCGATCCACCCGTTTCTTCAAACGCCGGAGCGCTCGTTCCACGGACTCGCCTCGTTTTAATCTGATCTCAGTCAAAGCAGTTGTCACATCCTCTCTGGCGACCTGGACACCCCGGCAACATGACGCTCACCGTTCGGCCCTTCAGGTCGGGAGCGCGGAGATTAGAAAAGTGCCCGCCGGGTGTCAACCGGCAAAAATCGGCTGTCGCGACTCGATGCAAGGTCCGTTTCGGGCCAGGATTGCGGTTGCAAACCTCCTTCACGCGGAGACACGGACCGTGAGCCGGAAGGAACAGGTCCGGTTGGGAATCATGGTTGGTGGCGAACGCCAGGAACGGGCACGCAGGCAGCCCGACGCTCCGGGATCACGGCTTCAGGAACTTCTCCATTTCCGCCTGCATCTTCTTCAAGTCGGGCAGGTTCACATACATCATGTGGCCGGCGTCAAACTCGTCGTAGATGATGTTTGTGCGGTAGGCGGCGTCCACCGGCATGTGGTCGAGCGCGTAATGCACGGTGTCAATCGGACAAACCAGATCGCAGCGGCCACCAAAGACCAGGAGTCGCATGTAAGGATTCTGGTTCATCGTGTAGGCGAGTCGCCGGGTAATGATGGGATAACTGTCCCGGACGCCGTAATTCCACGGCTGCACGCTGGCGAGGGTTTCATACGGCAGATCATCCTCGAATTTCAATTCGCCCCGCACATACGCGTTGATCGCGGCGGAAAATGGTCCCGTGGTGGCCGCCGAGGAAGGGTCAAAATCCGGTCCGGGCGACGCCGGATCGCCGTCGCGGCCAGTGATGCGGGCGTCGTAGGCGCCCAGAATCAGGCCCTGGTCGCGCAGCAATTCCTTGCGGAACACGCCTTCGTCAACGCGCAGATTGAGGTTCTCAATCACCGACGGTTTGAGGCCGGTGAGCCGCGCCAGTTCGGCGACCACCTTCTCGCGTTCGGTGGCAGGCAGCGCATTGCCCTGCTGCAAGGCGGAAGCGTATTCGCCTTTCGCGAACGTCCGCGCCTCGGCGAGCGCCTTGGGCAGGTCCGCCTGCAAATCCGGCGGCAGTTTCTGATGGAAGTGCGCCGTCGCTGTGTAGGCCGGCAGGTAAAGCGGATACGGAATGTCGTTGCCGGGGTTGTTGTAGAAGATGGTCGAGAAATCCAACACGCCCGACACGAGCACCAGACCGTTCAAATACATCCCGTAACGCGAACGCAGGTGGTCGGCCAGCCCTGCGGCGCGGTAAACGCCGTAGCTCTCACCACAAAGATATTTCGGCGAGAGCCAGCGCTCGTGCCGCGTCGTCCAGAGCCGGATGAAATCGCCGATGGAATCGAGATCGGCCGCATTTCCGAAAAACTGGTCGGCCTTCTCGTCCTTCGTCGGACGGCTGAAACCGGTCGCCACCGGATCAATGAACACCAGGTCGCTGCCATCCAGAATGGAATACTCGTTGTCCACCAGCCCGAACGGCGGCGGCGGCAGCGTGCCGTCGTCGTTCATCTTCACGCGCCGCGGACCGAGCGCGCCCAGGTGCAGCCACACGGACGACGATCCGGGGCCGCCGTTGAAGCAAAACATGACCGGTCGCGTGGCCGCGTTGGTCTGCCCGACCCGCGTGTAAGCCACGTAGAAAACCGACGCCCGCGACGTGCCGTCGGGTTTGAGCACCGGCAGCATCCCCGTCTCGGCCACATAGGTCACGGGCTGGCCGGCGATGGTCACGGTGTTGGTGGTGAACACCGGCTTGTGCGTGGCGTCCGGCACCGTGGCCGTCCCGCTTCTGGGCGCCGGCGCATTGGTGCCGGCGACGGGTGAATTGGTGGCGGGTGCGGCCGCGGCGCGCAGGCCGGCGACCAAGGCGACAAACAAGATCCAGCGAAGCATGTTCATTCGAAATCCCCTGCTCTTGCCGCAGAACGTGGTCACACATTCCGGCAAACGCAAGCAACGACTCTGACGGTCCGCGAGGGCGTCATGTTCATTCGGGGCAAACACGGCTTTGCGTTTGCGCCGTGGTTCCTTCACACTGCGCGCACGCCCGGCTCGCCGAAACGGACGCCGCGGTTCCGTCGGGGCCGGGCGCTAACGCGGAAACCGATGCGTCTGCCCCGACGAAACTGCACTTTTCGCTTCGCCATCGCGCTGGTGATGTTCACGCTGCTCATCGCCGCCATTGGCGCCGTGGCCACCGTGTCCTACTACTTTGGCCGGCGCAACGTGGAGATGCTGGCCGTAAACATCCTCCAGCAGACGCTGGGCCGTGTGGAGTTGCGCATCCAGGCCCTCACCCGGCAGGCGGTGGAACAAAACCATCTCCACGCGCGACTGCTGGCAGGCGGCCAGTTTTCCGCGGCCGACTTCGGCCGGATGGAGGGCTTTCTCGCGCAGGCGCTGCAAGTCAGCTCCAACCTCACCTACCTCGGTTTCGGGCTGGAAAGCACCGGCGAGTATCTCATGGCCGAACGACAGACGAACGCCGCGATCCGTGTCCGCGAATACCGGCTGGCCGCCGGCGGCCAGCGCGTGATTCAAGATCTGCACCTGGTCAACGGCCGTCTGCAACCCGCCGTCCGCACCCGCTGGGACGGTTACGATCCGCGCCAGCGGCCCTATTACCAGCTTGCGCGCCAGGCCGGCCGCGAAGTGTGGACGGACACTTATGATTTCTGGGCCGGGCATGAGGGCGGCGCCGTTCCCGGCATCACGTTGGCAACGCCCAGTGTGGACCCGCAAGGCCGGCTGCTGGGCGTGTGGAACGCGGACTTCGATCTTGATTCGCTGAACCGGTTCCTGAACCAGGTTCAGCAGGAGGTGCCGGCGTATTTGTTCATCATGGAACTGCGCCGCGACGGCACGCGCCGGGTCATTGCGCATTCGGCGTCGCGGTTTCTCTCCACCGCCAGCGGCACCGCCGCCGCGCCGGCCGCGGAACAACGCGCCCGGCAACTGCTCGCCGGCGCCGTGCGCAAGGCGGATTGGGACCGCGGCCCGCAGCGCCACGAGATGACGTTCGCTGGCGAAACCTTCATGGGCGATTACCGGGCGCTCGTGGCCCCCGACCAGCCGCGCTGGGTGCTGGGCATGCTGCTGCCCAAGTCGGCGATGATGGCCACGGTGCAACGCAACCGCGAATGGGCGATTCTTATCCTCCTCGTTTGTCTCGCGGCCGCCAGTCTCGCCATCGTGGCCATTTCCAAAACAGTCTCCCGTCCGTTGGTCCTCGCGACCCATGAAGCGGGCGAAATCGGCCGTTTCAACTTTGATCCCAAGACGCCGTCGCCGAGCCGGATTCGCGAAGTGGCCCGCCTGCTCGGCGCGGTCGAGGAAATGAAAACCAGCCTGCGCTCGTTCCAGAAATACGTTCCTGCCGAACTGGTGCGGGAGCTGTTGCGCGAAGGCATCGAGGCCCGGCTCGGCGGCCACAAACGCACGCTCACCATCAGTTTCACCGACATCGCCGGATTCACGGGCCTCGCCGAAAAACTTCCGCCGGAGGCGTTGGTGGACCACCTGGGCGAATACCTCGGCGCCCTCAGCGAATGCGTCCATGCCCATCGCGGCACGGTGGACAAATACATCGGCGACGCGCTGATGGCGTTCTGGGGCGCGCCGGAAACCAATCCCAACCACGCCCTCGACGCCTGCCTGGCCGCCCTCGAACAGCAGCGGGTGTTGGGCGGGTTGCAGCAACGCTGGCGGCGCGCCGGCAAGCCGGAGTTCACCACCCGCACCGGCATTCACACCGGCGAGGTCATCGTCGGCAACATCGGCAGCGAAACGCGCCTGAACTACACCGTCATCGGTGACCCGGTGAACCTGGCCAGCCGGCTCGAAAGTCTCGGCAAGATTTACCGCGCCCGCATCCTCATCACCGAAGACACCTGGACACAGGTGCGCGACCGCATTTCCGCCCGGCCGGTGGACCGTGTGCAAGTGAAGGGCAAGGCCGCCGGCAAACGGATCTTCGAGTTGCTCGGCACCAGGGAAACCGAAGCCGCCGGCACGCGCCAGACGATCGAACTCACCAACCGCGCGCTCGGACTTTACTTTGCCGGCGACTTTGCCGCCGCGCGGGAGCTTTACGAAGAACTGCGGCGGCACTCGCCCAACGACGGCGTGGCGGCCGTGATGAGCGAACGCTGTCGCAACTACCTGTTGTCGCCGCCCGGGCCGGATTGGAACGGCGTTCATGTCTTCCACGAAAAGTGAAGACGGGCCGGTTGCCTCTCGCCCTCAAGTCTGCTATCGCTGGCGCGAGTGAACAACCTGACTGCCCCGGCCGCGTTCTTTGCGGGCGCGCTCCTCGCTTGCGCGTTGAACTGGCTGGCGTTGGTCTCCTGGCGCCGGGCCGCCGGACAGCATTGGACGGAGCGTGCGCGGCGACTTTACCCGGCCCGCGTGGGCGCGGCCTTGAACCTTTGGCTGCTGCCGGCAAACGGCGTCCTCCTCGCGCGTCTGGTTCATTCCGACGCCTCGTGGCTGCTGGCGTTGACCGCGTTCACGGGCTGGCTCGGTGCCATGCTGGGCACCTGGCCGTTCAGCCGCGAGATGTTTCCCTGGCTGACTTTCCGCGGCTGGCTGCACCTGGCCGTTGTCGGTTGGTGCCTGAGTTTTGCCGGGTGGTTCCTGCTCCTTGGCGCCGCGGCCGTCATGCCCGAGAATTTCGGCTGGCCGGTTGCCGGCGTTGCTACAGCGGTTTTGTTGATCACGTTCTGGCTGCTGTTCGGCGGCGGCCGGCAGCTTCTGCGCGGGTGCCGCCTGCTTGCGCCGCCGGACGAACGGCTGCAACGCATCGTGGCGACCACGGCTGTCCGGATGGGAGTGTCGGTCCGCGCCACCGGGCTGCTGGAATCGGTCAGCAGTTACGCCGCGGCGCTGCCCATCACGCGGGAACTCATCTTCAGTCGGCGGCTGCTGGAGCTGCATCCGGACGACGAAATCGCCGCCATTTGCGCCCATGAACTCGCCCATCTCTCGGAAAGCAAACGCGTGACCGCGGGGCGCATCCTGGCCTCGTTCGCGTTCACGCCGTGGATTCTCTTCAAGCCGGCCCTGCACACCTGGCAATTCGCCGGCCTGGCCGTCCTTGCTTTTTCCTGGGGTCTGCTGCTGGTGTTTGCGCAACGGCTGGCCCGACGCATGGAGGTCCGCGCTGACCAGATGGCCACCGCCAACCAGCCGGAACCCGGCACCTACGCCCGTGCGCTGGCCCGGCTTTACGAAGCCAATCAAATCCCGGCCGTCATGTCCGGGAGCAGACGAACGCATCCGCACCTTTATGATCGCCTGATCGCGGCCGGCGTGACGCCGGATTACCCGCGGCCCAAACCGCCGGCGCGGCTGGGCTGGACCACCGGGCTGGTGATGATCATCGCCGGCATTCTGCTGGGGCTGAACTTCGCAGCCGGTGTATCCTTCTAATGCGTTTCGCGCCCGGAGCGGAGCGGGTTGGGAACCGGATTGACGTTTTTGCTGCGACACGCCACGACGCGTTCGTGCGGGATTCAGTTTCCTTTCCGGCCCGATCCGTGCCAAGAATGGCGCGATGCCAACCGTCTGGCTGCCGTTTCCCCCGTTGACGATCCCCCAAACGGTTTGCACGTTCGGCAGCCGCATGGCGAAACTGGTTATGAATGCTGCCGTGAACCCTCCGGGGCCAGCCACACGCCCGGAGAAATCGTATGATCTGGCCATCGCTGCCGCGGTGATCGCGGGCGCCTGCACGTTTCTCAACGTGTATTGCACGCAGCCGTTGCTGCCGTTTTTCCAGCAGGTTTTCCACGCCTCTGAAATCGCCGTCAGCCTGACCGTTGGCGCCGTCACGCTCTCGGTCGCCATCACGGCGCCCGTCATCGGCCTGCTCGCGGAAACGTTCGGACGCAAGAAAGTCATCGTGCCCGCGCTCTTCGCCATGGCGATCTCGACGCTGCTGGCGGCCACGGCGCAGAGCCTCCACGCCTTGATTCTGTGGCGTTTTGTTCAAGGACTGTTCGTGCCCGGCGTGATCGCCGTCATGATGGCCTACATCAACGAGGAATTCACCGGGCGCGCCGGCACGGTCATGGCCGCCTACGTGGCCGGCACGGTGTTCGGCGGGTTTCTCGGCCGCTTTCTCGCCGGGCTCATCGCCACGCACGGAAACTGGCGCGCGACGTTCGCCGTGCTGGGTGCTCTGGACCTGCTGGGCGCGCTGCTCGTGCGACGCTGGCTGCCGCTGGCCGTGCATTTCGTGCCGGCCGGGCACGTTTTCAAATCGCTGCGCGACGCCTGGGGGCATTTGCGCAATCCGCGGTTGCTGGCGATTTACGGCATGGGCTTCGCCGTGCTGTTCTCACTGGTCGGCGTGTTCACCTACAGCAATTTTCACCTGGCCCAACCGCCCTTCGGCTTGAGCCCCGCCGGGCTGGGCAGCGTCTTCTTCGTCTATCTGCTGGGCTGCGTCGTCACGCCGCTGTCCGGGCGGTTTCTCGACCGGCACGGTTTTCGCCGCACGACGCTGTTGTCCGTGGGCATGAGCCTGTGCGGGCTGGGGCTGACGCTGGCGCCGTCGCTGCCGATCATAATTGCCGGGCTGGCGTTGTTCTCCTCCGGAATTTTCGTGGCGCAAACGTCGGCGACGGTCTTGACCGGCCGCATAGCCGGGCGGGCGCGCTCCGCCGCAGCGGGCTTGTATGTGACGTTTTACTACGCCGGCGGGAGCGTTGGCACGGCGGTGCCGGCCTGGTTCTGGGTTCACGGCGGCTGGCCGGCGTGTATCGGGCTGTTTGCCATCGCCAGCGCGGTCATTCTCGCCTTGGGATGGACCGGCGGCCGCTCCGTGCCGGTTGCAACCGCGCCCGCAACGCCGACGCGCAATTCAGGAGTTTGAGACAAACGCGGCCCGGCACGAGCAACCTTGCCGGCCAACCTTCCGACGCCCGACGACCGCGTGAAGTCCAATCGTGACACCCGGCCGTTTCTGGTGTCCAATCTCCCGTGCAAGCCGCCACCATCATGGACAACGTGGAGTTGACGACGCCCGCGCCGGCGCGGGAGCAGGACCGCTGGGAGCACAGCGGTTTTGGGGCGATCTACGCCGAGCATTCCCGCGCGATCTATTACCTCGCGCTGCGCCTGCTGGGCGACGCCACGCAGGCGGAGGACGCCACGCACGACGTGTTTTTGAAGGCGTTTCGCAAGCTGGCCGGGTTCCGCGGCGAGGCCGCGATGCGCACCTGGCTTTACCGGATCACGATCAACCACTGCCGCAATCTCCAACAGTCCTGGCAGGCGCGCACGATGGTGAGCACCGCCGACGACGCGCTCTGGGAACGCACCGCCGGCCAGGCGGAAAGCCCGCTGCGCGTTCTGGAGACGAAGGAGCTGGGCCAGCGCATCCAGCGCAGTCTCGACGCGTTGCCAGAGGAATACCGGCTGCTCCTCCTCCTGGTGGCCGATGAGAACCTGAGCTACCACGAGGTGGCCGAACTGACCGGCCAGACGGCCGACGCCGTGCGGGGCAAACTCCACCGGGCGCGGAAGGCGTTCGCCGCCTTCTTCGCCCAAACCGCTTGAAATTGTCATGGAACCAAACCAACCCAGCTCCCGGCTGACCCAGCGTCAACAGGCCGAGGAACGGACCCAGCAACAAACCCGGCCGGCCGCGCGGGAATTCGCCAGCGCGGAGGAATTGCTGCGGTTCGACGCCGCGCAAACCCCGCCGCCACCGGATGTGGCGGAGCGATTGAAGCAGTCGGTCGCCACCGAACCGCCCCCGGCCCTGCCCTGGTGGAAACGGCTGTTCCGACGCTGACCGGCATGAACATCGTCGGCGAAATCGAGTGCCTGATCCGGGCGCGGTATCCGATCCTTTACCTCCTGTCGGGCGAAGAGGCGCGCGTCAGCGGCGCGATTGCGGAGATCGCCGGGCGCCGGCAGAAAAAAGTGATCGAATGGACCTGCACAATGGGGCTGGCGGCGGCGGGCACGTCCATTCAATCGCAGCGGACGCGCAACGCGCCAACGAAGGATCCGCTGGTGGCGCTGGACCAGGTGGTGGACGAGGTCGAACCGGCGATTTTCGTATTCAAGGATTTTCACCCGTTCCTGACGCGGCCAAACGTCACGGTGATCCGGCGCTTGAAGGAAATTGCCCTGCAACTCAAGAACAGCCGCAAAACGATCATCCTCCTCTCGCCGACGCTGGAAATGCCGCCGGAATTGGAAAAGGAAATCACGGTGCTGGCGTTTCCGCTGCCGACGCGCGACGACCTCGCGGAACTGCTTGGCCGCATCGAAACAGAGGTCGGCGAACTGGCCAACGTGAACGTGGAACTCGACGACGCCGGCCGCGAACGGCTCCTGCAGGCGGCGCTGGGTCTGACGCTCGGCGAGGCGGAAAACGTCTTCGCGCGCATCCTCGTGAAACACGAGCGGCTCGCCGCCGACCTCGTGCCGGAGGTGCTCGGCGAGAAGCAGCAGCTTATCCGCAAAAACGGCCTGCTGGAATATTACGCGACGGACGAAAGCTTCGCGACCGTCGGCGGCCTGAACGCGCTGAAGGACTGGCTGCGCAAACGCGCGGCAGCGTTCACGGTGGAAGCCCGGGCGTTCGGGTTGCCGGCGCCGAAGGGATTGCTGCTGCTCGGCGTGCAGGGTTGCGGCAAGAGTCTGTGCGCGAAGGCGGTTTCCAATTTGTGGCAGGTGCCGCTGCTGCGGTTCGACATGGGCCGGATGTTCGGCAGTCTCGTCGGATCGTCCGAAGATAACGTGCGGCGCGCGATCGCCGTGGCGGAATCCGTGGCGCCGGCGGTGCTGTGGGTGGATGAAATTGACAAGGCCTTCGCCGGATCGGCGGGCTCGGCCGCGGCCGACGGCGGCACCACGGCGCGCGTGTTCGGCACGCTGCTGACCTGGCTGGCGGACAAAACGGCGCCCGTGTTTGTCGTCGCCACGGCCAATGACATTTCACAATTGCCGCCGGAGCTGCTGCGCAAAGGGCGGTTCGACGAAATCTTTTTCGTGGACCTGCCGGCCACCGACGAGCGCCGGGATGTTTTCGCGATTCATCTGCGCAAACGCGGTCGCAACCCGGAACGGTTCGACCTTGAAACGCTGGCGGCAGCAAGCCGGGACTTCAGCGGCGCAGAGATCGAGGAGGCGGTGATCAGCGCGCTATACGAGGCGTTTGCGGCCGGCCGCGAACTGGCGCCCGAAGATCTGCAACTGGTGCTGGGGCAGACGGTGCCGCTGGCACGCACCATGGCCGAGCACCTGCAACGGCTGCGGACATGGGCGGCTGGCCGCGCGCGGCCGGCGAGCCTTCCGCGATCCGCCGGCGACTGAGATCTTCGCCGCGACAGAAAATGGTTGTCACGCGCCTAAAGGATTGCACGCCGGGGAGGGCTTGCTTACGGTTGCGGCCGCGGCATGAAAATTTTTATCGATGGCCAGTATCTTGACGAACAAAACGCCAAGATTTCAGTGTTCGACCACGGGTTGCTTTACGGCGACGGGGTATTCGAGGGTATTCGCGCTTACAACGGGCGGGTTTTCCGGTTGAAGGAGCATATTGACCGGCTGTATTGCTCGGCCAAGGCCATCCTGTTGCCGATTCCGCTGACGCCGGCGGAAATGACGCAGGCGGTCGTGGCCACCTGCCGCGAGAACAATCTCCGCGACGGCTACATCCGCCTGGTCGTGACGCGCGGCATCGGCACGCTGGGGTTGAATCCGAACCGCTGCCAGCGCCCGTCCGTGATCATCATCGCGGACACAATCCAGCTTTACCCGCCGGAGCTTTACGAGCGCGGCATGGCCATCGTCACCGTGCCGACCACGCGCAATCTGCACAGCGCGGTGAACCCGGCCATCAAGTCGCTAAATTACCTCAACAACATCCTGGCCAAGATCGAGGCGAACAATGCGGGCGTGGAAGAGGCGATCATGCTCAACGCCGAGGGTTACGTGGCCGAATGCACCGGCGACAATCTTTTCATCGTGAAGGGCGGGCACTTGCTGACGCCGCCGCTTTACGCGGGGGCGCTTTACGGCATCACCCGCGGCGTGGTGATGGAACTGGCGGCGCGGGCTGGCATGAAGGTCAGCGAACCGAACCTGACGCGCTATGATGTCTTCAACGCGGACGAATGCTTCCTGACCGGCACGGGGGCGGAAATCATCCCCATCGTCAAGGTGGACGGTCGTGTCATCGGAACCGGCCACCCGGGCGAGGCCACCAAGCAACTGGTCGCGCAATACCGTGGCCTGACGCAGGTTTCCGGCGAGCCAATCTTCTGACCGGCGGGTTTGGCGACGCGGGCGGCAAGCCGGCGGTCGCAGCGATGTGGGTCAGCCAGAACGAGCTTGATTCCTTTGCCCAATTTGCCCAGTGTGTGTCTCTGATGTCCGGCGCGTCCACGAAATGGACGGCCCAAAGCAAACGGCAAGTGGTCAGGGACCACAGCGAAGGATTTCAGGTGTGGCCAAAGAAGAGCCTATTCAACTGATTGGCACGGTAATGCAAGTGTTGCCAGGAACGATGTTCCGGGTGGCGTTACCCAACAAACACGAGGTGCTGGCGCATATCTCAGGCAAGATGCGCAAGAATTTCATCCGCATCAGCGTGGGTGACAAGGTGAACATCGAGATGTCACCCTACGACCTGAACAAAGCCCGCATCACCTTCCGCCAGCCCTGATGGCCGGCGGTGGCCGTCCCGGCGTTGCCATGCCGGTCACTCCGTAACTCCATCATCGGACTGGTGTTTCACTGGCGTGGCGGCACACTTGAACCTTCGGCGGTGCAACTTCCGGTTGCCGCCGTAAGCACGCTGCGGCATTGTCCGAAATCTATGTTACTGGCGGAAAGGTTGGAGTGGCGTTGGCCCCGCACGATGAATCCGATCGCGCGGGCCTTTGTGCTTTCCATTGCCTGCCACCTTTTTCTGTTTGGCTTCATCGAGGTCGGCAACCGGCTGGACCTCTGGCGCTTTAGCCCCTTGCTGGCGCTGGCTCGGGCCATGAACCTGAGTCCGGCCACGGTGGCCAAGCTGACCGCCAGGAACTCCCCGCCGCCGCCCAAGACCCAGGTCAAAAAAACCGAGGAAGTCCCGGAAATTCCGCTGGTGTTCGTGGACGTGGACCCGTCCCAGGCAACGGAGGAAGCGCCCAAGAACACCCCTTATTACTCGCCGGTGAATTCCCAGGCCGGCAATCCGGACACCAGCCGGAACACCCCGACCGCGAAACTGGAAGGCAAGCAGGACAAGGTCATGAAGACGGCCTCCACGGTGCGGGCCAATCCCAACGTCGCGCATCCGCTGCAACCGGCACCGCGGCCGCCCACGCCGGCGGCGGAAGCCCAAACCCGGCCCCAACCGCCGCCGGAACCGGCCCGTGAAATTGCGCAAAAGCCCGCGCCGCCCAAAGCTGCGCCGAAGGTCCAGACGGCGGATCCCAAGCCGGTCACGCCAGCCGTGGAGAAGCAGGAAATCGGCGACCTGGCCATGGCCAAGCCCACACCGCCGCCGGGTCTGGAGGCGGATGTCACGCCGCGCGTCGTGACCGCACAATCAGTCTCCCAGGCGCCGCAGCACGTGCGGCCACGCACGGTGGCGGCCGCCCGCATGATGCAGGCCGCGCAAAACCCGGACAGCGCCACGCTCGGCGAAAAGCTCAAACAAGACGGCGGCGTCAAGCGGTTCAGCGTGCAATCCTCGCTGGACGTGCGGGCCAGTCCGTTTGGCAACTACGACGCCAAGTTCATCGCGGCGGTCCAGCGATGCTGGTATCAATTGCTGGACGAACAGCATTACACGCTGGACCGCATGGGCAAGGTCACGTTGAAGTTTCGCCTGACCGTGGACGGGCGAATCACAGATATGAGCACGGTGAATTCGGACGTGGGCGATCTTTACACCCTGCTCTGCCAGTGGGCCGTGGAGAAGCCCGCGCCGTTTGACAAGTGGCCGGCCGAGATGCGGAAAATGCTGCGGGATAATTACCGCGAAGTGGTGTTCACCTTTTACTATTGAGCCGGCGATGCCGGATGTGCGCTCCCAATTGCTATGATTCAATTCCTGATTGCCGGCGGTCCCTTCATGCTGTTGCTGGTGCTGACTTCCATCGTCAGCCTGACGTTTATCATCGAGCGTGGCCTGGCGCTGCGGCGGAACAAGGTGGTGCCGCCGGGCGTGTGTGACGCCCTCGAACGGTGCCGGAGCAAGGACGATCTGACCGTGCTGCAAGTAGCCTGCCAGCAGCAACCGTCCCCCCTTGGCCGCCTGGTGCTGACGGCCGTGGAGCATCTGTCCTTGCCGAAGGTGGAGAACCAGGACGCCATCCAGACGCACGCGCGGCAGGAGGTGGTTTTGCTCGAACGCGGGCTGGTGGTGCTGGAGGTGATCGTCGGCATCTCGCCGTTGCTGGGATTGGTGGGCACGCTGCACGGACTGATCACGCTGTTCGGCGATCTGGGCCGCAGCGGTCTCGCGGACAACGCGGTGCTCGCCAAAGGCATTGCCATCGCGCTGAACACCACCCTCATGGGTCTGCTCATCGCCATCCCGTCACTGGTCTTCTGGAGTTCGTTCACCAAGCGCGTCGAGACGCTCACCGTGGAAATGGAAACCATGATGGACGATTTTGTGCGCCGTCAATACCGGCTGAAACGACCGGCGCCCAAGGAGCCGGCGGTGAAGGGACTCTCGAAAGTGACGACGGAATAACGCACTGCCCCCTCGCGATGCGCTTCTTCGAACGCAAACACCGCTCGCCGCCGCCGATCATCATCGTGTCGTTGATTGACATCCTGATCGTGCTGCTGATTTTCCTGATGGTGACGACAACCTTCAAACAGCAGCCGGCGGTCAAGCTGACCCTGCCTGAATCGCGCGAGGGCCGCGAGGGCCGGTCGCAATCCGAGACGGCGGTCATCACCATTGCCAGGGAAACCAACGGGTCGCGTTTCTTCATCGGCGAGGCGCCAGTCACGCTGGCCGCCCTCCGGACAGAGTTGTCCGCGCGCGCCGCCAAGGATCCCAACACGGCCGTCGCCATTCGCAGCGACCGGGACGCCAGCGTGCAGGATTTCCTGGACGTGGTGGAAGCCGTCAAGGCGGCCGGCATCAGGAAGCCGGTGAGCACGTTCACCAAGAACGCAACGAAACGCTAGCCGCCGCACGACTTCACGGACTCTCCACCGCGCGGTAGAAAATGGCCGGCAAGTCCGGCGCGTTGGTCAAGGTCAAGGCCGTGTTCGGCGCCGTCAGCGTGGCAATGGTGGTCCAGTCAACCAGGTTCGTGGACGACTGGATTGCCAGCGTGATGCCGGCGGGGAAACTCAACACCAGGCGCACCGTGCCATCGCTCAACGGCGTGATGCCCACGATCACCGGCGGCGTCGGCGGCGTCGGCGGCGTCGGCGGCACCACGTTCAGCGTCACGGTCGCCACGTCGCTGTAGGCGTAGCCGTCCCACGCCTTGTAAGTGAAATCGTCGGTGCCGAGGAAGCCTGGGTTGGGGAGATACGTGTAGTTCGTGCCGCGGCCGAAAATCCGGCCGTTTTGCGGCCCGATGAGTACCGCACAATGCAGCGCATTGCCGTCGGCATCCTGTAAGTTCAGCCCGAGGGCCGTCCGCGTGTTCTCGACCACGGTCACGGACTGGTCCTGCGCCACGGGCGGCTGGTTGGGCGGGTTCACGCTGATGTAAACGGTCGCCAGGCCGCTGTCGAGTGCGCCGTCGTTCGCTTTGAAGGTGAAGCGGTCCGGCCCGATGTAACCGTGCTTCGGCGTGTAAACCAGGTTGGGCGCGGTGCCGCTCAACGTGCCGTTCCGCGGTTCGGTGACGATGACATACGTCAGCGGGTCACCCTCCACATCGCCAGCCTGCAACACGATGTTTGTGGACGTGTTCAGGTCACACTGTATCCACGCATCCGTGGCCTGGGGGGCCGTGTTTTTGTCGGTGACGGTGATGATGACGGTCGCCGTGGCACTGTCCGCCTGACCGTCGTTGGCGCGGTAGCTGAACGAATCTGGACCGAGATAGTCGGGCACAGGAGTATAAACATAGTTCGTGCCGCTGCCTGTCAACGTGCCGTGCGTCGGCTCACTCACGACGCGCGTCTGGATCGGGTCGTCGTCCGCATCCGTCACGTCAAGCTGGATTGACCGCGGCCGGCTGACATGCGCGACGACGGTTTGATCCGACGCCACGGGCGGGTTGTTCACCGGCAGCACGTTGATGTTCACCCTGCCCGCCGGGCTGTCGAACATGCCGTCATTCGCCCGATAGGTGAAATCGTCCGGCCCGGCGTAGCCCTTCTTCGGAACGTAGGTGGCGATCGTGGGGTAGGCCCAGAGTTCGCCGTGGTCGGGTCCCTTGACCACCGTGAACGTCAGCGGCCAGCCCTGGGGATCGGTCGCCAGAAAAACGATGTCCAGTTGCGTGTTGCGGTTGAGCGTGACCGACTGATCCTGGATCGTGGGCGGCGCGGCCACGGGCTTGACCATCACCTGCACCACGCCGGTGGCGAAGTTGCCGTGGCCGTCGGTGATGAGATAATCAAAACCGTCCAGGCCGGCAAAATTCGTGGCGGGCTGGTAAAACAAGGTGGTGTCCGGCTGGATGGCAACGGTGCCGTTGGTGGGCGAACCGACACTGAGGAGGCTGATCGTGTCGCCGTTGGGATCCATGTCGTTGGTCAGCACATCAACCACCACGGGCACGTTTTCCAACGTGATGGCCGTGTCTGGATTGGCCACTGGCGGATATTGAACCGGCGTGATGACCAGCGTCACGCGACCGATCGCCATGCCGCCCTGCCCGTCTGACACCGTGTAGGTGAAACTGTCGTCGCCGCTGAAATACTGGTTTGGCGTGTAGAGCAACTCATTCGTTCCGGCGCGCGTCACCTTGCCGTGTAACGGAAAACTGAAATCCACCAGCGTGAGCGGCAGACGCAGCGGACTGACATCGTTCGCCAGCGGCGCAATTTCCACCGGCGTTCCGCCGGGCGCAGTGACCGCATCGTCGTTCGCCACCGGCGGCGTGTAATGGGTCAACACGGTGAACACCGCCGCCACCGTGCTCGTCAGGCCCGCCGGATCGCGAGCGGTGAAAACCAGTTGCTCCCGGCCGATCCAATCCGGCCGCGGCGGCGTGATCTGCGCAACCCGTTCCGGACTGATGCTCACGAGCAAGTCTGTGTTGCCCGTCACCGACCAGGTCATCTGGTCCGGGGTGTTGTCCGGGTCCGTCACGAAATGGTCCAGCTCGATCGGCTGAAACGCGCCGCCGACGGCGATGGTCTGGTCCGGAATGCCCGTGACGACGGGCGGTTGGTCCACCGCCTCCGGCGAGGGCCGCCAACCAGTGTGCTGCGGGTCGTGCTGGAAGGCCGGCCAGAACATCGTCGCCGGGTTGTTCGTCACGTCCAAATCCCAGACGTAAATGCTGTAACGCTGCTTCCGGACGGATCGCGGTTCGTCCGACGAGAAGGAAGCGTCGTCCACGGTCGTCGCCACCACACTCAGCCGGCCGTCACCGTCGAGGTCGGCCAGGGTCGCCGGCCCGGCTTTCAACTGCGCGCCGCCGCTCGATTCTGCGATCAGGGCCGTCAGGTCCGGCCGCGGGTTCAGGTCAATCTCCTGGCCGACCGCGTTCCATGCCTTGATCCCGCCCACGATGCTGGTGTTTCCGGTGAGCACCGCGGCAAACTGTTTGCCCGGCGAGGCCATCACCACATCCGGCCAGCCGTCGCCGTCCACGTCGCCGACGACAGGATCGGATTTTACGCTTGTCGGCGTCACCGGCCCGACCGGCCAGCCACCGAGTTCAAACCCGTCGAAACGCAGGGCGTGCAGCAACTGCTGGTTCCAGTCGGCAACGATGATGTCCAGCGCGCCATCGCCATTCAAATCGGCCAGCGCCGGCGTGGAAACAAACGACTCCTGCACGAGCACCGGCCAGCCGGGCAGCACGTTGCCGCGGGCGTCGAAGACATACACGCCGCCCTGGGTGCCGGCGTTGAGCGCCCCGCGCGGGTCCGACGTGGCAACGACCACTTCATTCCCGCCATCGCCGATGACATCGCCGATGACCGGCGAGCCAAATATGTTGCCCTGTGTCGTCGCGCGCCAGATCGGACCCGCGGGATGATCCAGGCTGAAAGCGGAAATTTCGTTGCAGCCGGTGACGGCGACGATTTGGAGGCCGGGACCGTTGAGCAGCCGGCCGACGGCGGGAAACTGCCGCGGCGCGTCCACCGCGAGATCGCATGCTGGGAACTCCCATTTTCGCAGCAAATTGCCGGCGGTGTCATAAACGACCAGTTGGCGAAAGTCCTGACTGCCGCGCGTCACCGTGTCTTGGGAAAGACCGATCAACTCGACCTGTCCGTCACCACGGAGGTCCACCAGCACCTTGGCCAGGCCGCCGGCTTCGAGTGACACGGGCCATTGACCGCCCAGTGGCGTGCCGTCGCCATGAAACGCGAAGCATTGCGGCGGCGTCCCGGTGTCCGTGAAAATCTCCGGCTGGCCGTCGCCGTCCACGTCGCCCACCGCCGGCAGATCATAAGCCGGATCGCCGCTGCCCAGCGGCCGGGACCAGCGGAGGCGGCCATTGCGGTCAAACACGAGCAGCCGCGACGGATTGCCATCGGCGGGCCCCGGATCCACGCGGATGATTTCCTTGCGCCCGTCGCCGTCGAGGTCGGCCACCACCACCTGGCGCCAGTCATTCGTGGGATAATCGCCGACGACCGGCAAATACTGCGGCCAGCCGGGGCGGAGCCGCCCATCCAGGTAAATCAACCGGGAAAAGTTGGTGCCCACGGGCTGGCCTTGCGAAAACACCGTCATCCGCAGCGTGTAAAATTCGTTCGTCGCCACCGCGGTCGTGTCCCATGAGCCAAGCAATCCTTCCACCACTTCCTGGGTGCCGCCGCGAAACAGCGTGATGCCGTCGCTGGACCACGTTTGCGGCCGAGCTCCGGTTCCGTGCTCGATGGTATAAGTCAGTCCGGGACCGAACACGGTGCCCTGGATCGCGACGGGATCGCCGGCCCGAAGCACGTCGTTGTTCATCGGCGAGGCAATGTGGATGTTTTGCACGTTGACCACGGCCCGGTCCGCCGCGGTTTGTCCCAACGTGTCATGCACGGTGAGGCGGATCGTGTATTGACCGTCGGCGAGCACGGCAGTTGAAAAGTCGGTCAACAGCACACCGTTGGTCACCGACGTCGTGCCCGTGTAAAACGCCATCCAGTTCGTCGGGTAAAGACCCGGACCGCAATCCAGCGTGTAGCCGGCGAAATTCGCGCCGGCGGCGGTGCCATAGGCATCCAGCCAGCCGTGAACCGCCGACGGCAGTTGGAGGCGGGCGTCCGGCAGCGGCGTCTTGACGGCCACGGCCTTGGCCGCGTTGATCCGGCCCGCGCCCAGCGGCTGGTCGGGGATGATCGGATCCACCGCGTTGCGCAGGATGGTTTCCACTTGCGTGTTCGTAAACTCCGGGTGACGGCTCAAAATCAACGCCGCCACGCCGGCCACGTGCGGCACGGCCATCGAGGTGCCGCTGAGCGACTGGTAACGGTTGTCGGGGATGGTGGAATAGATGCTGTCGCCCGGCGCCGCCACGGTCACTCCCGGTCCGTAATTCGAGAAGAACGCGCGCTGATCGCGGTTGTTCAGGGCGCCGACGGTGACCGATTCCGGATACGCCGCCGGATACGGCAGCCGGCTGCTTTGGCTGTTGCCCGCCGCGACGACCAGAATCAAGCCCGCCGCGTGCGCCTCGGCCACGGCCTCGGCCAGCGCCTGGCTGGGGTCCGGCTCGCCCCAGCTCGCGTTGATGATCCGCGCGCCGTTCGCGACGGCGTAATGGATTGCCGCGACGACGCCATCCACGGTGCCGTTGCCGTCCTGGTCGAACGCCTTCAGCGCCATCAGGCTCACCTGCCAGCAAACGCCCGCCACACCGAGGCCGTTGTTGCCGACGCCGCCGATGATGCCGGCGACGTGCGAACCGTGCATGTTGTCGTCCATCGGATCGCTGTCATCGTTGACGAAGTCGTAGCCGTGGACGTCGTCAATGTAGCCGTTGCCGTCGTCGTCCACGCCATTGCCTTCCACCTCGCCCGGATTGATCCAGAGATTTGCCGCCAGATCGGGATGAAAGTAATCAATGCCCGTGTCAATCACGGCCACCTTGACCGCGCGGTCCCCGGTGGCGAGCGCCCACGCCTCCGGCGCGTGGATGTCCGCGCCCGGCGTGCCGCCGTTTTGCCCGGTGTTGTGGAAACTCCACTGGAGATCGAAGTCAAAGTCGTTCGGGACGACGGCGGTCGTCTCGCTGATGTGCAGGCGGAAGTTTGGCTCGGCGTATAGCACGTCCGGGTTCTGCCGCAACCGCGCCAGCGCGCCGGCGGCGTCGGCCGGGTTTGCCAGCTCAACGACCACCAACTGGTCGAAGACCGAATCGCGCAACGGCCGGTTTTGATTTGCCGCGGCAAGGCGACGCGAGCCGAGGCCGCGCACCGACCGGACGGTCACCCGCGAGTTTGCCAGCACGTCCGCACGCCGTGCCAGCGTGACACCGGTGCGAAACCGCACCAGCAACTGGCCGGGCACCGGCGGCAATTTCACCGGCGGCGGAGCGGGAACATCGTTGGTGGCGACGGGCACAGCCGGGGAGTGGCTGGCCAAACCGGCAAAGAGGGTTTCCCCCATGAGGGCCGCCGCCAGCCAACACGCCAGCACAACCGCGCATCGCGACCACAGGACAGGACGGCTCTCACTCCGGAACTGCACAATTGGAATCTAGCCGGGAACGCCCACCGCGCAATGCGATTCGGGCCGCCGCGCTACCGCTTCGGCTTCTGGTTGCGCACGAACCAGGAGCGCAGCAACCGCTCACGATCCGTCGGTGTCGCCGCCGGCTGCGTGTCGTTGCGGTCCCCGCCAACCTCCACGCTCCAGCCCTGCCACTCGCGGAACGCGTGGTAGCTCCAGTCCCAGCCGTGTTCCTCGCAAATCTCAATCACGTCCGCCAGATAGCGGCAGGCGCTGTCGCCAGGCGCCCAGCGGATCGCGCTGAATTCGCCGACGTAGATGTGGACGTTCCACGCGCGCTGGAACTCAATCACCGGCCGCAGGGTTTCTTCCAACGCGTGCTTGTCCCAATACTTCCCGTCAATTTCTCCCGGATACCGGAACGTGCGCGCGGTGTTCCGGAAGACACCCTGATGCGTGAATGCGATCGGCTCATACATGTGAACGCTGTAAACCACGTTCGACACCGCCAGCGGCGTGAAATCCGCCAGGCTCGACGGTCCGCCCCACGGCGGCGCCTCGACGATGATCGCCCGCGTTGGATCAATGGCGCGAATCGCCCGCGCCGCGCGCTCGGCCAGGTCATGCCAGTCATCGCAGCCTTCCTCGACAAACTCCTCAACCGGCTCGTTCGCGAGGTCGTAACCCCAGATCGCCTTGTCGCCGCGGTAACGCGTGGCCAGCCGCCGCCACACGTCCACAAACTTGTCCTGCACGCGCCGGTCCGTGAACAGCCGGCCATCCGCGCCGAAGTAGCCGCCGTCCGTGCCCTTGCCGCCGGGCGGCGAATGCAAATCCAACGCCACGAGCAGGCCGTCGCGCTCGCATTCCGGCAACGCGGCGTCAAGCCGTTGCAGCTCGCCGTCCAGCCACGCATCGTAATCGTCGAGCGATTCCGCCGCGCCGGGACGCGCCGGGCGGACAAGCTGCCAGCGAATCAGGTTCGCATTCCAATCGCGCCCCAGCACGCGCAGGCTGGCGGCGTCAATCTGCGGCGACACCATCGCGCCGCGCAGCCGCGGCAGGTTGTGTCCCTTGAAAACCGGCCCGGCCCGCGGCGACGGCTTGAGCGGCGACGGCGGTTTGACCACGGTGAATTTCACGTCGTCAAACCACACCCGGCCGGTCACGAGTTCGAGGCCAAGGCAAAGCGTCACCGCAGTGGCGTTCGTCGGCACGCGGACGGAGAAGGCGGCGCGGCGCCAGTCGAAAGAACCGGTTTCGATGGGTGCTTGCGGCCAAAGCCTGCGGTCCGGCGTTTCCAAGGCGAGCATGAACTTGACCCCGTTCCACGCGTTCGGTTTGTCGCTGACGCCCTCAGCCCGCAGCATCGCCGTGCCACGGACCGTGCAGCCGCGCCACAACGCGACAGGCAGTTTTCTCTGGATAACCGCCGTCTGCCCCGGCGCGCTGACGGTAATCGCCACGGCATGTTCGCTTTGAAAGCCCGTGGCGAGTTGGGCCGAGCCGGTCCAATCCGCCAGCGGACTGGCGCCTTCGAAATCGTCTTGGAACAAGACCTGGCCGCACGCGGGGGGTGGCGTGACTGGCGAATCGGCCGCGCGCACAGCAGGCAAGTCCGCCAGCAGCAAGGCGGCAAGGATGAGGATTGAAAACCACCACCGGCAGGAAACTTGCGCGGTCACGTTCATGCGTCAGTTCTAGCCGGCCGGGGGACGCTGACAAGCCGCGGCTGCGCCAGCCTCAAGCCGAGGCCGGTGGCGTTGCCGGCGCGGCGGCCTCGTCGTCATCGCGTTCTTCGCTGATGACCGGCGCGATGGCCTGCAGGCGGTCGTTCGCTTCAAGTTCGATGAGTTTCACGCCTTGCGTGTTGCGGCCAATTTCGCGGATGCCTTGGACGGCGATGCGGACCATCTGGCCGCCGGCGGTAAGCAACATGATCTCGTCGTTGCCGTGGACCGTGAGCGCACCCACCACGTTGCCGGTCTTCTCCGTGGTTTTCATCGTGATGATGCCTTTGCCGGCGCGCGACTGGCTGCGGTATTCCTCGAAGACAGTGCGCTTGCCGACGCCGTTTTCGCCGGCGACGAGCAGCGTGGCATTCGGGTCCACGACCGCCAGCGCGACGACGGCGTCGTGCGAGTCGAGGGCAATGCCCCGGACGCCGGCGGCGGGCCGGCCCATGGGGCGCACGTCCTCCTCGGAGAACCGGATGCTCATGCCTTCGCGGGTGATGAGCACCACCTCGTCGTGGCCGTTGGTGAGCTTGACATCAATCAGCGTGTCGCCCGGTTCGATGCCGATGGCGATGATGCCGCCGCGGCGGACATTGCCGAACTCGGCGAGGGCGGTTTTCTTCACCGTGCCCTGCTGGGTGGCGAAAAGGACAAAGGCGGGCTGCTGCCAGGTGACGTCCTCCTTGTTTGGCTCCAGTTTGCTTTCCACGCGGATGAGCGCGGCGACCTTCTCGCCCGCCTGGAGTTCGAGGAGGTTGGCAATGCTGCGGCCTTTCGCGGCCCGGCCCATGTCCGGGATTTCATGGACGCGCTCGACATAGACGCGGCCGGTGTTCGTAAAGAACATCAGGTAATCGTGGGTGCTGGCGGTGAAGAGGTGTTCGATGAAATCGTTTTCCTCCTCGGTCGCGCCTTCGCGCGTGGCCATGCCGATGACCCCCTTGCCACCGCGGCGTTGCGAGCGGTAGGAGGAGACATTTGTGCGCTTGATCAGGCCGTTGTAGGTCATCGTGATGATGACGCCCTCGTTCGCGATCAAATCCTCGATGGCGATTTCGCCCTCGTCGGGCACCAACTCGGTCAGGCGCGCGGTGGCGTGTTTTTCTTTGAGGGCGAGCAGCTCGGTCTTGATGATCGCGAGCACGCGCGCTTCCTTGGCCAGAATGTCCAGCAGGTCTTCGATCACCTTCAGCAGCGCCTTGTATTCGGCGTCCACCTTCTCGATCTCCAGCCCGGTCAACTGGTAGAGGCGCAGTTCAAGGATGGCATCCACCTGGCGCTCGGTCAGCGCGTAGCGGCCATTGACAAGACGCGCCTCGCTGCGAACGCGAATGCCCCAGTGTTCGACCACGGCGCGCGTCCACTCGAAGGCGAGCAGTTTCACGCGGGCCTCGTCGCGCGTCTTGGAGCTGCGGATAATGCGGATGAATTCATCCAGATTGGCCAGCGCGACGAGATAACCTTCCAGAATTTCAGCCCGCTCCTCCGCCTTGCCGAGTTGGAAACGGGTCCGGCGAAGGACAACCTCGCGGCGATGCTCGATGTAACACCCGATGAGTTCCTTGAGGTTGAGCGTCTTGGGCTTGCCGTGATCAATGGCCAGCGCGTTGACGGCGAAGCTCGTTTCCAGCGAGGTGTGCTGGTAGAGGTTGTTGATCACCACCTTCGGAACCGCATCGCGCTTGATCTCGATGACCACGCGCGTGTTTTCATCCGACTCGTCGCGAACGGCGGTGATGTCCTTGAACTCCTTGACCTCACCCTCGTTGACGAGCGCGGCAACGCGGCTGACCAGTTCCGCGCGGTTGACGTTGTAAGGAATCTCCGTGATGACGATCTGCTCACGTCCGCCCTTGAGCTGCTCGACACCGACCTTGCCGCGGATCTTCACGCTGCCGCGGCCGGTGGTGAAATACTGTTTGATGCCCTCCAACCCGCACACCATGCACCCGGTGGGAAAGTCCGGTCCCTTGATGTGCTTCATCAATTGCGGGATTGTGATTTCCGGGTGGTCAATCTGCGCGCAAACCCCGTCAATCACCTCGCCGAGGTTGTGCGGCGCCATGTTCGTGGCCATGCCCACGGCAATGCCGGTGCCGCCGTTGACAAGGAGGTTGGGAAAGGCGGCCGGAAACACCGTGGGTTCCGTGCGCGTCTCGTCGTAGTTAGGCACGAAGTCCACCGTGTCCTTGTCCATGTCCTCCATGAGCACCGCGCCCAGCGGAGAAAGGCGGGCCTCGGTGTAACGCATGGCGGCGGGGGGATCGTCCTCGACCGAGCCGAAATTCCCCTGCCCGTCCACCAGCACTTCACGCATGGCCCACGGCTGGGCCATGTGAACCAAGGTGGGATAGATGGCCTGGTCGCCGTGAGGATGGTAATTGCCCATCGCCTCGCCAACAATCTTGGCGCACTTGATGTGCTTGCGATTGGGCAGCACGCCCAGCTCGTTCATCGCGAATAGCAGACGACGCTGGGAAGGCTTCAACCCGTCGCGCACGTCCGGCAGCGCGCGTGAAATGATCACCGACATCGAGTAGTCGAGGAACGAGTTCTTGATCTCGTCGGCGACATTGATTTTCTCGACCTTTTCGTTGGCGGCGAACAAGGGCGTGGTGTCCGGCGGCAGTTGCGGCGATTGAGAGGGTTCGTCAGGCATGGAAAAAATCAAGGCGCCGGGGGTTCTCCCACCGGCGGAAAGAGATCAAACCGCATCATTTGCGCGGCCGCCCGCAGTCGGGCGTCGGTCGTGGCCAGCGGAAAATCCTGGCACAAGTCCGCCGCGGCCAGGTGGATCGCATCCAGCGAACGCAAAGGCACCTGCGCATGGCAATATTCGAGCAGTTGAGCCGCCTTGCGAAGCGTCACCGAGTTCAAAGGCAACAGGTGGATTTCTTCGTCGGCAATCCGCTGACCGAATTCCCGCCAGGCGCGCCGGAGATCAGCGCCGGAAATCCTCCCGGCGCGTTCACAGGCGCACAACGCCGAGTAAATCTCCGTGTAAGCCAGCTCGGATGTCACCAGCGATTGTCCGGCCAGGGCGCGGGCAAAGGATTCGCTGTCCGGCTCCACGACGAGCAGCTTCACCAAGATGCAGGAATCCAGATACATGCCCGTTTACCAGCCACGTCCATCACGATCCTGCCGGATGATCTCCTCGGCCGTCGGCCCGCCACGCCACGCGGGCATGGTCTTCAGATGTTCGAGGGTCCCGGTGAAGACTTTTCGCGGCGAGCGCGCGCCCACCGGCGAAAGCACCGCCTTGGGGCGTCCATCGCTGGTGATCGTCACTTCCTGGCCGGTCGCAACCAATTCCAAAAGTGCCGACAACTTGGCCTTGGCCGCGCGCACGGGAATGGACAAACCCACTCCCGGAGTTGCCACGGCCTCCTTCAATTCGAGTGTTAATGGCATAGGCGCAGGGTACTTAATTGAAGTCTTCTTCTTCACGGGGGCAATGTAGTCACATGTGACTACATCCGTCAAGCGATTATTCAAATGTCGAGATTCCGCACATTCAGAGCGTTATCTTCGATGAATTGCCGGCGTGGTTCGACTTCGTCGCCCATCAGCTTGGTGAACATCTCCTCCGCCTCGACGGCATCGGTGAGATCGATGCGCAGCAACTTGCGCCGCGCAGGGTTCATCGTCGTTTCGAAAAGTTCCTTCGGATTCATCTCGCCCAGTCCCTTGAATCGCTTGATCTGAAGCCCCCGCTTGCCCGCCTCTTTCACGCCGGCAAGGATTTCCGGGATCGAGAACAGCGGCTTCACCTGGGCTCGGTCGCCTTCGCCCTCCACCAACTCGAACAACGGCTTGTCCTGCGCGGCGTAATGTTCCACGCGCAGTCCTTTCTGTGCGAGTTTGACAAGCAGTCCCTCGATCGCCTTGCTCTCGTGGATTTCAACGTGGCGTGCGCGCCGGTGATGGCCGTTGTTTTCGACGCTCTTCTTTTCACCGAGCTTCTCGCCGCCGGCGTCCGTTTCCTCCTCGCCGAACAGGCCCAGGTCCGGATTTTCTTCGCCAAAAGTGTTGAGCGCCTCCTCGGCATGGAAGTAATGCACCGTCTCGTTGTTGCCGTCGCGCACCTTGACCAAGTGGCGCGGCAGTTCATGCGTTTGCGCGTGCCGGTGCTCCACATAATCCGCAAAATCGCCGCCGTGCCGCCGCAGGGCGCGGTCGAATTTGTCGAGCGCGACGAGCAACTCCAGGATTTCAGCGAGCTGCTTCTGGTTCAGTTCGGTTCCGTCCGCGAGGTTCCGCAAATTGACATCCTCGGTGCCAAGCTGGATGAGAATCCTGCTTAACTGGTTGTCGTCATCCACATACTCCACCCGCTTCTTCCGGGTGATTTGGTAGAGCGGGGGTTGGGCAATATACACAAAACCCTGGCGGATGAGCAACGGCATCTGCCGGTAGAAAAAGGTGAGCAGCAGCGTGCGGATGTGCGAGCCGTCCACATCCGCGTCTGTCATGATGATGATCTTGTGATAGCGCAGTTTCTCAAGGTTGAAGGAGCCTTCACCCTCACCGTCGCCAATGCCGGTGCCAACGGCGGTGATCATCGTGCGGATTTCGGCATTTTGCAGCACCTTGTCGAGCCGGGCCTTCTCCACGTTAATCAGCTTGCCGCGAATCGGCAGGATCGCCTGGAACTTGCGGTCGCGTCCCTGCTTGGCGGAACCACCGGCTGAATCGCCCTCGACAATGTAGAGTTCGGTGTTGGCGGGATCGCGATCCGAACAGTCCGCCAGTTTCCCCGGAAGCCCGCCGCCGGCGAGCGCGCCCTTGCGGACGGTTTCACGAGCCTTGCGGGCCGCTTCGCGGGCGCGGGCGGCGGTGAGCGATTTATCGAGAACCCGTTTTGCCACCGACGGATTCGCGTCGAAGAACGTCATCAGCCCGTCGTAAACGATGGAGGAAACGATGCCGTCAATCTCGGTGTTGACGAGCTTGACCTTGGTTTGCGACTCGAAGCGCGGGTTCGGCAGTTTGACGCTGAGCACGCAAACCAGCCCTTCGCGCACGTCGTCGCCCGTGATGGCCGGGTCCTTCTCCTTCAGCAACTCGTTGCTCCGGGCGTATTGGTTGATGGTGCGGGTCAGCGCAGAACGAAAGCCGGTCAGGTGCGTGCCGCCATCCGGGTTGGAGATCGAATTCGCAAAGCAGAGGATTTGATCGTTGTAGCTGTCGTTGTATTGGAGCACGCAGTCCACAAACACCTCCTCGGGCCGGCCCTCGACCTCAACCTCGCGTTTGCCGGCAAGGACGATGGGTTTGGGGTGGATCACCTGCTTGCTTTTGCCCAACTGACGGACGAACTCCTCGATGCCGTCACGGTAAATGAAGCGCTCCGACCGGTTTTCCGCCCGCTCGTCGGCAAGAACAATTTCAATGCCGGGGTTGAGAAACGCCAGTTCGCGCAACCGCATGGCGAGCGTTTCAAACTTGAACTCGGTGGTGAGCGTGAAGATGTCCGCGTCGGGCTTGAACGTGATCAGCGTGCCGGTGTGCTTCGATTTGCCGATCACTTCGAGTTTGCGCACGGTCACGCCGCGGGCAAACTCCATATAGTAAACCTTGCCGTCGCGCGACACCTCCACCTTGAACCATTCGGAGAGCGCGTTAACGCACTTGGCACCGACACCGTGAAGACCGCCGGAATACTTGTATGCGCCCTGGCCAAACTTGCCGCCGGCATGAAGGTTCGTCAAAACCAGTTCCACCGCAGGTATGTTCCACTTCGGATGAATGTCCACGGGAATACCGCGCCCGTCGTCACGGATCGAGCACGAACCATCCACGTGCATTGTAACCTGGATATGCTGGCAGTAGCCGGCCAGGTGCTCGTCAATGGAATTGTCCAGCACCTCGTAAACGCAATGGTGCAGGCCGTGCTCATCGGGGTCGCCAATATACATGCCCGGCCGCTTGCGCACCGCCTCCAAGCCTTCGAGTTTGTCGATTTTCGAAGCGTCGTATTTGCCGTCGTCGGTTGGTGTAATCGCCATATTCCGTGGGCTACATGCCGCTCTCCGCAGGGATGTTTCCCATGCCGAACACATGGGCATTCAAACAGCCAGAGCATAGGCCGAGTGCCGGCCGATACAATCCTAATTTTTCAGGAGCCACTATAAATTGTGGAGACCAAACCAGACAACATGATTAGTAGTGGCTGTAGCGGTGTTCAGTCTTGTGCAAAATAGACACCGGGAAACGGAGCAGTGCTGGCACCGGCCAGGTGAATGGCTCAGTCGTGCGGCACGGAAAAAACGACAAACCACGCGTCGTTGATGTTGTCCTTGGCGTCACCGGCAATGACGGCGATTTCCCCCTTGTTGAGCGCCTTCAGCGACTGCCGAACCGTTTTGGTCCACTTGCCTTCGCCGAAGAGTTTGATCTCCAAAGTACTGTCATCCAATGAGCGCACCTCAACCTCACACTTGGCGCTCATCTTCAGCCGCTTGGTTTCGCCCGCCAGCACCACCGATTGCTGGCTTATTTCAAAGTAGTTCTTCCATTTGAAAACCCGGCACAGCTTCTTTTTGAGGGGTTCGTTGAGTTCTTTGCAGGTGTTTTCGGACGGCTTTTCTCCGTCGGTGCCCCAGATGAGCTGGGCCTTGAGTTTGGTTACCACGGCGGCATCGGCCACCGACGCAGTGCTCCCCGCCATGGCGACCAGACCCGCAACCAATAACCAAAGGTTGAACCGCAGACTGCCATTTATTCTCATGTCCAGTTTGTTACCGCAAAAAAGCCATTCTGCAAGCGGCCATTAGTGGCTGTCCACCCACACCACGGTCATTCCCTCGGATTCGGAACGAAAGGTGAAAGAACTGATGTCGTCCAGCGGGCTTTCAACCTCCGCCCGCAGGCCCGCGTTGGCATTGATGCGGCCACGCAAGACAGGTACCGACGCCGCCAGCAGGACTACCGCGATGGCACCCGCCGGTGCCGCCACCCGCCACCATCGGTGCCACCAAGTTCTCAAACCATGAGCTTCCGGGGCCTGGCCTGATTCAGCATGAAGAATGGCGCGCTCGATCTTTGACCAGTAGAACTCGCGAGGCTCGGCGAGCTTGCGTTCCGGCTCGCCGGCCGTCGCCGCAGTGCGAGTCCAACCCAGCTCTGTTGCCAGCGCGCGCGCGTTCGGATCGGCGACGATCAGGCGCTCGATCTCCCCAGCCTCGGCACCGGTAAGTTCCCCGTCCACCCAGGCTTGCAATCGTAATTCGATTTCGCGGTTCATGATGAGCGTTCTTCCTTCAACTCCGCCAGCAGGCTCGCCAGCCGCCGGCGGGCGTAAAACAGCCGCGACATGATGGTGCCGATGGAACACCCCATTCGCTTGGCCACATCTTTGTATTCCAATCCTTCAAACTCATGCAAAATCAACACCGTCCGATGCGCCTCGGACAACTGGTTCATGGCCCGGTCAATCCGCCGGCGCAGTTCCTCGCGTTCCAAGCCTTCGGTGGGGTTGTTAACCACCACTGGCATCTGGCGCTCCACGCCACCTTCCTCGTCCATCAGTTCAATGGATTCAGCGCGCAAGCGTTTCTGACGCCGCAAGTGATCGAGGCAAAGATTGATGACGATGCGCGTCATCCATGTGGCAAACCCGGATTCGCCTTGAAACTGCTTGATTCGCTGCCAGGCTTTGACCCATGACTCTTGAGAAAGATCAACCGCCTCATCCTCGTTGCGGACCATGCTGAAGGCGCGGGCGTAGATTTTGTCGCGATGCCGGGCCACCAATTCTTCAAAGGCCCACATGTCGCCCCGCTGCGCCAGGCGCACCAGCACATCGTCACTGGCAGACGGGTAGTCGGTTTGCTTCGACATGGTTTTTGACGGCGGCAATCCGGCCCCTATTCACCGCGTTTCACAGCTTCCCTTTCGTGCTGGGCAGGCGGCCCGCGATCCGCGCATCCCGCTGGCAGGCAAAATCCACGGCCTTGGCGAACGCCTTGAACAACGCCTCCACAACATGGTGCGGTTCGCCGCCGTAAAGCAGTTCCAGATGCAGATTGCAACGTGCTTCATTCGCAAAGGCTTGAAAGAATTCCCGTGCCAGACCGAACCGAAAAGCACTCGAAGCGTCCTGCTGCTGCTCAATCTTCGTGACCTTGAACGCAAGACGATCGAGTCCGCGCCAGACGAGAAACGGCCGGCCGCTGAAGTCCACCACGCACCGCGCGAGCGTCTCGTCCATCGGGACAAATGCTTCTCCAGTCAACGGGTTCCGTGGATCGAATCCCGTGCCGTAACGGCGAATGCCCTTCTTGTCGCCGAGCGCCTTGAGCACGGCCTGACCGAGGGCAATGCCGCAATCCTCCACGGTGTGATGCGCGTCCACCGCCAGATCGCCGTCACAGCGAAGGTCCAAGTCCACGACCGCGTGCCGCGCAAACAACGTCAGCATGTGGTCGAAAAACGGAATGCCGCTCCGCACTGCCGCCCGCCCGGAACCGTCCAGGTTCAACCGGACCGCGACGCGGGTTTCGTTGGTGTTGCGCTGGATGGTGGCCCGTCGCGCTTTCATTCCTCAGGATTATGCCAACGTTACTCCGAAAACAAAGCGTAAATGAAGCCCTCTCCGGCAATTCCACGCCCGCAAAAGCGGCCCGAACCATCCATCGGGCACGGCTCCGCGCAAGCGCGCAACCGTGAAGCCGCAGGCGGAGCCGGGCCGAAACCGCATGTTACTCGTCCAACGCGGCCAGGTAACGTTCGGCTTCGATGGCGGCCATGCATCCCATCCCCGCCGCTGTGATCGCCTGCCGGTAGGTCCGGTCCGCACAATCACCGGCTACAAACACGCCGGCCACATTCGTGGCCGCGCCATGCTGTGGCTGGATGTAGCCGTGTTCGTCCAGGTTCAGCACGCCCTTGAACAACCCGGTGTTGGGCTCGTGCCCGATGGCGACGAAGACGCCGGCGCACACGAGTTCACTTTCCGCGCCGGTCTTCAAATTCTTCAGCCGCACGCCGGTCACTTTGCCGGCATTCACATCCAGTATTTCCGTCACCACGGAGTCCCAAACCGGCTTGATTTTCGCATGACCAAGAACCCGCTCGGCCATGATCTTCGAGGCGCGCAACTGGTCGCGGCGGTGGATCAGGTAAACGATCGAGCCGAAGCGGGTCAGATAAAGCGCCTCCTCGCAGGCCGAATCGCCGCCGCCGACCACGACCAACGGCTGGTTGCGAAACGGCGGCAGCGCGCCGTCGCAAGTCGCGCAATAGGTCACGCCCTTCTTTTCCAGCTTGTGTTCGCTGTCCAGCCCGAGATGCCGGTGGCTCGCGCCCGTGGCAACAATCAGCGCCCGCGTCCGGACTGCCTCGCCGTCCACGGTGACGGTGAACGGCGGCCGGGAAACGTCCACCTGCTCGACCTCGCCGAACTGGATGCGGGCACCGAACTTCTCGGCCTGCTGCTGCATCCGGGTCATCAACTCAAAGCCGTCCACGCCCTCCGGGAAGCCGGGAAAATTCTCCACCGCGCTGGTGGTGGTCAGCAACCCGCCCGGCATGACGCCGGTCAATACCAGCGGGCTGAGGTTGGCGCGGGCGGCGTAGATCGCCGCCGTAAGGCCGGCGCATCCGGTGCCGATGATGACAACTTTTTCCATGCGGGCCAAGATTAGTGCCCCGCCCGGCCGCTGGCAAGCCGCGCGCGCCCGCTTCCGTTCGTTGCGTGCGCCAGGCAACTTGACATGGCAATGACATCGGCGTTTCTGGCTCCCGGCGTAATATCCCTGATCGCGCTGCAAGGTGGAGCCGTCAACAATTTCCGGCAATTAAAAGGCCGCAGTCGTCGTGCGACTGCGGCGTGTGAGCGTTGCGGCCGTAGTCAGCCGCGAAGGTTTGTCAACCTTGGGCGCGGGCGCGCCGCCAGACGACCGTGCCCAGCAGCCCCAAGGCCGCCAAGGCACCGTAGGCACCCGGTTCGGGCACCACCGTGATGGAATGCACGCTGTAGTCCACACCCTGCGTTCCACCGTCGAACTCAATCTTGATGCCGTTGATGTTATGGATGTCAGGCGATCCCACCGTGCTGAACGAGTTGACCGTCAGATCACCGGAGAATCCCGCACTGACCGGAACCGACGCACTGAAGGAATTCCCCGTGCTGGTCGTCAGCCAGACGTTGATCGTCTGCGCGAGATCGGTGTGGAAGTCCTTCAGCGTCATGGACGCCGATGTGAGGTTCGCATGCAACCCGGCTCCATTCGCATCATAGTTGAGGAAGAGGTCGGGCGTGGCAAAGTCACCCGCGCTCTGCGTCAACCGACTGGGCGAGGTGGCCGTGTTGAACTCCAAACTGGCAGTCGTCGCTGCCGTGTAGGTTACCGTGTAGCTCGTGTCACGCTGACCGCCCAACATGCTTCCAGTTGTGCTGACAGCGACACTGCCGCTTCCGACGTTAGGGGGGCTGTTCAAGGTGTAGGTGACGCCCCCTGATGGGTCGTTGAAGTCATCAACGACGATGGCCGCGTGGGCGGCCCCGGCCAGCGCCAGGACGGACCCGATCGCTGCGTTTCTTAGGTATCTCATGTTTATTACCTGTATTGTTTGGTTGCTCTGGCGGCACGGCCAAACCAAACGGCTTGTTACCCTAACCGCGCCGCAGGCGTGGGAAAGTCGCACAGCGCAATTAATTGTCAATTTTAACTTGCCTAATTAATCAAGAAGCCTCGTCCTGACGGATGTCCAGATGGCGGATTGGGAATAATCCGGCAGCCGGCGCAACGGACTCTGTGTCGGGCAGGCGCTTCAACATCATAAAAGGGCCGCAATCGAGTGAGTGCGGCCCTGTGTGAGGATTGCGGTTGCGGCCAGCCGTGAAAGCGGGGTCAACCTTGGGCGCGGGCGCGCCGCCAGATGACCGTGCCCAGCAGCCCCAAGGCCGTCAAGACCCCGTAGGCACCAGGCTCCGGCACCACCGAGATCGAGTGCAAGCTGAAGTCCGCACCCGGATCGCCCATGATTTCCACCCGGATCCCGGTCACCTGGCTCAGGTCACCGACACCGTTGGACAGCGTCAGCGTCAGGTCGCCGCTGTGGTTGCCGGCCACCGGCACCACACCACTGCTCAGCGTGCCGCCCGTGGTGTCAAACCACGCCTGCACCGACTCGCCGTTGGCATCCGTGCCGTAGTTGTGCAGCGTGAGCGTGTTACCCGTCAGGCTCACGTTGAACCCGCTGTAGTTCAATTTCACGTCCGGCGTTCCCGAGTTGTCGGCCGCTTCCACGAGATAGCTTCCGTAGGGCGCCACGTTGACACTCAAGGAGTCCACGCTGGAACCCCCCGTCGTGATCGAGTAGGTGATGTTGCGCGTCCCCAAGATATCCGCCCCCGTATTGGGACCAAGGTTCACGGTCGTGGGGCCTGGAGGTTGTGTGATCATCGCTGTCACGCCCCCGCTGGGATCGTTGAAATCGTCAACGACGATCGCGGCATGCGCGACGCCCGCCAATGCAACGGCCGAGCCGAGCGCCATGTGTTTCAAGTGCTTCATATTACCCTTTCTGTGCTTTGTGGTTGTCACCACAGCGGCACGGCCGGACACACGAATGCCCCCAAAAACAACACCGCACCGCAGACAACGAAGGGATTCTATCACAGTCATACTTATGGTCAAGAGATTGCTTGCTTATGACTATGACCGGGGGCAACGTTCCCTGATGGATGCGGGCATGGCAGTGCCGCGTCGAACTTCCCAACACTGCGCCCGGAGACAATAAGGCCGCAATCGGGCGATTGCGGCGTGTGTGTGTTACGGTCGTGATCAGCCGCGAGGGCTGGTCAGCCCTAGGCGCGGGCGCGCCGCCAGATGACCGTGCCCAGCAGTCCCAGGGCCGTCAGGGCGCCATAGGCGCGCGGTTCGGGCACCACGTCAATGGCGTGAATCTGGAAATCCGCCCCCGGATCTCCCGTGATTTCCACCCGGATCCCGGTCACGTGGCTCAGATCGCCGACGCCGTTGGACAGCGTCAGCGTCAGGTCGCCGCTGTGATTGCCGGCCACCGGCATCACGCTGCTGCTCAGCGTGCCGCCCGTGGTGTCAAACCACGCCTGGACCGACTCGGCGTTGGCATCCGTGTTGTAGTCGTGCAGCGTGAGGGTATTGCCCGTCAAGCTCACGTTGAGCCCGCTGTAGTTCAGCTTCACGTCGGGTGAACCGGCGTTGTCGGACGCTTCGGTGAGGTAGCTCCCGTAGGGGGCCGTGTTAACGCTGATCGAATCAGTCGTTGCGCCACTCGGGGTGACCGAGTAGGTGATGTTCCGCGTCCCCAGCAGGGATCCCGTCGTAGGCCCAAGGCTCACGGTCGTGGCTCCCGGAGGACTCGATATGGTCGCACTCACGCCGCCACTGGGATCGTCGAAGTCATCAACGACAATGGCAGCCTGAGCCGCGCCAGCCAGCGCCAGGGCCGCCCCCAGCGCTGCGTTTCTTAGGTGCTTCATGTTAACCTTTCGGCTGATATGGTTTAATTGCACCGCACGGCACGGTTGGACACCGCCAGTGTCCGCGAAGAATCCGACTCCGCGCCGTTTGGCAAGCATAATCTCATGACTCTCACTTCACGTCAACTTCGGATGATCTAATTCGTGTCACGAGATGATCACGTCTTTTTGGCAGAAGCAAAACGCCCAGGCTCCGCACCACACCTTGAGTGTCATGCGTTTCTCTTTCAATGATGGATGGGGTGGTAAAAGTGCGTTTCGAGGCCGGCCTGACGGCCGAACGATGATCACGAACGCCCGGCGTTGCATGCCCCCGCTCCATTCTCCCGCGCGGCAACCGGCCAGGCGGGCGATTTGGCCCGCCGCCCGGAGGAGCACCACGCTGCAACGCCATCAAGACGCGGGAATCGGAGTTTCACCGGCAAACTCCGGAATTTAAGCCATAACTGTAGCGGATAATTGAAATTCGATGCGCTTGGTGTTTTGAGCCGTTTTCACCGCGGACGCGCGGTTGCCGGCGCAGGGGAAACCGGGGCAGGATGGCCCACCGCCTGGGCCAAAACGATCCGTTGATCCGGCCTCAGGTTCATCGCGCGGCTCAAGGGCGCGCGGTCCAGATCGTGAACCACCGTGGCCAGCCCCGCCGAGGCGCAGAAGAGATACACGTTCTGGCTGACAAAGCCGGTGTCCACCGTGGCGTAGAACTCCTTCCGCTCCGGACTCGCCTTGGTCAGGCGGGCGAGATCCGCCACGTAAATCAGGGCCACCGGCGCCACCTTGGAGAAATCGCCGCCGTCGGTCATGGCGCGAAGGTCCGCGGCCAAAACCGGCCGAAGCCGGTGCGGCCCGGGTTCGTAGAGGAACAATCCGCCGGCGGTGGCCGCGTAAATGTCCACCTCCTGGGAATTCATCGCCGACGGCGCGGTGCGATGATCCGTCGCCGGCCGGTTGATGCCGAAAGCGGCCCAGAGCAAGTCGGAGAGTTGCTGGGCGCTCAGCGTGTTGGTCTGAAAGTCGCGCCGCGTCTGGCGCTCCTTGAGCGCCTGCATCAGCGGCAGGCCGCCCGACTGGTGCGGCGGCGGCAGGTCAATGGGTTTGAGATCGGCCGCCAGTGCGGCGCGGACGCAAGCGCCCACGAGGACGAGCTTGACGGTTAAACCCAAATTCAGGTGGCCATGAATCTTCATTGCAATGCCTTTCCCGACGGATATTCGGCAAACCGCAGACCGCGCGCCATTGATTTCGGTCAAGGCAGCGGCGACGCGGAAGGGGACGATTGCGTCGCGGCCGGCTTGAAGAGTTCTTGAAGAGTTCTCCCCCGGCGGTCGCACTTGATGCTTATGAACGGACGCGAACGCATTCTTGCCCGGCTGGCCGGCCGGCCGGTGGATCACCTGCCGTTGATGCCCATCACCATGATGTTCGCCGCCGACCAAATCGGCGCGCGCTATCGCGATTATGCCACCGACCACCGGGTGCTGGTCGAAGCGCAGCTCCGCACGGCGGAGACATTTGATTTCGACTACGTCTCCTGCATTTCCGACCCGGCGCGCGAAGCCGCCGATTGCGGGGCCAAGGTGGAATTCTTTGAAAATCAACCGGCCGCCATCGTCGAAAGTCAGGCGCGTCTGGCGGACAAAGCCGAACTCGCGCGCCTGCCAATGCCCGATCCGCTGGGCGGCGGGCGCATGACCGACCGCGTGCGTGCCGCGGCGCTGTTCCAGGAACGCGTCGCCGGCCAGAAACTCATTGAAGGCTGGGTGGAGGGACCGTGCGCCGAGGCGGCCGATCTGCGCGGCATCAACACGTTGATGACCGACTTCTTCGACGATCCGAAGTTCGTCGCCGAGTTGTTCGAGTTCATCGTGGCGATGGAACTGCGGTTCGCCAGGGCGCAGATCGAAGCCGGCGTGGACCTGATCGGCGTCGGCGACGCCGCGGCATCGTTGGTCGGCCCGCAGATTTACCAGGAATTCGTGTGGCCGTTCGAAAAGCGGCTGGTGGATGGCCTGCACGCCCTCGGCACCAAGGTCCGCCTGCACATCTGCGGCAACACGCGGCGCATCCTGGCCGGCATGGGGCGTCTGGGGTGCGACATCGTGGATCTCGATTACCCATCGCCATTGGGGGAAGCCCGCGCGCACATGGGACCAACCCAGGTTCTGCTGGGCAACCTGCACCCGGTGAACGTCGTTCGCGACGGCACGCCGGCCAGCATCACCGCCGCCATCGCCGAATGCCATCGGCAGGCCGGCCCAAACTACATCGTCGGCGCGGGTTGCGAGGTGCCGCGCGGCACACCGGAGGCAAACCTTCTCGCCCTGACCGCCTACGCCCGCAACCGGGCTTGAGCGACCGTCTCGGGGTCTTTTCAGGTGGCAAGGCCACGCAGCAGATTTTGCTTTCGCGCTGGCAGGTCCGGGCCTAGTGGTAATGACGCGAACGACGCCGCCGAGCCAATCGGTTCAGGGCGATTCTTCCAAAACCAAATGAACATCTTGCTGGTTTATCCGCAGACGCCGGACACGTTCTGGAGTTTCAAGCACGTCATGCGTTTCGTCTCCAAACGCGCCGCCTTTCCGCCGCTGGGCCTGTTGACCATCGCCGCCATGCTCCCGGCGGACTGGCAGTTGAAGCTTGTGGACACAAACGTCGAGCGGTTGCACGACGACGACCTGCGCCGGGCCGATTACGTAATGATCAGCGCGATGATCATCCATAAACAATCGGTCCAGGAAATCGTCGCCCGCTGCCGCAAATTGGGCAAACCGGTCATCGCCGGCGGGCCGCTTTTCACCACAGGATACCAGGCGTTCCCGGAAATTCAACACTTCGTGCTCGGCGAGGCGGAGGACCTGCTGCCGCGGCTGGTGGAAGACCTACGGCGCGGCACGGTCCAGCACGCCTACCAGGCGACGGAGCGGCCGGACATCACCCGCGTGCCCGTGCCGCGGTGGGATTTGATTGACCTGCGCCACTACGCCACGATGGCCGTCCAGTTCTCGCGCGGCTGTCCGTTCGACTGCGAGTTTTGCGACATCATCGTGATGAACGGCCGCGTGCCACGCACCAAGTCGTCCGTCCAGCTCATCGCCGAGCTGGAGCAACTGCGCCTTCGTGGATGGAAGGACATGGTGTTCGTCGTGGATGACAATTTCATCGGCAAGAAACGGGACACCCGCGCGCTGCTGCACGAAATCATCGCCTGGCGCGAGCGCACCGGCGCGGAAATGGGCTTCCTCACTGAAGCCTCCGCCAACCTGGCCGACGACGAGGATCTGCTGACGTTGATGGTGCGGGCCGGCTTCAAGAAGGTCTTCGTCGGCATCGAGACGCCGTCGGTGGAAAGCTTGACCGAGTGCCGCAAGTTGCAGAACAGCCGGCGCGACCTCATCGCCACGGTGCAAACGCTCCAGCGCGCCGGCCTGGAGGTCATGGGCGGCTTCATCGTCGGCTTCGACAGCGACAAGCACGACATCTTCAAGCGGCAGTTCGAGTTCATCCAGACATCCGGCGTGGTGACGGCGATGGTGGGTCTGCTCAATGCGCTGCCACAGACGCGCCTTTACCAGCGCCTCAAAATGGAGGGTCGCCTGGAAACCGACAGCACCGGCAACAACACCGAAGCCACGCTGAACTTCCGGCCAAAGCTGAACCGCGAGTTTCTCATCAACGGCTACCGCGACTTGATGAAGCGACTCTACGAGCCGCGCAATTACTACCAGCGCATCCGCACCTTCTTGAAGCAGCACAAACCGGAAGGTCCGCGCGTGCGGATCTCGTGGTCGGACACGCAGGCGTTCTTCAAATCCTTCTGGCTGCTTGGCGTGTGGCACCGTGGCCGCCGCGCGTACTGGCAGTTCTTCCTCGGCACCCTGCTGCGTCGCCCGGCGCAGTTCCGACAGGCCATGGAACTTGCCATCATGGGCTATCACTTCCGCCGTGTGGCCAGCCATCTGTAAACCAAACGCGGCGCGCGCCCGCCTTTCCGAGCGCCAGCCGGTTTCGGCCAGACACCGAATACTGACTCCCCCCGGTGCGCTGGTGATTGTGTGGCTGCTCGTCACCGGCGGAATTCGGTCCTTGTCCGCCGCGCCGGCGGACTATTTCACAATCCAGGTGGTGGACGATCAAACCGGCCGCGGCGTCCCGCTGGTCGAGTTGGGCACCGTCAATCACATCACGCTCTACACCGACAGCAACGGCCTCGCCGTCTTCGACGAACCCGGCTTGATGGGACGCGAGGTTTATTTTCACGTCAAAAGCCACGGCTACGAATACCCGAAAGACGGCTTTGGCTACCGCGGCGCGCGGCTGCGTCCGGCACCCGGCGGCAGCGTCACGTTGAAGGTCAGACGCCTGAACATCGCCGAGCGGCTCTACCGCGTGACCGGCGAAGGCATCTACCGCGACAGCGTGCTCGCCGGCCGGCCGGTCCCCATTCACGAGCCGGTGTTAAACGGCCAGGTTCTCGGCCAGGACACGGTGATGACCATTCCGTATCGCGGCAAAATCTACTGGTTCTGGGGCGACACCGACCGGCCGTCGTATCCGCTCGGCCATTTCGGCACGGCCGGCGCCACCTCTGAATTGCCCGGTTTCGGCGGACTCGATCCCGGCGTCGGCGTGAACCTGGATTACTTCACCGATGCGACCGGCTTCAGCCTGCCCATGTGCCGGTGGCCGTCACCCGGCATGAAGTGGACGTTCGGCCTGATGACCGTCCGCGATCCCGCCGGCGAGGAGCAATTGCTCGCCCGCTGCGACACGCACAAGAGCCTCGGCGAAGTGACCGAGCGCTGGCTGGTGCGGTTCAATGACGCCGGCACAAACTTCGAACGGCTTGTTCCACTCGATTTGAACGCGCCGCTGTTCCCCGACAGCCATCCGTTTCGCGTGAAGGTTCGCGGCGAGGACTACTACTATTTTCCGAGCTGGTCGCCGCAGCCGTGCGTGCGCGTGCAGGCAGACTGGGCACACGTCACCAACGTCGCCACCTACGAGGCATTCACCTGCCTGAGCGCCGGCGCACGCTTCGACGCCACCGCACCCAATCTGGACCGCGCTGCCGACGGAACGCTGCGCTACGCGTGGAAAACCAACACCGATTACCTCGACCAGCGGCACCAGGCGAAACTGGTTTCGGCTGGCGCGCTGAAACCGTCCGAAGGTTGGCTCCAAATGCGCGACATCGAGACGGATGCCCCGGTCCGCGGGCACGGCGGCTCCGTCTGCTGGAACGCGTTTCACCAGCGTTGGGTAATGATCGCGCAACAGGGCGCGGGCGAAATCTGGTTCGCCGAGGCTGACTCGCCAGTCGGCCCGTGGGTCTATGCGCGCAAAATCGTCAGCCACGACCACTACAATTTTTACAACCCGACCCAGCACCCGTTCTTCGATCAGGCCGGCGGCCGGCTCGTTTATTTTGAGGGCACCTACACCGACACATTTTCCGACGCGCCGATGCCGACGCCGCGCTACAACTACAACCAGATCATGTATCGGCTGAACCTCGCCGATCCACGCCTCGCCCTGCCCGCGCCGGTCTATCGTGTGTCCAACCCGGACGGCACGACCGGCTACCTGATGCGCGAAGGCGTGCAGGCTGCTGACGCCTGGCAGCGCATTGTGAACGTGGCCTTCTTCGCGGTTCCGCCGAGCTACGCGCACGAGGGGTTGGTTCCGGTTTACGCCGTGCCCAACAAAATGGGAACCGTCCTGCAACTCACACCGTCCGCCGGCGGCAAACCGCAGTTTTACGCGCTGCCGGCTGACGATTCAGGCAAGACTTCGTCCGCCGTCGTGCCGTTGTTTGAATTCCGTCAGCCGACCGGCGGGAAATGGATTTACGCGACGGCAACCCCGCCGCCCGAAACCTCGTTCACACGCGCAACCAAGCCGCTTTGCCGTGTCTGGCGCAACCCGGTGTCGGTGCTCGCGCTCGACCGCGACGCGCAGCCAGCGCCGGTCAAGTGACACGCAGGGTCCCATAGGCGCAGCCGCCGTATTTGATTCGTGAGCGGCGTGGAGGGTGCGGCGGGCAGTCTTCTGCCCACCGCCAGATGTCGTGCCCCCCGACGGCACGCTCGGAGCGCACGCCTCACCAAAACGCCTCCCTCGCCCATGTTGCCGGCAGTGGCCTCCGCAGGCGCCGGTGTTTACGATCCGCCGCATGGGCACGCTTTATTATGGGGACAACCTGGACATCCTCCGCACTTACACTTTTTGCACGATTGCTTCACCGCCTTTGCCGTAGGGCGCGTCCTGTTGGAACTCATGCCCAACCGCGGTCCGGTTAGTCGCAATGACCTGATTAGAGCTACAGCCGACGCACTCGAATTCCCTCCCGCAGCTTTGATTGTTGGCGAGGGTCAACACGGACACCCGCCCGGCGCGTCTGCGGGGCGCATGGCGTGAGACTGCATTGGAGCAACAGTCAACCGACACAGACGCCGCACTCCAAGCGGTCGAATGCGAGCTTGAAGACACGTTCCGCCAACCAGCCTGAACAACCCTGACAACGGTGGAAGTGTTCGCAGTTGGGCGTTTAATGAAACAATGAATTACTGCAAGCGATTGCGTTGAAGGTTTTTGTAAAAGTTGGAGCGGGTGAAGGGAATCGAACCCTCGCTTCAGGCTTGGGAAGCCCGCGTTCTACCATTGAACCACACCCGCAACCACCGGTGAATGTTTACCAGCAATGTTCGGCTCTGGCAAGAGTGATGAGCTGCCGCGCCGATTACGAACTGCCAATCAGGATGCCGACTAGGAACACCAGCAGGCCGCCAAGCATAACCTGCACCGCGGCCGAGGACAATGGCGTGTCCATGTATTTGTGCCGCACCCAGGAAATCACGCCCAACTCCACCAGCACGACCGCCACGGCCACCGCCGTCGCCGTGCGCACGTCCGGTATTAGATACGGCAGTGTGTGGCCAAGCCCGCCGAGCGCCGTCATCAACCCGCACACCAGGCCGCGCGCCCACGGATGTCCGCGTCCCGTCAGGCTGCCGTCGTCGGACAGCGCCTCGGCAAACCCCATGCTGATGCCTGCACCAACACTGGCAGCAATGCCCACCAGAAAGGTTTCCCAACTGTTGTGCGTGGCAAACGCGGCGGCAAACAGCGGCGCCAGCGTGGAGACCGACCCGTCCATCAAGCCGGCCAGACCGGGCTGCACCACCTGCAACACAAAGAGCCGTTGCTGTTGGGCCGTTTCTTCCTCGCTCATCCGGGTTGCGCCCAAACGCTCGGCGGCACTTGCGTGGTGGCGTTCCTCCTCGGCGAGGTCACCGAGCAGTTGGCGGATGCCAGCGTCCGTGGTGCGCCGCGCCGCCACCTCATAGAACTGTTTCGTTTCCAGTTCCATGAGTTCCGCCTGTTTTTGCACGGCCTTCAGCCCCAGCGGCCGGGTCAACCAGACCGGACGCCGTTTCACAAAGCCGCGCACGTCCTCCCGGCGGATCAGCGGCACGTGGTCGCCGAAGCGGCTGCGAAAAAGGTCGAGCAGCCGGTGGCGATGGCCGTCTTCCTCGCGGCGCAGTTGCTTGAACTTCTCCGCCTGCTCCGGGAAATTCTCCTGCAGGCCCTCGGCAAAATCGTCATAGATGCGCGCGTCCTGCTCTTCGAGGGAAATGGCCAGGGCAAGGACTTCGCGTTCGGTGAGATCTTCGAATCGTCGCATAAAACAATCGTTCAGGTTGCGGCTTATTTGCCGTTGTTGCCGGGTGCTTGCATCCATGCCTGCGCGGCCCCCACGGCTGGCAAGCCGGCTTACTGCGGAATCCCCGCCGGACGACGCGCCGGCCTAGGAATTACAAAACGGCCTTCACAACGCCGCCTTCGGCCCGCAGCGCCGCGCCGTTGATTGCGCTGGCGGCAGGTGAGCACGCAAACACGACGACGCGCGCGACTTCCTCCGGTTGGAGAAACCGGCGGAGCAGCGACGTCGGGCGGACGCTGTTGAAAAACTCGCGCTCGAATTCAGCCGGCGTGAGGTTCTGCTGCCGGGCGAGTTCGGCAACGAACGTCGTGACGCCTTCCGAGGCGGTCGGCCCCGCGAGCACGCTGTTCACCGTCACGCCCGTGCCGGCACAAGTTTCCGCCAGGCCGCGCGCCACGGCGACTTGCGCCGTCTTGGTCATCCCGTAGTGGATCATCTCGGCCGGTATGTGAACCGCGCTCTCGCTGGAAATAAACACAATGCGACCCCAGTTGCGCTGCTTCATCCCTGGCAGGCAGGCCCGGCTCAGCCGCACGCCGCTCATCACGTTCACCTCGAAAAAACGGAGCCAATCGGCGTCGGCAATCTGCGCGAAGGGCTTGGGTTCAAAGATGCCGAGGTTGTTGACCAGAATATCCACGGCGGGAAGCCGGTGAACCAGCCGTTCGCAGCCGGCGGCCGTGCCCAAGTCCTCGGCAATGCCGGCCACGCGCGCGTCGGGAACAACTTGACCAATCCTGGCAACCGCGGCGTCCACGCGGGCGCCGGTGCGGCCATTGACAAACACGCGGGCGCCTTCGCGGGTCAGTTCCAGCGCGATGGCAAAGCCGATGCCGGCGGTGGAACCGGTGACAAGCGCCGTCTTTTCTTTGAGCATCAAATCCATATTTGCGAATTCAGTTGGCGAAACATTACGACCCGCCTGGAGCCGTCAGATTTGACGCCGCCGGGCAACTGCATCCCCATGCGCAGCCGGTGTCCCTCAATGCGCGGAGCGCCACGCAGCCATGCGGTTGACCGGAACGACCGATGTTGGCGCGCGGCCGGGTGCCATCGTGCTGGCGTTGGGATTGGTTTGGACCAAGGAATTTTGCCCCGCCCTTGTGTCAGCCGGACCAACCGCAGGACTCGCGGGTTGAGTTGCCGGGGCAGGCGCATTGGCCAGTGTGTTGCGGGGCAGTGGCGGCCCCCAAACCATCGGTGCCGCCGCTGGAATCGCCGCCGGCGGCGCCGGCTTGGCGGCAAGTTGAGCCATCGGCGCCGGCGTTCCGTTGACAACCGACGTGGCGTTGTTGGTCAGCGGCACGCCGGCGGTGCGAAAGAATTCGCCAGCCAGCAGGTTGGCATTCATCATCGGCGTTCGTCGCGTGACATAAGAAATGCCACCGCCACCGTAGCCGCCACCCATCGCGCCGAACTGGTTTTGGCCGAAGCCGGGCGCCATATAAACGCGCGGAATCACTGCGCCGCCGGTGCCAGGCAGGCCCATCATTTGCGCGTTGGTCAGAAGCGCGCCCAGCAGCACCGCCAGCCAGAGCAGGTATCGCATGAGCAACAGATAATTCATCCGGTTGTCATCGGCAACCGCGCGCGGGCCTGGGCCGGTGGCGATGGGCAGGCGATGCGCAGGCGATGCGCCCGCCCGCCTTTGATCCGGCGGTCCCGAACTCAAGCCGGTTCCCAGCCGGAGCGGTAGCTTTCCTTGAGGAAGCGCTCGGCTTCCGGCGCGTTCGGCGATTTCATGGCGGCGGCATCCCATTCCATCACCTTGTTCAAGCGGATGGCCACCAGCCCAAGGAGGCCGATTTCGGTGAGGGCCGCCCCGTAACCGAAGCTGGCGCTGGCCGGCGGGCCGCCCTTGCATGCGTCAATCCAGTCACGGTGATGGCCCTTGGAGCGCGGCAGCGTCTTCGGCGGGCGCTTGAAGTCGTCCATCCGCGAGCCGGGCAGCAACCGCGGATCCCCCGCCCAGCCGGGACAGGTGATCATGCCCTTGTCGCCGACGAAAAGTGTGCCGTTGCCGCCGGCGCCGAGTTCATCGTCTGGCTCCAGACCATCCGGGCGACGCGGTCGCATGCCGCCGTCATACCAGGTGAATTTCACCGGCGGCATTTTGCCGCGCGCGGGGAACTGGTAGTAGTAAACGCCACCCGGCGGCGCCATCTCCGCGTCCACGCCGCCCGCCGCGTAAGCCTCGATGCTGGTGGGCGCCTTGAGATCAAGCGCCCAGCACGGAGCGTCGAAGTTGTGGCAGAAGAAGTCGCCGATGGGCGCGGTGCCAAACGCCCAATAATCGCGCCAGCTCACCGGCGTGTAGCACGAACTGTAGGGCCGCGGATCGCGCGGGCCAAGCCAGAGATCCCAGTTCACGCCCGCGGGCACCGGCTCCTCGGCGGGCCGACCATGGGAGTATTTCTTGTTCCAGCGGCTGGCGCTGGTCCAGGCGTGGACCTCGCGCACGTCGCCGATGACGCCGGCCCAGATCCACTCGCACGTCTGCCGGATGCCGTCGCCGGAATGGCCCTGGTTGCCCATCTGCGTGGCGACACCGGTTTCCTGGGCGACCTTCGCCATCAAACGCGCCTCCCAGACGTTGTGCGCGAGGGGCTTTTCGCAATAGACGTGTTTGCCCTGCCGCATCGCAGTCACGCACACGATGGCGTGCGCGTGGTCCGGCGTGGCGCAGAGAATGGCGTCCACAGCCTTCTCCTTGTCCAACATCACGCGGAAATCCTCGTAGTCCGCGACGTGAAAATTCGGCGTCTTTTCGGAATAATGCTTCTCCGCCTCGGCCTTGACCGGCAACCGGCCGGCGACGCCCCCGAAATAATAATCTTTGAGGTCATCGTGCTCGATGGGGTCGGCCACGGCGATAATCTGCACGTCCGACAGGGGAAACAGTCCGCCGCGCATATTCGTGCGACCCTGGCCACCGGCGCCGACGATGGCGACGTTCACCTTTTCGCTGGGCGGCACGAAGCGCGGCCCGCCGAGGACGTGACGCGGGACAATGGTGAACGCGGCGGCGGCCGTGGCGGTGGTGCCAAGAAAACGGCGGCGGGAAAGTCCGGGACGAACGGGAGTCTTATTCATGGCAATCATGGCTTGCTTATGCGTTTTGCGCAGCATGAACCGGCACCGCGGACGACACAAGTTGGAAAACAGGACAATGCCGGCAGTCTCGCCGGCCAGGCTGGTAACGCGACTCGCCGGGATTTTTTGTCGGATTTTGCATGCTGGCGGCGATAGGGTTTTACAGATGAGTGAAACCGATCTGGAATTGCTGCAACGGTATGCCCACGGGCGGGCCGAGGACGCCTTCACCGAAATCGTCCGCCGGCACCTTGGGTTGGTTTACTCCGCGGCGCGACGACAGGTCCGCTCACCCGAACTTGCCGAGGAAATCGCCCAGTCCGTTTTCGCCGATCTTGCCCGGCAGGCCGCCCGTCTTGCCCCAGACACGATTCTTACCGCCTGGCTTTACCAGGTGACCCGTCGCACGGCCATAGACGTCGTCCGCCGCGAAACCCGCCGCCAATTGCGGGAACGACTCGCCTCTGAGATGAATGCCACGACCGCAACCGCCGATGACTGGACGCGCATTGAACCGCTGCTCGACGAGGCCATGAATGCGCTGGATGACACGGATCGCGCCGCCGTCCTGCTCCGCTACTTCGAAAACAAATCCCTGCGCGAAGTCGGTCAGGCGCTCGGGACCACGGATGACGCCGCACAAAAACGCGTGAGCCGGGCGGTCGAACGCCTCCGTGAATTCTTCTCCAAACGCAACGTGACAATTGGCGCGAGCGGACTGGTGGTGTTGATCTCCGCGAATGCCATCCAAGCGGCACCAGCCGGTCTGGCGGCAGGCATCTCGGCGGTCGCGCTGGCCACCGCCGCGGGAAATGCGGGCACCGTTTCGGGTTTCCTGAAATTGATGACTATGACCAAACTCCAATCCGCCATCATCGGGGGCGTTCTCGTCGGCGCTGTGGCAGTGCCGGTCGCCATGCAACACCAGGCGAAGCTGCGCCAGGAAAACCAGTCTTTGCGCCGGCAACTCACCGAGTTCGAAGCCACAAGCCAGGAACTGTCAAACCAGCTTGCGCAATTGAACCCTGCGGCCGTTCCCAATCCGCCGGCACCAGCCGTTGTCGCTGTTACTGCAACCAACCCGCCGGCCAAGACATCGCCTTTTGAGCAGGTCGTGGACTTCATCGCCGCGCACCGCGATCTTCCGCGCGAGCAGATTGAGGCCTACCTGCGGCAGAACCATCGCAACGTCGAGAGTCTCCTGGCGGCGTTTCAAGTGAGTCACGATCCCTCCTATCTGCGGGAGGCGGCGACGAACTCGCCGGGCGACCCCGCGGTGCAGTTCGCTGTGATCGCCAACCGCGTCTTCCCGGACGAGCAGCGCAAGTGGATTGACGCCTTCAAGGCTTCGTCGCCGAACAACGCGCTGCCGTGGTATTTCTCGGCCGCGGACTATTTCAAGGCGAACCGGTCTGATCAGGCGATTCAGGAGCTTGGTCAGGCGACGCGGCGGCAGCTTTACGGCGATTATGGAGCACAAACCGCCCAAGCGGTTGAGGAAATGTATCGCGCCGCCGGTTGGCCAGAGTTGGCAGCGGAGGCGCGCGCGCCGGGCACCGCAACTTCGGTGTCGTATCTCAACGTTTTGAAGAGCCTGGCAAACGAAACGGTGCAGACTCAGCAACAATACGTCAGCCAGAGTGATGTCAGTTCCGCGAATTCGATGACCGCCATGGGCATGGTCCTTGGCGACCAATTAAGACGGGCTTCCGGGCCAATTGATCAACTGGTGGGAATCTCCATCGAAAAGAAATTGCTGGCGCAATTGGACCCGGCGGCGAACTACGATTTCCTGGGCCAGCCGGTCAGCGAAGTGCAGGCGGAGTTGGACCGGCAGAAGGAGGTCATCCGCGAAGCGATCGCAACCAGGGACCAAATCCGCGCCACGCTCAATGAGAGTGAACTGGCCGACTACTGGGAACGCGAGAAGCTTTACGGAGAAATGTATGCCATGCAGTGGCTACAATCGAAGTATGGCAAGCCGTGAGATCGCCTGGCGACGAAATCGGCAAGTCTGGCGGCACGGATGAAGGCGCGGGACGGGAACGCGCGCGAATGAAAGACCGAGTGGTTCACTGAACAGCCTGAGATGCGTTGGCAAAGAAAACAGAATCGGCCGGCGGGATCCAACTTTCTTTCTGGTTCCGCCTTGCCGGCCGGGACGGGGAACATCCTGCTTTGGGTGCTCGCGCTGGGCGGATTCCTGGTCGCGCTGGCATCGGCCTATCGGCAAACCCATCCGCCTGCCAACAACTGGAACTACAACCTCCGTACGCCGGGCGTATTGGCGTTAAACGCATTCCTCGCATCGGCCCTGGCGATCGGCTATGCCTTCAAGGAAGGCGAATTCGCGCGCTGGACAAGTTTGTTTGCGTGCCTTCGCTTCGGGCTTTGGGCGACGGCGGTTTTCCACCTGCTGTCGCCGAGCATCAACGAAGAAGGTCTGTTCCTTACCAACTCCGGCACCTTTGATGCGCCCTACGTGATCCTCGGGGCCTGCATTCACGGTGGGCTGGCCGCGTTGATCGCCAGTCCATTCGCCGTCCGCGCGCTGTACCTGTCGGAGAGGCGATTTTTCCAGGCAGACGAGACCTCCGCGTTGGAAATGTGTGGTGCCACGATTCTCGTCTTCTACATCGTCACTGGAATCGTGAGGCTGCTCGCCTGGGGAGGACACTAACGCATCGCCTCCGAGACTCTTGAGAATTTCAAGCACTTTCTGACTGGCAACTTCGCCGATCCGGATCGTGGGAAGGCACGAATGTGCCAATGATTCGGCGCGAATCTGCGTGCTCTTTTTGCCTTCGATCAATCTGTCGGTTCAAACAATCACAGCAACCAGAGCCACCAGCAATCCCGTCGCTGGAAGCAGCCACCGGCGATTTCCTGAGATTGCCTCGATCTGCAAGGACAACGCACCCAGAGCAAATGCCAGAACCACCATGGGGATCAAGACCGCCCGCGGACCCAGCGCGACGTAGAACCCGCGGACCAACGGCATGATCAGAACCATCACTGGCACAGCCGAAACGCCAAGCCACAAGAACTGCGACCAAGACGTTTTGCAAAGGCCCGAAACCACCAGAGTGCCGAACAGACCAAACAAGAGTGGCCAGAGGCCGACATACGAGGCACCGGGCATCCAAATCGCCGTGGCTACCGCCACGATGAGCCACCAAAACCACGATCCCAGCGCCAGCTCCGCCGGCGCGATCCAGCGGCCTAACGTCGCGTGCAGTGTCGTGCCGATCATCACAGTCAGCGCCACAGCCACCAGCCAATAACGCTCCGCCAGAAATTTGCCGAACCACGCTGGGGCGACCCGCCACAGAGGGTTCAACAACTCGTAGCTGAGCCCGAAAGCGGTTCCGACGACCAGCGGAATTGCCGCCCAAGTCAGACAGGCGAGGAATAGTTTTGCCGCCGTAACCTTGCCGCTCCTGATCCACACGGCGGCCACGCCGAGGAAGGATATCGCGGCCAGTAGCGCAAGCAGAATAGCCCAACCACTTGGATAATGCACCAGCCAGCGCCCGAACAAATCGAAATACACCGCGTCCGGTCCATGCAGTGCCGCCAGATCGAGATTCCCGAAATGCCGCGCGAGGCTGAGCGCGTAGGCGCCCTGATGCTGCAGGCTGCGAAGGCTGAGGTGCGCGATGTCATCGGTGGGCGCGTGGTAGTGCCGGGCATCGCCGATGAACGCGAAGTTCAGGCCCGGCAGCCCGGCTTGTTTGAACACCGTGAAGTCCGTGTCGTTCGGCATCCGCCGGTAAACTTCATCCATAAGTGAGTTGGCCACCGGACGCGGCGCGGCTCTGGCGAATTCGCGGATGACCGGGCCGTTTCCGGCACCTGTCTCGAACATGAAGACTGGACCGCTGACGCCGCGTGCCTCGAAATTGAGCACCAGGCGAAGGTCCTTCATCCACGGGCATCCTGCCGCGAAAGCCCGTGCGCCGGACAACGCTGGCGCTTCTTCACCATCGGTGAACAGCAGGATGATGTCGTTCTGCAGCCTCGGTCCGGCCTTGAGCGCGCGGGCGGTTTCGATGAGGGCCGCGACCGCAGCACCGTCGTCGCTGGCGCCGGGCCCGGCCGGCACGGAATCGTGGTGGCACACCAGTGCGATCGCCCGCGAAGGTCGGTTCGGCGCACCAACACCGGGAATCCGGGCCATCAAGTTGGCGCCGGTAGCCTCCCTTCCCCCCACTTGGACGGGAAACGATTGGACTTCCACAGCCAGCCCAAGGGCACGCAATTGTTCAGCAATGTAGTCGCACACGGCGGTGTCAGCCTGCGAACCCAAGGGATGCGGCGTCTGCGCGATGGCGCGAACGTGGACCAATGCTCGTTCGGCTGAGAATCCGGCGGCCGGTGCGTCCGCGGGAGTAGGAGCCGGCGGATTTGGGGCAACCGTTGCCAGCCAGGCTACGCCCACGAGGACGACGAACAGGAGAATGCGCTGAACGCAACCAAGCTCGCATTGTTGGCTTACCGGACTCACTCCGGCGAGTCTGGTTGGAACATCGCTTCGTCTCAAGCTGGTAAAGCGCCGCAAGCCGTGAGCGTGCTCGCGTGTTAACGCGCCTTCCGTCGCATCACGCGGCGCTACAGGGCGCGAAATACGTTGCTGTCGGAGACGGCATTGTCTGTCATCGTCTGGGCGAAGCACGCGGCATCCCAGATCTCAAACTTGTCCAGGCAGCCGACCAACGCGACTTCCCTCGTGATGCCGGTTGCCTCCAACAGTTTCAACGGGAGCAGCAATCGGCCTGTCGAATCCAGTTCCACCTGGACCGAGCAACCGGCGATGCGCTGCTGTAGTGTTTCGCTGATGCCGGCGCTGCCCGCCGCCTCCCTCAAGACGGCGTCCAACCGCCGTTGAAATCTCTCCGCCGGCAACGCCAAAATGGCCCTTCCACCCGGCGTGAGACAGACCGCAAACTCACGCGGTCCTCCGTGACGCCATTGAGCTGGTATCAGCACACGGCGCCTGGCATCCAACGCGCGATGATGGAGTCCAAGGTAGGCGTGCCACCCCGCGCCTTCGTGCGACGCGCGTTTATCCGCTGGCCGACGGCCGGGAGCGTTGTCGCCGGATGCGGGCACCTCGCGTGGGCTGGGTGGCATGGCTAACACTTGCTGACTCTTTGGAAGCCTGTAAAGCCCGGATTGCGCGGGCCGCCGTTTCTGGTTGAAAATCTGCAATCACCGTCGCCTGAGCCAAAAGCAGGTTATGCAGCGTCGAAGTTTTTGAAATGTGCCGGCGTTTCGGCGACGGCGTTCACCATCGTTCCAGGTCATGTCCTCGGCGCCGCCGGCCCAACACCGCCCAGCGGGAAACTCACGCCGGCCCTCATCGGCTGCGGCACCCAGGGCCGGCGGGAAATGATTGATCTGCTGCCACTGCCCAACGTGCAGGTGGTGGCCGTGTGCGACCCCAACAAGGACAGCGACAACTACGTGGACTGGTCGAAGGACGGCATGCGATCCGGCATCGCCAACGCCATCGGCAAGCCCGACTGGCGCGCCGGCATTGAACAGCGGATCGAGGAGTTGAAGCCCGACCTGGCCGCCGACGGATTTTGCCTGCAACCCTTCTTCGCGACGGAGGCGGCGCGTTCCTGGCGGCGCTGAGAAAACGGCGGCGGGAGAGTTCGAGACGAGCGGGAGTCTTGTTCATGGCAATCATGGCTTGTGTTCTGTGTTGCGTGCAGCATGAACCGCGGCTGCGAAAGCGACTCAAGTTGGAAAACGGGACAATCGCGGTGATGTCCTTGGCGGTTCAGGAACGCGGCCGCTGGTTCGCATTTCAGCCGGAACGCAAGCGTCGGGGATTTTTGCCGGAGCTCGCGGGCCGCGGCGATTAGGGTTTTCTCAACCGGAAGAAGCGGCTGCCCGCCGAAACATCAATCGTCACCGCGTTTTGGAAGCCTGCGATTGCCGGCGGGTTGGTCACGGTCACCCATGAAGTCATCGCCGCCAGATTGTCACTCGTTTCGAGGAGGTAACCGCCGGCCGAGAGCGGCCACGTGATGACCACGGAATCGCCGGAAGTTTGCACCTCCAAGGACGGGGCCTCGACTTGGTAGAACCGCAGGCCATCCACCGTGACGGCCACGTTCGTCGAGGTGCCACCCAGCAAGCCAAAGAAGAACTCCACTAATCGCCCCGCGTAGGCCGATACGTCAATCCACCCGCTGCTGGTTGGCCGGCCCGGCGCCATGAAGCGCGTCTCCAAGGCGAACTGGTTCGTGCCGTTGATGCCGAAGGCCAGGTAGTCGTCGTTCGTGTCGCCACCGGTCAGGGTGAAGTCAAACGACATGCCCCGCGCGCCGGAAGGCAACGACAGAGTGAGCCAGACGCACGGCGGGCCGTTCGTGACGCCGCCGTCCTTGGGCGCGTGCCCAGCGCCGTCCGCAGCCCGCAGCGGCGGCGTCGAACCCGCCACGCTCAGGTCAAACTGCGGCGAAACCGGTAGAAAAGCTCCGGTGGCCGCGCCGGGCGTCAGCGAAAAATCCGGCGGCGTGGGCGTGGCGGCCGGAGTGGAATGGAAGACGGATTCGGCCCACGTCGTCACGGCATTGCCGGCTTGCTGCAACTGCGCCCCCGCCCAATCCACGCCCGTGTCAACGCCCCACAGCACCGTCGCCGACGGGATATAGGAGCGAATCTGCCTCTCCACCAACTGGCGCTCGGCGTCGGAGCCAAGTCGCACCAAGTCGAGTTCGTTGCCGCTGTTCGGATCCTGGCTCAAGGACGTGCCTCGCGGAAACGGCACTGGCGTGGGAAACTGGCCCGGCCAACCCGTCCGCTCGAACCCGTAGCGTTCACCCATCAGGGCCTGGGTGCCGGCGGTACTTATCGAGTCCGAGTACCATGTGCAGGCATAGGCGTGGATGGTGGGCGCGGCGGCCAGAAACGGCGACTTTGGCAGATAGACGTTCACCGCCTCCGGGTGGTAGGCGCCCACCAAGCTGATGTAGTTGTCCATCCACGCAAAGTCGTCCGGCACCGGCGAGACGTAACCTGCCTGCACCACCTGGCTGGCGATCGAGCCAGGCATCCCGCTCACCGAGTAATTGAAGGTGATCACCTGGCCCGCTGTGGTCGCCGCCCCGGCGTCGTCCAACAGCGTCATTTGCGTGTGGTCAAAGGGGAAGTTCGGCTGGACGGTTTCGTGCAGATAATTGGCTGCCACCGCGTTGACCAGCGTGCCCAGGCTGTGGCCAATGAAGTGCAGCGTCCCGGCATACGGATTATCGAGCGTCGCCGCCAGCGCCTGGCCCAGCGCCTGGCCCTGTAGGCGCGTTCTCGACATGGCCGACACCGGCTCCGGCGTGGCCGCGTCCTGGTGCCAGTCCCACGCCAGCAGATTGGCCTTCACGCCGGCCGACGTCATCTGCGCCGCCATCGTCAGTGGCCAACCTCCTGGGTCGTTGGGACCAGCGTTCCAGCCGTGGGTGAAAATCACCGTCGGCAACGTCCGATCCACCGGACCGCCGCTGGCGAAGGCCGTGCCGTTGAAGACCATGAGTGCGTCGGTGCTGGGCGTGACGATCGTCGTCTGCTGCGAGGCCGGCACCGGACGGTCCACCGGCGTCGCGGGCGGAAGCGTGAGGACCGGGGCCAGCGCGAAGTCCAGCGCCAGCGCCTGGCCGGGTGCCAGCGTCACGCCCGGCTGAACCCAGGTGCGGTAGCCACTCAAACTGACCCAGATTTCCCATGTGCCCGGTTCGAGCGCCGGCAGCGCGTAATGGCCGGTGGCATCGGCACGGGCGGTCACAGCCACCGTGTCCTGCAAAGCCAGGACGGACGCCCCGGCCAGCGGCGCACCGGTGACATCGGTGACGCGGCCGCTCAGACTGGCCATCACGCCGGCGGTCGCCCGCGTGTCCACCGTGAACCATCCCGAATTCCCCTCGCCCGTGCTGCCGGAGAAGCGCGTGTCCACCCTGAAGAAACCGGAAACGCCGGAGCCCGTGCCGCCTCCCCAGCGCGTGTACACGTTGAACAACGGAGAAAGCCCCGTGCCGACTTCAGCATGGCTCACGGCAGCCATCAACCAAACCAGCAGCAGCGCCAGCCGCCCCGGAGCGCCGGCCTCCGGCCGGCTTTGTGCTTTCGCGTTACGATCGGCGGCGGCTTTATTCGGGACGGACATAGCTGGTGATTTCACGTTTTAAGCCGACGATACGTCGGCGCTCCACTCGTGCGCGGTGGAGCACCGGTCTGTGACCGGCTTTGGTCGGGCGGATTACGACTCGCGCCAACTGACTCTGCCGTTTCATGTTTCTCTGAACTTTTCATGGCTTAAGCCGATTAAAAATCGGCGCTCCCTCGAGGCGGAGCGCCGGTCTGCGACCGGCTTTGCGCTGACGGACATTTCAAAACCCCGTATTCATCCCGGAATCGCGCACTGCTCCACGGCCAGTCTTTGGGATCAAGCACCAGCTTCGCCTTGGTCGGATTGTTCTCGATATAGCGCACCGCCGTCCGGCGATGCTCCTCGTCCTCAATAACGGTGTCCAAGTATTCGCGCTCCCAAAACTCGCCGCTTCTACCCAGAAGTTTGTTTGCCTCGCGGGCCACGAAAACCTTCCAGCTTTTCACCAGCTCCGCCAGCGGGGTTTGCCACACGTCCACCAGCAGATGCACATGGTTGGGCATCACCACCCACGCCTGCAATTGATGGCGTTGCCCGTCAAAAAACCGCAGCGCGTCCTCGGTCAGCTTCGCGATGGCCGGTTGCCGCAGCCAGCATTCGCCCAAGCCGCGATCAAGATATTCCTCCAGCTTGCGCCGCCGCTCGCGACCGGCATCCAAAGCCGACGACACGTCGGCGCTCGTCGCAGCCGGAGCGCCGGTCTCTGACCGGCTTTGGATGGAGGCAAGCCGGCTGCAAGCCGGCGCTCCTACCGACAATGATTTTCGCCCGTTCTCAATCTTCAACGAATGCTCCCACTCCCCGCGCCGGCTGGCAGGCAGCGAATCCACCAGGCGCAGGGTGACAAGCTGCGTCACGCCGGGAGCGTCGTAATGCGGGAGATAACCGCGCTGATGCCAGCCGAGAAAACCTTTGGCCTTGGCGTCCTCGTCCAATGGCGCGGCCCAGGCCTGCTTGCCGTCCACGAGCTTTTGCAGGCTCGGATTGCAAGGTGGGGTCGAACCTTGCACACGCCGAGGAGCGATCTTCGCAGACGGAGCGCCTTGCATCGGAGCGCCGGTCTGCGACGGGCTAAAATTGTTCGTTTTCCGCTTCACTCGTTATTTTGAAATTCGTCGCGGACATCGCTGGTTTGCCGGGTCAAAAGCCGACGACACGTCGGCGCTCCTGGCGCCCGGAGCGCCGGTCTGCGACCGGCTTACGGCTTCCGAATTACGTCTCGTGTCCGTCATCTCTTTCGTTTCGTTCATCACGGGCCTGTTCACGTTTTAAGCCGATTAAAAATCGGCGCTCCTAAAAGGGTAAAAGAACAAAGCCTAAAACCCCCTCACACAACGAAAGCCGAATTTGTAGTTGGCGTACGACGGCGAGTAGCTGAAGCGAGAGGCGCACCGCGCGCTGTAGGCGTCGTGGTCCCACGAGCCGCCGCGCAACACCCGGTAGCTCTGCGCCGTGGGCGGGCCATGCGGGTTATCGGCACTGGCGGCAGGCTGGCCATACCAGGTGGGATTATACCAGTCCCAACACCACTGCCAGACATTGCCGGCCATGTCATAAAGTCCGTAGCCATTCGGCGCATAGTTGTTCACCGGGCTGGTGTTCTGGCCATTCTGGCCATAAGTTTGGCCAGCCGGGCCGAGGTCATAGGCGTAGCTGGAGGGCTGGCTGTAGTAATTGGCCTGGCTTGCGCTAATCGTGTCGCCCCACGGAAAGCGATGGCCGCCCAGGCCCCCGCGCGCCGCCTTTTCCCATTCCGTCTCGGTGGGCAGCCGGTAGCCGTTGGCCGTCCATTTCACGCAGTCGTTGTTGATGGCGATTTGTTCAGTGCGATAGACGGTGGTCTGGGAAGCGTCGGTGTAATAACACGGCGTCTGCCCGTTTTTTTCGGAGCGGGCGTTGCACCATTTCACCGCGTCGAACCAGTTGACGGTTTGCACGGGATAATTATTGCCCGCATAGGAGCCGCTGTTGTCGAAGCTGTAGCCGTGGCCAAGGGCCCAATTATAGACATCAATCCACATCTCCCGCGTGACATCCGTTTTATCCATGAAGAAGGCGCTGACAGATACGCCATGCACCGGCATGGCGTCAGCCAGCTCGGAAAAGGTGTCGCCCATCTGGAATAGGACGGCGGGAATATAAACCATGCCCGTCGGCGCGGGCGGCGCGGTGCCGTCGTCGGCAATAATCTTCACCTGGCACTGGTTGTTGAACTGGCCGGGCCAGTCCGTGCCGGCGTTCCAGACGATGTGCTGGTTGCTGCCCAGCGTCACGCCCGGCCCCACCGCGCCGGTGAGGGTGAAGACGGGCACGTTGAAATTCACGCCGCCGTTGGCGGACACGGCCACATACACGGTGAGCGGGCTGTTGCCGTCGGCGTCCGCGACATCGTAATAAATGTCCACCAGATGCGTGCCGGCGCGTTGCGCGGCGCGGATGTTGGAGACGACGGGCGGGGCGGCCAAAACCGGGACAGCCACAAGTGTGGCGAGCAGGACGGGCAGGCTTTGCATGGACTGCTTTTACAAAAAAGAGCATGAAAAGTCAATCGGGGTAATGCGCGACGCTGTCACGCGGACGCAGCTTGATACTACGCCGTAGCGCCGGTCTCTGACCGGCTTTGGGCCTTCGCATTAACATTCCGGTGCTGCTCTGTCTTCAATGCGGTTATCGCGGGTTTGCCCTGCGTCAGGCCGACGGAACTTCGGCGCTCCGGAGCGCCGGTCTGGGACCGGCTTTGGGCTGGCGATGACGCGAAAACCGGCCGCAAGCCGGCGCTCCGCGAACGGCTCTGGCTCAATCGCGGGGATGCGGGCTTTGGGCAGGAAGCGATCATGGCCTGGCATGAAGCCGCAGGCCAAAAGCGTCCGCAATACCTGTCCAAGCTCAAGCTGACGACCAACGTGCGGCGGGCGATTGTCCGCGTGCCCTGGCCGTTGTGGGAAGGCTCGCCGACGGTGGGTTGCCAGCAGTTCGCCGAGACGACCGTGCGGCTGCAAGGTTGGAGCCGGGAACGGCGCCTCGTCATCGTGCGCACGCTCAAGCCGACGAACCCGACGCCGCAGGATTGGTTCTGGGCCACGCCCGAGGATGAAGTGGCGGTGTATGTGACCAACTTGGAGCGGGGGGAGGCGACGCTCGAACAAGTGGCGCTGCTCTACGCGCAACGGGCCGACACCGAGAACGTGTTTGACGAACTGAAGAATCAGTGGGGCTTCCGGGGCTATTGCAGCGGGAAAGCGGTGGTGACGGAACTGGCCGCCCGGCTGGTGCTGCTGACTTACAACCTGTGGAGCCTGTTCACGCGGCTGATGGGCTTAACTCCCGGCCACCACACCGAAGCCATCAAATCGCGGCGCAGCTTTTTATTCATGGCGGCGCAAGTGGTCGAAAGCGGACGGCAACGCACCCTCAAACTGGCGGTCAAAGTGGAATGGTGGCAGGTGTTAAAAGGCTGCTACGAAAGGCTGCGGACGTGGTTGGCGGCCACTGCGCCGCAGTTGGAAGCCCAAGGCAATTTTCTGCGCCTGCTTTCGCGTCAAACCACTGATGATCCCCTCGCATGGCTCGCTCAACCCGCCCCGGCTCCGACCGGTTGAAGCCCAACTGCGGGTTTTAGGATTAACGGTGGCCCTGATTCACACCCCGCCAATCCACTTCCGTTCCTCCCACACGGCGCGGAGGGAAGTCGCATTGCGGCGATCGAGGACGTTTTTGGCGGCGGCCAAGAACTTGCCGCGCTTGATGTTGTGCCACGTGTCGCTGGCATTGACGGCGATGAACTGAAGCACGCTCGGATCGCGGTAGCAGTCAATCATGCAGCGCGTGCAGCCGTCGCGAATCAGCTTCGAGGCGTCGAAGTCATAGATGCTGCACATCGGGGTTTCCCAGAAGTGGCAGCGGTAGAGATTCAGGTTCCAGTCGAGGTAGAAATACTTGTGCCCGCCCAGGCAGCCGAAGCGTTCGCGTTCGCCGTGGAGATGGCGCTGCATTTCGGTGAGCGATTCGGACGGATTGACCACCGGGAAACGGCTGTCGCGCTTCATCCGCTTGATCTTCTCGAAGACCTCGATCAACTCCTCGCGGTTGTAATTCACCAGCCCGCTGTCGCTGAAACTCAAATAGCTGGAGCCAAGCGTCGTCAGCGGATAGCTGAAGGTGCAACTGCGGAAACCAAGCGATTCAAGGAACGGCGGCAGCTTCGCGTAATCCTCGATCAACCGGCTGGCCGTGACACTCGCGGTGGTCTGCACGCCGGCCGATTGAAAGAATTCGTTGGCGCGTTTGATCTTCCGGCATACATCCGGCAGGCCGCGGTTCTTTTCGTGCTTGGCCAAGTCATGCGCGTCAATGGACATGATGACACTGCTCAGGCCGTCGTCCGTCAGGCCGCGCATGTTCTCCTCCGTCCACAGGCCGCCATTGGTGCAGATCATCGGCCGCACGCCGTGCTCGGCCGCGTAGCGGGTCATGGCCCGGATTTCACGATGCACCATCGGCTCGCCGCCAACGAAGAGCAGGTAGCCAATGTGATTCTTGACGCATATATCAATGACGTCGCGCGCCTCGGCCAGCGTGACGCTGCGCCGGGCCTTGGGATCGAATTTGGACCGGGCAAAGCCGCAAAAATCGCAGTCCGCGTTGCAGATGTTCGTGATGGCAAATTGCAGATAGCCCGGCCCGCCATGGTCGAGCACGTCGCCGATCATTTTGAAAAGGCCCGTTTTCGGGCGGCTCACCGGAGTTGATGAAGCGGCGGCGGAAGACGGGGCGGCCGCAGGAGGCTGGGTTTCCAAGGTAGCGGGATTCATTCAACAAGTCGGCCTGCGGCCGCGGGAAAGAACGTTCGCATCATGCACGCAGTGGAAAAATCCGGCGGCGACGGCATGGTAATTCCAAACGGAGGAGGGTCATTTGGCCACCGGCAGGCCGGCCTTTTCCCAGGCATTGAAGCCGCCATCCAGGTTGAAGACCGATTTGAAGCCGAGCTGCTGGAACGTGGCGAGCGACTTGGCGCTGCGACCACCGCCGGCGCAATGCACAAGGTAGGGCTGGTTCCGGTCCAGCCGGGCGAGTTCCCCGGCAAAGTCCGGGCCGGTGAAGTTGATCAACTTCGCGCCGGCGATGTGCCCCTTGGCATATTCCTCCGGCGTCCGCACATCCACCACTTGCACCAAATGGGCGGCGACGAGCCGGCCCGCCTCCGGCGCCTCCACGTGCGTGATCCGGGTCGCCGCCGTGGCCGCCACCTCGGACGATGGCGCGGCACAAGCACCGCTGTTGGCGCTGGGCGAACGACAACCCGCCAGCACCAGCAACGCCCCCACCATCAGCACAACCAGCCGTTTCATTCCAGCCACTCTGCCACGGCGGGCAGCGTTTTCAACATCTTCGGCAGGGGAGCCGGGACTATTTTGCGCGCCGCTGAATGTCCCCGGCGGATCATCCGTCCATCTCTTTGCGAGTTTGGCGGTTTGGAATTGTTGCGACGCCACCGTCGGAAGGGTTGCCACGGTGGCGTCGTTTGTTCTAGACTCGCACGATTGAACGCATGAAGAAATGGATTTTCTTGGTCGTGGTGCTCGCCGCTGGTTATTTTGGTTATACCCAGTGGCGTGGCTGGCAGGCAAAAACGGCGGCGGAAGACGAGCCGTTGCGCCCCACAACCGCCCCGGTCATTGTCACCAACATTGACTTTGCCGTGAATGCCGCCGGCACCATCACGCCCGCGGAGCAGGTGTCCGTCCGCCCCCAGGTCAACGGCATCATCAAGACGTTGCCGGTGGACATTGGCAACCAGGTGAAAACGGGCGACCTGCTGTTCACGCTCGACGACCAGGACCTCCAAACCGAGCGCTCCAGCAAACTGATTGATATCGAGGCGGCGAAATTGCAGTTGGAGAAGGCGGAGCGCGATTACAAGCGCGCGCAGGATCTGCTGGTCAGCAAGCTGATTTCCCAGGAGACGTTCGACGACACGAAGACCATCTACGATCTGGCGAAGAACACTGTTGACCAGAAACTCAAGGATCTGCACCTGATTGAATACCAGATCACGCTGACGAAAATCGTCGCGCCGTTCGATTGCACAATCCTCACCCGCCCGGTGTCCGTCGGTCAGGCAGTTTCCGGCTCCGGTGGCTTCAACAGCGGCACAGAGGTCCTGACCGTCGCGGACCTGAACTCGATGGTCATTGACGCGCACGTCAATCAGGCCGACGTGCCGCGGCTCAGGCTGGCGCAGAAAGTGGAGATCACCGTCGAAGCCGTGCCGGGCCTGGAGCTGACCGGCGTGGTGCAGCGCATCGCTCCACAGGCCACCATCGTCAATAACATCAAAGGTTTTGACGCGCGCATCCTGCTGCAACACGTGGACCCGCGCGTGCGTCCCGGCATGACCGCGAACGTCCGCATCCCGGTGGCCACCGCGGCGCACGTCATGGCCGTGCCGCTCTCCGCCGTGTTTACCGAGAAGGATCCCGACAGCGACAACATGGAGCGCTTCGTTTACGTGAAGGAGGGCGACCACTTTGAGAAGCGGGACGTGCAAGTGGGCGTGTCCGATTACTTCTACGCCGAAATTCAGCGCGGCCTGACCGGCAACGAAATTGTTTCCCTGGAAATGCCGGCGGCGGAGCGCGACCGGCAAACCAAGAACCTCGCGGTGATGAAAAATGGCGGCGGTATCGCCGCTACTTCCCATGCCGGCAGCGCCACGAATGTGCAGCCGGCCAAGGTGGCGGTGACCGCGGTGGCCACCAACACGCCGGGTGCCACCAACGCGGCGCGCGGCGTCAGCAGCGCCGGCGGCACCGCGGCTGGAGCCGCGCAGTAAGCTTCGCAACCCCGGTTCCTGTCATGGCCCTCGTCGAACTCCGCAACGTCACCAAGATTTACCATCTTGGCGGCGAGGAAATCCGCGCGCTGGACGGCGTTTCCCTGGACATTCAGGCGGGCGAATTCATTTCCATCATCGGACCCTCCGGCAGCGGCAAGTCCACCTTGATGCACATCCTCGGCTGTCTGGATTCGCCCACGGGGGGCACCATCCAGCTCGACGGCGTGATGATTCAGGACGCCAGCCCGCGGCAGCTCGCCGCCATCCGCAACCGGAAAATTGGCTTCGTGTTTCAGTTCTTCAATCTCCTGCCCAAGCTGAACGTCCTCCAAAACGTGGAACTGCCGATGATTTACAGTGGCGTGTCCGGCAAGGAGCGTCGCCAGCGGGCCATGAAGGCGCTGGAGGCCGTGGACCTCTCCAATCGCTCCAAGCACCGGCCCAGCCAGCTTTCCGGCGGGCAGCAACAGCGCGTCGCCATCGCGCGCGCCCTGGTGAACGATCCACGCATCATTTTCGCCGACGAGCCCACCGGCAACCTCGATTCCCACACCGGCGAGGCCATTCTCGCGCTGTTCCGCAAACTGAGCACGGAGGGGCGCACGATCGTCCTCGTCACCCACGATCCGGAGATCGCCGCCGTCACGCCGCGCCGGATTGAAATCCGCGATGGCAAGATCGCGGACAAGGTGGACGAAAGACTGGCCGGGCTGGACCGGCCGCTTCCAACCGCCCCCGCGGCGGCCACGGTATGAAACGGCGCCAGCCAGTCGAATGCCGCCGTCCCGCCGGTCCGCTTCGCCTGTCCGGCGGCAGGCAGACCACGTTTCCGCCATGAGCACGCCGTCCGGAAAACTGCCCAACGAGGCGCTGCAACAGTCGTCCGTGAACGTGTGGGCCACGGTCGAGCTGGGCCTGAACGAAATCTGGGCGCACAAGTTCCGGTCGCTGCTCACCATGTTGGGCATCATCCTCGGCGTGTCCAGCCTGGTGGCCATGTCCGCGCTGGTGAAGGGCATGGAAAAGGGCGCCAAGGAGGCGCTGATTGCCATCGGGGGCCTGGAGGAAGTGCGCGTCGAAGCGCAGGATTTGCCGATCGAGGAACAGAACCGGAAGGATCAGGCCGTCGGCATCACCGTGAACGACGTTTATGCGCTGGCGGCAAACGCGCCGCTGGTGACGCGCCTTTCGCCCGAAATGCGCGTGCCCGCCACCATCTCAGCCAACGGCAAAACGTTTCGCCCCTTCTTCTGCATGGGCGTCTGGCCGGTGGCGCTGGAGATGAACCAGCACGTCATCCAATACGGCCGCATGTTCAACGAGATTGATGACGAAATGGCCCGCAGCGTATGCGTGATCGGCACGGAAATCCGCGACCAGTTGTGGGGTTCGCCGGAGGAAACCGGCCAGGACGTCATTCCCCTGGGCCGGACGATTTACATCAACGGCCTGCCGTTCACGATCATCGGCATGTTCGAGCATTACGAAAGCGAGCAGGCCCGCAAGGAGCGCGAGCTGGCCCAGTTGGAGGCGCAGCGCAACGGCGGCAAGAAGCCCACCGGCCCCAAGCGCAACCGCGGGTGGAGCGGTCGTGACGGCGGGTGGGTGTTCTGGATCAAGAACGCGACGATTTACATGCCGCTCAACACCGCGTGGATGAAGTTTCGCGCCGGCGTGAGTCGCGCGGCGGCGAACAATACCGGCCCCGGCCCCGGCGGCGCCACCGGCGACCCGAGGTTGTCCTCCCTCCAGGTGCGGATTGCCAGCGTGGACCTGCTGGGCACGGCGCTCCAGCAAATCCGGAACGTGCTGATGTTCACCCACCAGGGGCTGGAAGATTTTGCCTTCCGCACGCAGGAGGACTGGGCGGAGAACATCAACACCTTTGTCCACAATGCCCGGCTCAGCGGCGGGATCATTGCGGGCATCAGTCTGCTGGTCGGCGGCATCGGCATCATGAACATCATGCTCGCCAGCATCTCCGAGCGGGTGCGCGAGATCGGCATCCGCAAATCCATCGGCGCCACCACCATTGACATTTTTGTGCAAATCCTGGTCGAAAGCGTGGTCATTGCCCTGCTGGGCGGGCTGGGCGGGCTGGTCACCTCCTTTCTGCTGGTGCATCTCATCGCTTCGTTTTCACCCACGGACAACGCTCCGATCATCACCTTCACCGCCATGTTCGTCGCCTTCGGTTTCAGCGCGCTGGTCGGTGTGCTGGCGGGCTTGTTCCCCGCCTTCAAGGCCTCGCGGCTCAATCCCATCCAGGCGCTGCGGTATGACTAGCGCGCGGTTCATCTTGGGCAATGACCGGCGCCGCCCGTTGGACGGCTTCGTCCGGCGTGACCCGCATTTCGGTTTCGCATGAACCTGTTGAACACCATCATTGTCGGGCTGAAGGAAGTGTGGGCACACAAGTTCCGCTCGCTCCTGACCATGTTGGGCATCATCCTGGGCGTCGCGAGCCTGGTCGCCATGGCTGCCATCATCAAGGGCATGGAGAACGGGATGAAGGAGGCGATGATCGCCATGGGCGGCGCCGACAAGGTGCTGCTCCAGGACCAGGATGTCCCTCCCTATCAGGAGCACCTGGCCGATGAGGCGCCCGGCCGGACGATGACGGATGTGAACGCGCTCAAGCATTCCGCCACCCTGCTGCCACTCATTTCACCGGAAATGGCCGTTTCCGGGGTGACGCTCACCTACGGCGCCAAGGCGGTCAATCCCTCGGAATGCGTCGGTGTCTGGCCGGCCGTGATTGACATGAATCTCCACACCCTCGAATACGGCCGCTTCTTCACCGATCTCGACGAGGAATACGCGAACCCGGTTTGCGTCATCGGCACCGGCATACGCGACGACCTGTTTGGCGCACCGGAGGACGTCGGCCACGAGATTGTCCCCATCGGCGAGATGATCCACATCAACGGCCAGCCGTTCACCATCGTGGGCATGTTCGCCCACTACGAAAGCGAAAAGGAAAAACGGGAGGAGGCGTTGGAGAAGGCGCGCGGTCCGCAGAAGCTGTCGGGACCCGCGCGCCGGCGCGGGTGGGGAAAGCGCGGCGGTTGGGCCTTCTGGCGCAAGAATTACACGGTTTACATGCCGTTGAACACCGCCTGGGTCCGGTTCCGCTCCGCGGCGGGCACCAACAACATGCCCGACCCGCACCTCACCGACATTGACATCAAGGTCGCCGGCATGGACGAACTGGAACCGGCGCTGCAACAGGCGCGCAACATTCTCATGCTCACCCACCACACGATCCAGGATTTCAACTTTCAGACGCAGGAAAACCGGCTGGACAGCATCAACCAGCAAATCCGCAACGCCCGGCTCAGCGGCGGCATCATCGCCGCCATCAGCCTGCTGGTGGGCGGCATTGGCATCATGAACATCATGCTCGCCAGCATCAACGAGCGCATTCGCGAGATTGGCATCTGCAAGGCCGTCGGGGCCACTGGCCTGGCCGTGTTCACGCAGATTTTGATCGAGAGCGTGGTCATCGCGCTCGTCGGCGCCGGCCTGGGTGTCGGTGCCTCCTACGGTCTGGTCGGCTTGCTGGAATCCATCACGCCGTCGGCCAACGTGCCTGTCATCACCCGCCTCGCGCTGATTGTTGCGGTCGCGTTCAGCGCGGCGGTCGGCATCGTCGCGGGACTGTTCCCGGCCTTCAAGGCCGCGCGCCTGAATCCGATCGAGGCGCTGCGTTACGAATAGCGCGCCACGGACGATTCCGGGTTCTCCCCGCTTCTTCCCGGCGGTCAATCGGCCAAGGCGCCGGCCCGCCTTTGCCCGGCGACGAGGCGGTGGCGTTCATTTGCGGCCCTGCCTCCGCAAAATCTGCTTGGACTCCGGCGCGTCGGCCCGCAATATCCAACCCACGCATCGGACGCCGTGGCTCCGCACCTGGAGGCCCGGTCTTCCGTCACGGCATGAAACGCACACACCATTGCAACGAACTCCGGCCGGCTCACATCGGCCAGACCGTCACGCTTTGCGGCTGGGTTCACTCCCGGCGCGACCTCGGCGGCGTCATCTTCATTGACATCCGCGACCGCGAAGGCCGCACGCAGACCGTGTTTGACCCTTCCGACCTGCCGAAGGAGGTTTTCGACCGCGCCGCCGCGCTCCGCAGCGAAAGCGTCGTTCGCGTCACCGGCCGCGTCCGCTCGCGGCCGGAAGGCACCAACAACGCCAAGATTCCCACCGGCGAAATCGAGGTGATGGTGCGCGAACTCGAGGTGCTGAACCTCGCCGACCCCCTGCCCTTCCAGATTGACGACCCGGAAACCGCCAGCAGGGTCAACGAGGAACTGCGCCTGAAATATCGCTTCCTCGACCTGCGCCGGCCGGAACTCGCGCGGAACATCCGCCTCCGCAGCAAGGTGGCCATCGTCACCCGGCAGTTCATGGACGAGCAGGGTTTCCTCGAAGTGGAGACACCGATCCTGTTCAAGTCCACGCCGGAAGGCGCGCGCGAGTTTCTCGTCCCCAATCGCCGCGATCCCGGCACTTTTTACGCCCTGCCGCAATCGCCCCAGCAGTTCAAACAAATCCTCATGGTTGGCGGCATCGAACGCTATTACCAGATCGCCCGCTGCTTCCGCGATGAAGACCAGCGCGCCGACCGGCAGCTCGAGTTCACGCAGATTGACATCGAGATGAGCTTCATCGAGCGCGAGGACATTTACGCGCTGATCGAGGGCCTGTTGAAGCGCATCTGGAAAACCGCGCTCGACCAGGACATTGCCACGCCGTTCAAACGAATGCCGTTCGTCGAGGCGATGAGCCGTTACGGCATGGACAAGCCGGACACGCGTTTCAGCATGGAACTCGCCGATTTCACGGAGGAATTCTGCGGCAGCCAGTTCAAGGTCTTCGGCGGCGCCGTGGCCGCCGGCGGCGTGGTCAAGGCCATCAACGCCAAGGGGCTTGCCTGCGCCACACAGGGTCAGATTGAGAGCATGACCGAGCTGGCGAAAAGTTTTGGCGCCAAGGGCCTCGCGTTCATCAAGGTCGAAAACGGCGAATGGAAATCGCCCATCGTCCGCTTTCTGACGGATGCCGAGAAGGCCGCCCTGCAGACCAAGCTCGCCATCGAGGAGGGCGATTTGATCCTGTTCGCCGCCGGCGAATGGCTCGCCGCGTGCGAAATCCTGGGCCGCATCCGCCTTTACGCTGCAGAGGTGCTGAAGGCCGCGGGCAAGCTCGTCATCCCCGCCGACCGCTTCGATTTCCTCTGGGTCGTGGACTTCCCGCTCCTCAGTTTCGACAAGGAGCAAAACCGCTGGTATTCGAGTCATCATCCGTTCACCGCGCCGGTGGCCGAGGACATCCCATTGCTCAAGACCGAAACCAGGAAAGTGCGCGGCCAGCACTACGACGTGGTCGTGAACGGCGTCGAGCTTGGCGGCGGCTCGATTCGTATTCACCAGCCGGACGTGCAGAAGACCGTGTTCGAGGAGGTGCTGCAAATCCCGCCGGACGAGACGAAACTGCGCTTCGGTTACATGCTCGAAGCGTTCCGCTACGGCGCGCCGCCGCACGGCGGCATCGCGCTGGGCTTCGACCGGCTGATCGCCATCCTCTGCAACACGCCGAGCATCCGCGACGTGATTGCGTTCCCCAAGACCGCGAAAGGCACGGACCTGATGACCGACGCGCCCGCGCCGGTGCCAGCGAAACAACTGCGCGAACTGTATCTGGAATTGAAGGTCCCGAAGAAGGAGTGAGCTGCCCGGCCGGCGCGGCTGGCCGGCCCTCAGCCCAAGGCTCAAAACACGAACGGAATCATGCGCGGCGTTCTGGCCGCGTAGTCGCGATACGCGGGATAACGATCCGCCAGCAACCGTTCCTCGCCGATAATCCGCGCGGCGGCGCCCACAAGCACGATTCCCCCCAGGATGATCGCGTGCCAGGACCAATGGGCCAGCACGGCGGCGACCGTGAACAAACAAACCGCGGTGTAGATCGGGTGTCGGATGTGGCGATAAGGCCCCGTTGTAACCAAGCCGCCTTCCGTGGGATTCGCCGCGGCGTGAAAGCTGCGCCGGCCAAAGACCACCCGCGCCCAGATCATCAATGCCACCGCGACGAGCTGGACCACGATCACCGCTGGCGAACACGAAAACACGCTGCGTGTGAGGATCAGGCCCAGCACTCCTCCGACCATCGCAAGATAGCCGGCTATGGACAATCCCTTGAGCATTGCGGATGACCCGGGAGGGTGTGCCGTCCCGGTTGCCTGTCAACCGCGAATCCCCTGGCTCCAGCCCACAACACATGGCGGAACAACCCCCTCGTCCGTTATAAGACCGGTTTTGAAAACGAAGCGCAAATGGCCGGAGACATGCGCGGCCGGCAACACCAGACCGCGCTGGACGGCCGCCAAACAAAACGGGCCGGCATGACGCCGGCCCGCGCGTGGGAAGCTGGAGAATGGGTTAATTGCTGGCCCGGCCGCCGATGCCTTGGGCGCCTTTGCCGATGACCTTGCCGGATTCCTTGGGCCGCAATTCGCGGACGGCCGCGCCGGCGCGCCACATCTCGGAATCGTGGATCTCGGCGAGTTCCTTCGCGAGTTGCTGTTGATAGTCCGGCGCGCCGCACGCCTTGATGACGCGCTCGGCTTCCTTGCCGGAGGCGACCCGTTGATAAAGCTCCTTGAACACCGGCAGGACCGCCTTCTTGAACTTCGGCTTCCAGTCGAGCGCGCCGCGCTGCGCGGTGGCCGAGCAGTTCGAATACATCCAGTCCATGCCCTTCTCGTCCACGAGCCGGATGAGGCTTTGCGTCAATTCCTCGACGGTTTCGTTGAAGGCTTCGCTCGGCGAGTGGCCGTGTTTGCGGAGCACGTCGTATTGCGCCTCCATGATGCCGGCCAGGGCGCCCATCAGCACGCCGCGTTCGCCGGTGAGATCGCTGTTTGTCTCGTGCGGGAAGGTGGTCGGGAACAGGTAGCCGGAGCCGATGCCAATGCCAATGGCGAGGCAGCGTTCCTGCGCGCGGCCGGTGGCGTCCTGCCCGATGGCGAAGCTGGAGTTGATGCCCGCGCCGCTGAGAAAGTTGCGGCGGACGGAGGTGCCGGAGCCTTTCGGCGCGACCATGATCACGTCCACGTCCGCGGGCGGGACAACGCCGGTCTTCTTGTGGTAGGTGATCGAGAAACCGTGCGAGAAGTAGAGCGCGTCGCCCGGCTTGAGGTTTTTCTTGATCGTCGGCCAGACCACGCGCTGGGCGGCGTCATTGAGCAGCACCTGGATGATGGTGCCACGGCGCACGGCTTCCTCGATGTCGAAAAGGGTTTTGCCCGGCACCCAGCCGTCCTTCACGGCGCGGTCCCAGTCGCGTGGAAACGACTTGGCCTGGCCGATGATGACGTTGAAGCCGTTGTCGCGGAGGTTGAGCGATTGCGCCGGACCTTGAACGCCGTAGCCGATGATGGCGATGACCTCGTTCTTCAGGACCTTCCGCGCCTTCGACATCGGGAATTCCTTGCGCGTGATGACTTCTTCTTCGGTTCCACCAAAATCAATCAGTGCCATTGCTTTTCTTTCCAGGTTGGGGGCGTGTTGTCACACCCCGGTTTTATTGTTGGTTTTAACGCGGCCGATGTTATTACCGCCCGCGTCCGTGGCGTCAAATCCAAAGGATCACTTCCGCGGCAGGGCCACCTTGCCGGTGCGGGTGAGTTCAAGGATGTTGAACGGGCGCATCAGTTCGATGAACTTGTCCACCTTGCCTTCGTCGCCGGTGATCTCGATCGTGACGCTGGCCGGTTGCACGTCAATGATCTTTGCGCGGAAGATGGTCGTAATTTGCATCACCTCGGCGCGGGTGGAGGAATTGACGCTGACTTTGACGAGCACCAGCTCGCGGTCCACGCTTTCGCCCTCGCGGAAATCCTGAACGGCGATCGTGTCCACCAGCTTGTTGAGCTGCTTGACGATCTGGTCCACCGTCGCGTCGTCGCCGCGGGTGGTGATGGTCATGCGCGAGACGGTCGGGTCCTGCGTCGGAGCGACGTTGAGGGTGTCAATGTTGAAGCCGCGGCCGCTGAAGAGGCCGGCCACGCGCGTGAGCACGCCGAACTTGTTTTCCACGAGCACGGATATGGTGTGTCGCATAGTGATCTGCCAGTGTTGGCGGTGGATATGTCCCACCGCGGTCTTGTCTCGTTCCGGCCGCTCCCCATAAATCAAAAACCCGCGTTCCGTTGGGAACCGCGGGCGACCTGGGGGCATCGGGCCAAAGCTACAGGTCGCGTCAGCCGCAAACGACGCCGCCGACAACCTGCAGGGACATGGCCAGCCAAAACATCATGGCGAGCGTAGCGGCGGCGGCGGCGGCGGGTCAACCGTTTTTTCAGGCCGGCGCGGCCGCCCGCCCGCCCCGGTGCAAAATGCTTGCACGGATTTAATGCAAAGTCTTAATTAAACACGTCGGACCTGTAGCCGGATAGGTAAACAGACGTCAGCAACAGGTCCTCGCGGCGGAAAACCAAACGAGCAACGACACTATGGGCGAGTCGGCGATGACAGCCAGCGGTGGAATGACTTCCTCCGAAACGCCGCATTACACCCTGAAATCCGACCTCGCCCAGTTCTGCCTGCCGGCGGCCTCGCGCGACGCAAACCGCAAATTCGCCTACGCAAACTCGATTTGCTTCGCGTTTCTGGTCATTGGCATCGTCGGCATCATCAAAGTGCCAAAGGTGGTGCAGCGCCCGCTGCCGGAACTGGCCGAGGTGGTGCCGATCGAGGACTTCACACCGCCGCCGGAGCAACCGCCGCCGCCGGACGAGCTGCCACCGGAGGATCAGCCCAACGACACGCCCTCGGACGCGCCGGCCACGCCGGTGGTGGTCGCCCCGGCCTCGGCGGACGTGGCTTTTCCGGTGCCGGTCGAAGGCGCCGTGGTGCTGGCCTCCACCGCCAAATACGCCCCGCCGCCACCGGCGGTGCTGAAGGTGGCGCCGCGCCCGCCGGCCAAGCCGCAAGCAAGCAGGTTTGTCCGGGGCACGGATCGCGGCACATTCCCACCGCCGGCGTTCACGATCGTTCAGGGTATTTTGCAGAGCGGCGAATTGGCGGCGGTGACGTTCATCGTGGACGTGAGCGAAGCGGGTATTCCGGAGAAGGTGGACGTGGACAAACCATCCGGCCGGATGGAAATCGATCGCAAGACGGCCCAATGGATCAAGAGCCGCTGGCGGTGGGAACCGACCGACCACCGCCGGCTGAAGAGCGTGGAGATCGAGTTTCGCATGCAATAATGCGTGAAATTCAAGCATGAACACGCGGGCGGCGACTTCGCCGGGCTGCAAGTTCGGGCTGTGCAAATGAGCAAGACAGGCAACCTGAAGCGGGTGGGAATTAGGAAACGCAAACGGAAGTATCTATGCTGGCAAATATTATTGTGACGAAGTTCCTGCAGGGCGGCCCGGTGATGTGGCCCATCCTGCTGGTGTCCATCATTGCGGTCTGCGTGGTCGGGGAACGGGCCTTCTGGTGGATGCGTGAGAGTCTCCGGCGCGATCCGGAAACGCTGGAGAAAACGCTGGCGGCGATCGAAAACGGCGACTTCCGCGAAGCTTCGCGATTGGCGAACGATTCGAAGGATCCGGTACTGCGCATGATCTGGCACGGGCTCAACCACGTTCATTACTCGCTACAGGGCGCGCTGCAGGTGGCCGCCGGGATGGAGTTGCAGAAGGCGGGACGATTTCTGACCGTCATGGACACGCTCGTCACCCTCGCCCCGCTGCTGGGCTTGTTGGGGACGGTCACGGGCATCATGGGGTCGTTCAACGCCATCGGCAGCGACGAACTGGCGGTTTCCAAGGTGACCGGCGGCATTGGCGAGGCCTTGATCGCCACCGCCTGCGGCCTGGGCATCGCCATCGTATCCCTGGTGCCCTACAATTATTTCAGCAGCAAGACGGCGCGCCTTCAGTTTGAACTGGAAACCGCCGCCACCAACATCGAGGTCATGGTCAACGGCGCCAAGCAGCGCAATGGATTCGACACGATGGAAATCCGGCGTGTTGCCAGCGAGGCAACCCGAGGCTAGCGCGCCGTTTCCCGGACCTGCCCCAACGATCCTTACCACAGCGCCCGCCATGAAAATCGGTTCTCCGCTTCCCCGCAAGAAGGCGCGCATTGAGATCATCCCGCTGATTGACATCATGTTCTTCCTGCTCGCCTCGTTCATGATGGTGAGCCTGACCATGATCAAGATGCAGTCCATCAAGATGGACCTGCCCACCGCCACGCAGGCCAAGCGCGATTTCAAGCCGGACATCGTCAACATCTCCGTGGACCGGCAGGGAGACACCTACATCGAAAAGGAAAAGAAAACGCGCGAGGAGGTCTTCTCGTTTCTGACCAACAAACTGGCCCTGAACACCAATCTCCCCGTTTATATCAGCGGCGACAAAGAAGCCCAATACGGCGGCGTCATCAGCGTGCTGGACCTGGTGCGGCGGGCCGGCGTGCAGAAGGTATCCTTCGCCATCAAATTTCCTTCCGCAAACAAGCCGTAGTCGGGAATCCACGCTGGCAAACGCGGCGGCTTCCCGATACGGCGGTCGCGACAGGAACGGCTCCGGTTGTTTCCGCGCCGTGCCCGGCAGCAGGTTATGGGACTCAAACGACGTATCGGTGGCGGAATTGTGGGGACGGTGGGCTTCATGCTCTCGCCGTTGTCATGGTGGAATGACTTGTTCGTCAACGTCCCCCTGGCGCTGGCGTTTGCCTGGATCATCAGCCTGCTCTGGCCCAAGGCATTTGCCGCGAGTTTCGTCGTCGGCTACTGGCTGACGAATGTGTTGGGTCTGGTCCTCCTTCATCGCGGGGCGAAGGATCTACTTACCGGCAAGTCCAGCCCGTATTCGCGCCGGGAACTCGCCAGGGATGCCGTGATCGCGCTCGCTTACACCGCGCTGATCGTGCTGCTGGTCAAATTCAAATTCCTGGAGCCGCTGCCGGACTACTTGCCCAAGCACTGACGGGCACCGGCAGTCTTTATTTGACAGAAAGAAAAATCGCCTGGCTTAGATTCGTGAAAACGCCGGAACCGGTGGTCACCAATTGCGCGGCGCGCAAACTGTAAAGGGTTTCGCCCGCCGGGGCCGCTGTGTCCGCAAAACTCAATCCGTTCACGGGTGTCGGGTTGACCAGGGCAAACGGACCTTCCATGCCGCTGGCGGAGCGGTAAACAAAATAGCCGCTCTGCGCGTCGGGCGAAGCGACCCAGCTCAGGCTGACGCCGGCGACCGTCCGCCGGCCGGTGAGACGCGACGGCGGTGCGGTGATCCAGGCCCGGAGCGTCGGGTCGCCCATGAGCGCCGTGGTCCGCGTGCTGGCCCTGCCGCGAGCCATTCTCACGACGCCGCTGCCGAGGGTATCGCCCACGCCCAGCGACTCGAACCGCCACAAGTCTTCGCGCGTCCACACCGACGCCAGCCCGTAATTCCGGGTGGCCAGGCAGGCGCGAAGCAGGTTGTTGGACAGGTTCCAATCCCCGAAATACGAGCCTTTCAAGAGATAGAAGCCCACGCGCGGCTCCTTGTCGGCCAGCGCCAGCAGTTCGGTTTTATGAACGGCGATGCCTTGGGCGCGGTTGGCGTCGGGGCTGCAGTTGATCGCATCCGGGCCGCCGTAGCCGCCTTGCATTCCCCACAAGCAGGAGGTCGCGGTCGCAAAGCAGTCGTCGTGCCCCACCGCGCTCATCAAATCGCCGAACATCCGGCTCAGGATCCACGCCGCATTGTCGTAAATGATCCGGCTCTCGAAGTTGTAAGGGGTGTAAAAATACGCCGCCACGGCCGCCGGCCGCGCGAAGGTAAGCTGCTTGTGACGGTAACGGTGGTCCTTCTCCAAATACCGCGCCAGCAGTTCGGACTCGGTTTGCGGCCGCAAGGCGGGCAGGTCGGCGAAGTCAACGCGGCCCACCCCCAGCTCCACGCCGTTCGTGCTGGCGCCCGCCGGGCCGGTGATGTTCGCGACGAAGTTGTTCGGATCGAATTTGCCGTCGCCCGGCGTGTTGCGCCACGTGACGTTGACAACCCGCGCCCCGGTGTTGATCACGCGATCAGACCATTGGCCGTCCATGTCCCCGTAGTAGCTGTCCGCCGGCCAGGCACCGATGTGTTCGGGGTGGCCGTCCTCCGTCCAATCTCCAGAATAAGGAACGGCGACGTGGCCGAGAATAAAAACCGCCTTCGTGTCTGCCGGTGCCACCGCATAATCCGCCTGGACCAGCGCCTTGACCTTCGCCACGTCCGCGATCCAGGTCCGGTTGACGGGTCCGTTGTTCCAGGTGTTCTCGCTTTGCCGCGGCACGTCGTGGCGGATCACGGTCCAGCCGTCACCAACCAGGTCCGACCGCAGCAGTTCCAGCGGCAGTTTGAGTTTGGGCGCCAGCGTTTCGTCCACCAGCAGGATCACACGTCCGCGATGCGCGACCGGCGTCGCGTTCAAGGCCACAAACATCGTCCGTTCCGCCGTTCCCACCTGGGTCACTTGATATTCGTAGGTCCGTCCCGGCTGCAACACCGGGTCCGCGTCGGTGAATGAATCGGTCTGCACGCGGCTGTTCACCGTCACCCAGTCGGTGCCGCCGGCGATCCGCCGGCGGATGACCGTCTCCTCGCCGCTTGCGTTCACCCAGCGCAACGTCACTGCCGGTGGCGCCGCCTGGACGGTGGCACTCAACGCCCGGTTGCGAAGCAGGGTGTAGTTTTCCAGCGGCGTGATTTGATCGGCGAATGTCGCCATTTCGGCGATCCGTCCGCCGGCCGGGAACTCGCCGTTCAGGCTGCCGCCCAGCGCCAGCGAAAATTCGCGTCCGTCCGCCGGCTCGCGCGCCGCGCCGGCGCCGCCGTAGGCTTTGGTGGTCGGATCCTGCTGATAATTCCCGTCCACCACCAACGCCGAATGCGTGGGCGAATAGAGCACTACGATCTCATGCCACGGCGTCGGCCGTCCCATCGCGCCGATCCAGGTGATCTGCGCCTGGGTGTTGGTCTGCGTCTGCCCCGTCGCCTCCGCGGTTTGGAGGACCAGCCGTGTTGCCTCCGGGTTGATCGAAAGCGCCAGCCACGGCGAACGGCCCGGACGCCCGATTTCCAGCAGGCGTGCCCAGTGGCCCGGCATGTTCTGCGCCGCGCCCGGCGGTGCCATCGGGTTGCGTTTCGTCCAATTCGGTTGGAACAGAAACCGGATCGAACCCGTGTCGAGGCTCACATTCGTGGAACCGTCCGTCTCGACGGCGCGATACCGCAGCAATGCCCGCTGTGCTGTATCCGGAAACGCCGCGGCGGGGCCGTCAACTCCCGGTTCCGCGACCACGCCCGCGGCCTCGACCGGCACCTGTCCGTGGTCCCCGCGCCAGTCCGTGGTGTTGAGCCGCCAGTGGCCCAGCCGCACGAAATCCCCGCCGGCCGGCTGTGCCTGGACGTTCGTTGAGCGGTTTGCCAACAGGACCAGACAAATTCCCAGCAGCCGCGTTCGCCGCGCCAGGTAGACACATGGACTCCAGCAATTCATGCCCTCAAAAGGACTTCAGCCGCCGTCATTCTGCAAGCCTGACCTGCGATCCGGTTGGACCGCGTTTCCTTGCGGCACCCGGACAGAACAGACGGGGGGGCATGGGGCCGGCGCCCAGGAAAACCGGCGAGCCGGCGTCGGTCGCGGCGACATCGTTTCGTCCCGGTGCTGCCAGACGCAAGGTCATTGCCGGCACCGGACCAACTTGCCTTCGCCGGGCCGCAATTCGAGCTTTGCCGAATTGTCTTTCCCGCCGGACCACCGGCCGCTTGCCGGCTCAAACACTTCCAGCGGCGCCAGCCCGACCACCGTCGCGGTTGCGGCGGTCGTGTAATCGAGGTTGACCACGCAGGCATAGGTGGCGGCCGTACCGCGGCCAAACACGGTCACCAGAAAACCGCGCGGCCGCGCCGTGGACTTCGCCTCGTCAAGGTGGAATGCCGCGTCCGCCGGCAACGGCACGCAACCCGGTTCGCGCATCGCGGTGTGATAAGCCCCCAGCAGGCGCAACGGCTGAAGCTGCCCTGCCAGTGCGACAAACTCCCGGTTCGCGCGTTTCAGTTCGTAGAACAACGGCGTCGGCGTGCCGTCGGGCAGCGCAATGCCGCCCGTATGCCCCGGATGGCAATACACGTAGTAGCTGATGCCCTGCGCCCCGTAAGCAGCGCTGGTGAAAACGAGATAACGCACTTCGTTCGTGTTGGGCACGCGCATGGACGGCGTCCACGTGGCGGCCTGCACGATGTTGAGGAACGGCAGGTCCGCGTCCTCTGCCGCGCGCTGGATCATCGCCAGGTTCAGAAAATACTGGTCGTTGTCGTGCCCCACGGCGAACTGGTAGTGGTCGTAGCTCAGGAGGCCCGGCCGGACAATGTCCACGAACTGCCGCAGATGCTCGCGATAGGCGGTGACAACATCGCCCTTCGTGCCGAGCTGTTCGTTATTGGCATAGGTGGGAAACAGATTGATGTAGGCCAGGTGCGCCGGGTCGCGCTCGCGCAGATACGCCACGAGCTTGCCCAGCCCCGGAAAGGCGCCGGCCGACGGTTCGTCCGTGATGAAGTAGGCGTCCAGCGCCGGCTGCGTCCGCACGCGGGCGATCAGCGCGTCCAGCTTCTCCCGTTGCGCGGCGGCGTCGAGCGTCGCCGGGGAGAGCAGCGCGTCCTGCAACAACCCGCGCAACCCGTGGCGCTGCGCGGTGGGCAGTTCGTCTTCACGGCACCAGACCAGGTTGAAACCGCCCTCGGCCATCTGTGCCGCCGCGGCGTCGTTCAACGCCGGCCCCGCCCAGTAGGTGACGATCGGTGTGCCGACCTGCCATGCCTTGGCACCGGTGGACCCGGCGTCCGCCGCGTTGAGGATCAGACACGTGCCGGCGGCCAGCAGCGAAACAAACTTGTGGATTTGCATGGCCGCAGCCTGCGCCAAAATCATCCCGATGACGAGCAAAAGACGCGGCGTTGCGCGGGTCACACCGCCTGGCGCAGCAGAGAGCGGGCGCGCTGGACCCAGATTCGCTCGCGCCGGCGCTGGAAGGCGGGTGCGTGGGCGTCGTCGTTCACGACTTCCTGGAGCGTGGCGCGGGCGGTGTCGCGCTGGTTCTGGGCGAGCAGAAGTTCGGCGAATTGCACACGCGCACGGGCATAGGTGTGCTGCGCCAGGACGCGCTGCCACACGGCCATCGCGTCCGCGGTGCGGCCAAGCGCGGTGTAGGCTTCGGCCAGGGCCATGAGGGAGTAGCCGTAATCGTGGTCCGGGTTCTGCGCGCAGACCTTTTCCAGCAGCGGCAGCGCCTCGTGGGTGCGTCGCTGGCGCAGCAGGCATTGGCCGTAGTGGGCCTGGGTGTCGGGATCGTCCGGCTCGCGTTCGAGCGCAGCGCGATAGCAGGCGCCGGCCTGGTCGAGCTTGCCTTGGTGGAAGTAAATGTCGCCGAGTTGCGCGTGGTGGTGGGCCTTGTCGAGGTGGTGAATCTGGTCCTGAAGCTCCTTGATGCGCCGGCGATCCTGCGCGCCCGGCAGCTCAAAGCCGCGCATCGGTCCCGCCGCCTGGCGATAGACGAGGAAGAAATACAGGATGGCGTTCAGGAACGGGAAAATGACGATGAACAAGGCCCACAGCCACTCCCCGCGCCGGACGGCGTCCACCAGCATCCAGAGCGCAAACAAACCGAACAACAGCAGCAACGGGCTGCTGAAGTTAAACAAGTTGAGCAGGGACGCCAGCATGTCGGACCTCAATCGGCGGGCCGATGTTAGCCGACTGCCGGCGCAAGGGAATACGGAAAACAAGCGTTTCTGCGCGGGCGCTCAAACGAGCAGGCGGAACCGCTCGGCCTCCTCGGCCGTGGGGCCGCCTTCGGCGAGCAACGGCACCTGCGGGTTGCGAAAGTCAATGCCCGCCAGCGCAAGGTAATGGGGGAAGACATCCGTATTCTGGATGAATCCGCGGAACTTTTCCGAGCCGGGCCCGACCGCCAGCAGCGGCACGAAGTCCGCCGTGTGCGCGCCGCTGGTGAAACCGACGCCGAGGTGGTTGGCCATCAACTGGCCGAGCTGCACCGCCGGCAGGTTCATCGAGTCGTAAAGCACCGGTGATTTCTTTTGCAGCCGGGCGAGGAACAGCTCCGCCTTGGCCGCAGGCACCTGGTAGCCGGTCCCGCTCAACAGCAGCGCCTGGAGGCCGGCGACTGTGCCGGCCTTCGGCAAATCCGTCGCCAGGCTTTCAAACGATCGCGTCACCTTGAGCGTGTGGGCGAACAGCGGCGAACTCTGGCCGTAGGCGGCGCCCGTGCCGTTGAGGCCGGGATTGGCGGTGCCGTGATCCGTGGTGATGATCAGGAGGGTTTCCGGCACCTGCCGTTGAAAACCAAGGCAGATTTCCAGGGCCTCGTCGAACGCCACCATTTCGCGGACGCCGGCGGCGATGTCGTTCGCGTGGCCGGCGTGGTCCACGCGGCCGCCTTCGACCTGAAGGATGAAATGATCGGCGTGCTGGAGCTTCGTCAACGCCCGGCGAGTCATGGCCGCCAGGGACGGCACGCGTTTGCGGAGGCGCGCGTCGGCCTGCCAGTCCAGCATGAACGGCAGATGGCTCGGATAGAAAATGCCCAGCCAGCGTCGGTCGTTCGCAGCGGCGTCAAGCTCGGACGCGCGTTCCATGACGGTGTAGCCGGCGGCGCGGAACTCGGCGGGAAGATTGCGCTTGTCCTTGCGTTTGGCGGGATCGAAGAATTTCTGGCCGCCGCCGAGCAGAATGTCCACCTTGCGCTCCAGATACTGACTGGCGATGACCTCGGCGCTCTCGCGGCTGGAGGTGCAGGCCGCGAAACCCGCCGGCGTGGCGTGGGTGATCTCGGTCGTGGTGACCAGGCCGCGCTGCCAGCCGGCTTCGGCAAACAGCGCGTAGAGCGGCCGCAGTTTGCGGCCATCCGGCAACCGGTTCAGAACGCCGTTCACCACGCGCGAGCCGCTCCCCCAGCTCGACGACGCGGCCGCGGAATCCGTGACGAGCGAGTTCAACGAGCGCATGTTCACGAACGCGATGCGCGTGTCCGGGCTGTTGGTCAGCTCAAACCAGCGCAAGCCGTGTTGCCGCGTCAACCGGGAGAAAAGATCGCCCAGCGTCAACATGCCGGAACTCATGCCGTCGGCCACCATGTGAATGATATGCCGTGGCCGCGCGCCGGGCGCGGCGGCGGCGCTCTGCTCGGACCGGACAATGGCGGGAACACTGACGGCGGAGGCGGCCACCAGGCCGGCCCGACGGAAAAAACTGCGGCGACTCGTCAACATGGGAAAACCCTAGCCAACCGCCGGCCGGTTGCCAATTGACAATTGCGAAACGAAAAAGTCCGGCTTGTGCCGGGCATTAGTTCAACAGGCGATACCAGTTGTCGCGCTGGTGGGGTTCAGCGCCGATATCGCGGATCAGCCGCTGCATGTCGGCCACGGTCATGTGGAAGCAGGCGCCGGCCTGCGAGACGACATTTTCCTCGATCATGATGCTGCCGAGGTCGTTTGCGCCGAACTTGAGCGCCACCTGGCCGATTTCCGGTCCCTGCGTCACCCACGAGCTTTGCACGCTGGGAAAGTTGTCCAGGTAAATCCGCGCCAGCGCCTGGGTGCGCAGGTATTCGTGGCCGCCCACGGTCGGGGCCTTCAGCTTCGTGTGTTCCGGCTGGAACGTCCAGCCGATGAAGGCCGTAAACCCCTTCGTCTTGTCCTGCTGGGCGCGAATCCGCTCCAGATGTTCGATGCGGTCTTCGATCGTCTCCACGTGGCCGAACATCATCGTCGCCGTCGTGCTCAACCCGAGCCGGTGCGCCACGTCCATCACCTCCAGCCAGTCGTCGCTCATCGCCTTGAGTGGCGACACCTGCTCGCGCACGCGGTCCACGAGGATTTCGCCGCCGCCACCGGGAATCGAACCCAGGCCCGCGCCAACGAAGTCGGCGATGATTTTCTCCAGCGGCTCGTGGAAAACCTCGCGAAAATGCACAAACTCGCTCGGACTGAAGCCGTGGATGTTCACCTCGGGGAACTTCGCCTTCATGTGGCTGAGCAGGTCGAGATACCACTGTTTGGTCAGCTTCGGATGATGGCCGCCCTGGAGGAGGATCTGTGTGCCGCCGAGCGCGAGGGTTTCCTCAATCTTTTGGTCCATTTCCGCGTGCGTGATCACGTAGGCGTCGGCGTCCTTCTCGGTGCGGTAGAACGCGCAGAACTTGCAATAGACGTTGCAGACGTTCGTGTAGTTCACGTTGCGGTCCACGATGTAGGTGACAATCCCGCTGCCGCGGCCGTCGTAGGCGGTGGCGCGGGCGAGCTGGCGGCGGCGGTCGGCCAGCGCGCCCAGTTCCTCCAGCGGCAGCCGGGTCAGGCGCAGCGCCTCGGCGCCGTCAATGCGGCCGCCATCCCAGACCTTTTGCAACAAGTCGTCGAGCGACGCGTCGTAAATCATGCCGGGAAATTAGGCGGTTCCGAGGAAAAGGCAAAGGCGAAGCCGGCGGCGGGCCGCTTGGCCAGCCCAACCAGGGCCTGCGGGAAAGCCGCCCAGCGCCATTAGCCGCCTGTCTTCAGCAGCTTCTCAATTTCCTTTCGTTTGGGGGCGGAGGGCTGGGCGCCCAGCCGGGTCACGGAAATGGCCGCCGCGGCGCAGGCGAAGCGGACGGCGTCCAGCAGCAGTTGGCCCTCGCTCAGCGCCACGGCGAGCGCGCCGTTGAAAATGTCGCCCGCCGCCGTCGTGTCCACCGCCTTGATCTTGAAGCCCGGCACGCGCTGCTTTGATTCCTTCGTCGCCACCAAAGCGCCTTTCGCGCCGAGCGTCAGGATCACCGTCTGCACGCCTTTCGCCAGCAGTTGGTCCGCAGCCTGGCCGGCGGTGGCTTCATCGGTTACCTTGATGCCGGTCAGCAACTCGGCTTCGGTTTCGTTGGGCGTCAGAATCGAAACCTGCCGGAGCAGGGAGTCCGGCAAACGCTGCGCCGGCGCGGGATTGAGAATCACGCGCACGCCGGCCTTCGCCGCCAGTCCGGCAGCGGCCTGAACGGTTTCAAGCGGTGTTTCCAACTGCATCACCACGGCGCTCGCTTTGGCGATGACCTCCTTCGCCTTGCGCACGTCGGCAGGCGAGAGTTTGCCATTCGCGCCGCCGGCGACGGCGATGCTGTTCTCACCATCCCTGGCCACGAAAATGAGCGCCACACCGGAGGGCGCAGTCTGGTCGCGGAAGACAAACTCGGTGGCAATGCCGTCGCGCTGGAAGCCCGCGATGGCCTGGTCGCCGAACATGTCACGGCCGACGCGGGCGACGAACGTGACCTGTCCGCCGGCGCGCGCGGCGCCGACGGCCTGGTTGGCGCCCTTGCCGCCGGCAGCAGTCGTGAACTCGCCGCCGAGAATGGTTTCGCCCGGCCGCGGAAGGTGGTCGAGCTGGATGATCATGTCGGTGTTGGAACTGCCGATGACAACGATGGAAGGCTTGGGCATAACCGAGGTTGTTCGATGTTCAGTATTCAGTCCGGCGTTGAGCCGAGTGAGTAAGAGGATCGTTCGCTCTCAAAGGCGCGATCAGAGTTTCGAGGCGATGAGCACGGCGAGGCCGATCAAGTAAAACAGAAACATTGCGGCGAGGAGGCCGTTGGTGCCCTTGGGCGCGCCCTTGAATTCCTTCCAGATGAACACACCCCAAAACGCGCCAATCATGGTCGCACCCTGGCCGAGTCCATAGGAGAGTGCCGCGCCAGCCTTGGTGCTGGCGATGATGCTGAACGACATGCCGACGTTCCAGATCATGCCGCCAAGGATGCCGACCACGTGGAGCCGCAGGTTGCCCTTGGTGAAGTAATCGCCGAACGGCACCGGTGGTCCGGTGAACGGCCTGACCATCATGATACTGTTCCAGAGGAAGTTCGAGAGCAGCAGGCCGAGGCTGAAGAACACGACGGCCGTGTAGGGGCTGAGTTTGCCCGCCGTCAGCGACTTCGTGATTTCGTCAATCGTGCCCATTGCCTGCGCCACGTATTTGTAGAAGAAGCCCATCAGCACGCCGGCGGCGATAGAGATGACGATGCCTTTGACGGGGGTCTTCTGGCCGCCGGTGGAGAGGCGTTTGTAGGCGAGCGCGTCGAGAACGATGGCCACCATGACGCCGGCCACACCCGCGGCAAGCATTGGGACGTTGCCAACGCGTGTGGAGAGGTAGGTCGTGATCACACCCAGCACCAGCGCCAGGCCGACGCCGACCGGGAACGCAACCGCCAGTCCGGCAATATCAATCGCAGCAACGAGGAGGATGTTCGAGAGGTTGAAAATGACGCCGCCGAGGAACGCGGAGCCGAGCCACTTCGCGTCGGCTTGCTGCAGGTCGGCCAGGAAGCCGCGTCCGCCGGCACCGCTGCTGCCCATCGTGAAGGCCAGCAGCAGCGAGAGGAGGAAGACGCCGATGGCGTAGTCCCAGTAAAAGAGCTGGAAGCGCCATTCCTTGGCGGCGAGCTTCTGGGTGTTGGCCCAGGAACCCCAGCAAAGCATGGTGACGAGGCACATCGCGACGGCGAGGGGGTAGGATTCAACGATGAACATGAGCGTGGCGTGTTGACCTGAATTGGGAGAAACGCCCCTCCGCCGCGCCACCAGGGCCACGGTGGGAGCGGCGGACGATTCAGGATAATTTGTACTCGCCCGGCATCGGCACCGGCGGGAACGGCAGCGGGCCCAGTTCATACGTGGCCGGCCCCCAGCGCTTCCCGGATTTGAGCATCTGGTCCCACTCGACCGACTGGCCGCTGTAGGCGGATTCGCGGCCCATGATGCCGGTGAGCGTAGATTCCGCGAGGTTCTTGGCCTCGTTGATCGGCAGGCCGGCGCGGATACTGGCGATGAGATCGAGGTGCTCCTGTTCGTAACCGTTGACCTCCGGCTCGCGGAAGCGCCAGAGGCTGCCCGCCTTGGGCCGGATGAATTTCTCGCAATCGCTGCTGCCCTTGGTGCCGTGCGCGCCCTCGCCCACCTTCCCTTCACAGCCATTCATCTGCCGCGCCTGGCTGAACATGCGCACGCCGTTCGGATATTCGTATTCCACGGCGAAATGGTCGTAAATGTGGCCGTGTATGGGATACTGGCGCTCCTGGCGGCCGCCCATGCCGCTGGCCTTGACCGGATGCGTGCCCATCACCCAGTTCATGATGTCGAGGTTGTGTACGTGCTGCTCGACGTAGTGGTCGCCGCTGAGCCAGGTGAAATAGTTCCAGTTGCGGAGCTGCCATTCCATGTCGCTGTATTCGGGCTTGCGTTCGATCACCCAGATCACGCCGCCGTTCCAATAACAGCGCAGAAACTCCAGCTCGCCCAGCGCGCCATCGTGGATGCGTTTGATCGTCTCGTTGTAACCGCGCTGGTGCCGGCGCTGCGTGCCGGCGGCGATGCCGAGGTTCTTCTGCTTCGCAAGCTCATAAGCCTCCAACAACATCCGCACGCCGGGCGCATCCACCGCGCCGGGCTTTTCCACAAAAATGTTCTTGCCGGCCTGCACCGCGGCCAGGGCGTGGATGGGACGGAAGTGCGGCGGCGTGGCCTGGATGACGTAATTGATCTCCGGCACGGCAAGCAGCTTCTCGTAGCCGGTGAAGCCGGCAAAGCACATTTCGTCCGGAATCCGGATGCCGAGCTTGGCCAGTTGCTCCCGACAGATGTTGATCTTGTCGGGGAACACGTCGCAGAGCGCGACCACCTTCAGGTCCTTGCGCTGGACCTGCGTGCCCTCGGCCACGTTCTCCGTGTGATAACCGGCGTTGGGATAAATCACCCTGGTGCCGGCGCCCAGGGCGTTGAGCACTGCGCCCGTGCCGCGTCCACCGCAGCCGATCAGTCCGATGTTGATCGGCGTGTCATCGGCGGCGTGAGCGGTGCGGACGCGCGGAAACTCCGTGAGCGCCGCGCCAGCGAGGGCCAGTGATGCGCCTTTGAGAAACGCGCGGCGCGAGGCCGCCGCGCGGACCGGAGAGGAAACGATCTGGTTCATGGCAATGTCAGTGCATTCAAATGGCTGCTGGCCTTGAGACTAGCGAACCGCGCCGGAACGGCAACGGTTTTGTGCGCCGGCGGCGCAGACTCGTCGTTCCGCGCGGGAGGGACCGGGCGCCGCGGAGCGGTTCGTAAAAAGCCGCGTCAGGTGGCGCGGTGACGGTGCATGGTCCGCTTGACATGGTATTCCAGTTGTGTTTATTTTCACCATGCCGCCATCTGATAATTACAATTGGCGGGACAACAACAGTCAAAACATATACGCATCCCAATGACCTCCATCAAACCAACAATGCTCGTGCTCCTGACCAGCGCGGTTTCCGCCTCGGCCGGGATCAACTATGAATTCGATGTCACGACTTCCTATCAGGCCGGCGGTTCCGCCTTCGGCGTGTCAGCCAGCCCCGACTCGGGATTCCTGACGGTCGTCAACAACGGCACCTCGACCTTTGTCGGCGACATCTATTTGCAGGGTGTCTCTGGTAATGGCGCCTTTGGCCACTGGCCCGGCGATCTGTCCGACACCCAGAACACCGGGGTGGGTTACACCCTGGCGCCGGGTGGTTCCGTCACCTTCATCGCCAGCAACGAAGGCAGCAATTATGGCGGCTGGAACTTGCAGAGCGGCGGTTTGCCCAACCTGGGAGTCCAGTTCGTAATGGATGGCACGATCTCTGGCCAGTCGGTCAACCTCTCCGTTTATGACAAGGACATTCATTCGGGCGTCACGCGCACCACGCCCGCGGGCTACACCAGCGACTCCTACGTGTTGCAAGGCGGCGACCCGTTCGGCAACGACCCCGGCGATGGCTTTGAAGAGTCACAGGTTGCCGGTCATTACACGTTTCGTGGCACCGTGGTTCCGGAACCGGGTGACTATGCCGCATTTGCGGGCTTTGGCCTGATCGGCTTCGCATTCTATCGCAAGTTGAAGCGAGCTTGAAAATCCCCCGCGGGTTGCGCTGCGACCAGCGCGACCCGCGCAAGCAGCCACGTCACCGGATGGCCGGACTCATATCGGCCGTCCGGCGGCGGTTTAATGGTAACGCGCAGTCGGCGGCGTGGCGCTGGGTAATGATCGCTGCACAAACACTGTGACCGGCCGTTGCCAAGGGACAAACCCGCCCGGCAACCGCGGAAATATCTGTTGCCGGGCAGGAGGGGAGTGGGCGTCAAGAGCGAAGCAGGCTTGTCCCCACTCCCACGCGAAGGTCGGAACCAATTGAAAACTACGCCCCTCGGCGCCAGCGCACGCTGATCAACCCGGCGATGGCCATTAGCCCCGTTCCCACCAAGGTGCTTGGTCCGGGACGACGGCCTGGCGGCCTTCCACACTGAAGACTAACTCATCGTCATTGGGACGAGCGTTCCAAGCGCCGAGATTGCTACGGCCGGCCGTAAGGCCGGTGACACTCTGATCGTTGAAATTCCATGAGCCGTCATAGGTTCCCTGGCTATCTGCCACGAGCCAATAGGTTGTATTGGCGTTTAGAACGAGACCGGCAAAGGTGGCCTGGGCAATTTGTTTGCCCGTCGAACTTATTGTCAAATGCGCGGTGGCTAAAGCGGTGCCGGGAACCCCACCAGCGTCGCTGGCGATGATGACGTCCAATGGACCGGTGCCGGTGTTCGGCGGGGTGTCCGCGTAGATTCCGAGCCACACTGAAATGGATTCGTAACCGGTCGGGCCGAGGGTGAAGGCCGCCGCTTGATCAACGTCGGCAATGGTGCCGACGGAGGGCCCTTGCAGAAGACGGCCGCCATCGCTGAAGGAATTACCAGGGCCGAAATCATCAAAGATGGTCGCGGCCTGGAGTTGAATTGCGGAAGCGGCAAGGCTTGTCAGAACGGCTGTTGCCAGCGCTAAGTTGGTTCGCATAACAGGTTGTTTGGTATTTGTGTTATTGATTGTCTTGCTTAGACTGGCTAAATGTCAGCTTCAAGCTGGCGCTGTCAAGCTGAGAGTGGCATTATTGATGCATTCTGGCGTGCAAACGTCATCCGCCGGCAAAACGCCCGCAATCTAACCGGCTCTGTTCCGCCGGTGATTGGCCCTTCCCAAGCCCCGGCAGGTGCGGTGGACCGGCCCCCTCCCGTCGTTCCAGTTCGGGCCGTCCGGCTCCGTGACGCGCCTGCATGTGTGGTTCGTTTGGGATTTGGGTGTCCCAGCTTCTCAAGCTGTCCCTGCCTGCAAGGGTAGATGGAAAGTCAGATACAAGAGGAAACACAACTGACCGAACGCCCGCGCCTTCCTGTCCGACTTATGGGAGCAAGCCCGGAACAAACCGCGGAAAACGGACTGCCCCGCCGTTGTGGTGCGCGGGTCATTTGGCGAACCGCCCACCCCGGCCGGCAATTTCAGCCCGCAAATCGGCGGCCAACGCGTGATTGGGATCGCGCCGGAGCACGGCGGACAACACTTTCCTCGCAATTGCCCGCTTGCCGAGGCCAAGCCGGGCTTGGGCTTGCAGGAACAACGCCGTGGTTTCCTGCCGCCGTTGTAAATCGTCGTCGAACAACAGCATTGCCGGCAACGACGTGGCAAAGTAATCAATCTTCGCCTCCGTTTTCTGAAGCCGCCGGGCATAAGCCAGGAGATCGCGGAACAGCCTGCGGGCCTTTGATGTCTGGCCAAGCCGCTCCCACGACAGGGCGGAGTAAAACGTCATTTCAGAAAATGCACGGACCCTCATCTCCTGGAAATCGCCCTTGAACGTGGCCGCCGTCAGCCAGTGTTGTCTGGCGCGTATGGCGTCCCCTGCCCGGCTGAGCGCAACGCCAAGCCAGTAATGGATGTCACTCTGGTTGGCGAGCAGGTGCCTGCCCTCGCCAAGGTTTTCCGGCACGCTCAACGCCGCCTCAAAGTGCCAGCACGCGCGCGCGGTCGCGCCTTGCGCCAGTGCCCGCCGTCCCAGGACCAGATGCGCGCGAACGTGCTGCCCCAGTGGTCCGCCCTCACCGCCTTCCCACGGCTGGAACTTGCGGGAACGGATCAGCGTCAGCGCCTTGTCCGGTTGCCCGGTCTGGCTGTAAAGTGCGCTGAGTTCCACGCTCAGGTCGTCGCGCTGGCGAACCAGATCGAGCCGCTGCTCCAGTTTGCGCAGGCGTTTCGCGGGTTTCTCGCCAAGCCGTTTCCACAACTGATCGCGTTCGTAAAGCAGCCGGGCATCACGGGGATTCGCCTTCAACGCGCGGTCGTAGGCGGCGCCGGCCCTGGCCGGCTGCCGGCGAATGTTGAAGCAGCCGATCCCGAGGTTGCGCCAGGCAACGGAGAAACCGGGGTCGAGCTTGACGGATTTTTCCCAAAGCCGGATCGCTTCTTTGTGGCGCCGGCGATCGTAAAGCAGGTTGCCCAGGTAATACGGCGCGCGGGCGTCCCGGGCGTTGGCGCGCATGGCCGCTTCGAGAATGGCGATGTCTTCCACCCGCGCCGGAAAGCAGTAGTCCGGCGCGAGCGCGGCGGCGTGTTGGAAACGCTTGCGCGCGGCTGCCGGCGCTCCGTTCCTCCCCTCCAGCCAGCCGAGCGTGTAGTGAACCATCGGCAGCGCACCCCAGCTTTGGTCGGGCCGGTCACAGCGCCCGGCCCGGACCGTTTCGAGGACCTGGATCGCGTCGGCAACTAATCCGGCCCGCGCGTAATCGTGGGCGAGGTCCAGGCGCACCTGCGCATCACAAGTCAGTTCCTCACCGAGCAGTTGCCGCGCCCACCAGTCGAGCGGATCCAGTGCCAGGGTTTCGCGCAGCAGGACTTCGGCCTCCTCGCGACGGCCGAGTTGTCGCACCACGATGGCTTTGAGGTTCCGGGCGCGGAGATTGTGTGCGTCGAGGTGCAGCGAACGGTCCAGGTGTTCCAGGGCGCTGGTCCAATCCCGCCGGGTGCAATCAATCTCCGCCAGCGCGTGATAACCCGCGGCGGCCCAGGCTTGATTCCACGTTGCCTTGTAGAATGCGGCATAGGCTTCGCCATCCCGGTCGAGCTGACGCAGGCACAAACCCAGATGATACAGCGGTTCGCCGTCATACGGATTGGCGTTGCGGCGGGTCAACCGCTGAATGGCCCGCCGAAAATGCGGCTCTGCGACGGCGAACTCGCCACGTCTGAGGTGCCACACCCCCAGCGCGTTGTTGCAGCGTGAATCCAGCGGATCGCGGCGCAACGCCTCGCGCCAATACGACGTGGGGCAGCGCGTGGCGTGGCGGTATTGGTCGAGGTGCAGGCCTGTAAGAAACAGCTCGTCGGCATTGACAATGTCGGCGGGCGCGGGCGGTTCAGTGGCCGGAGGCGGAACCTCGCCTTGGAGTCGCGCCGGGGGGCGATACGAAACGATCTCGCCGCCGGCCGGGGCCGTGACCCGCAGGAACAGATCGGTTTCAGCCTCGCCACGCGGTGATTTGATCTCCGTGACAAACGGGCGGCCGGGCACAAGGTCGCGAGTGGTTTTGAAACGGGGTTTTCCCTTCGCCGTGAGGATGATTCGCGCGGCCACAAACTTCTCCGTCACCGCAACGCCGAGCCGCAGTTTGCCGGCCTTGACCTTCAGACTGACTGCCGCTCTCAGATTGGCCTGCTGCGCCGGGCCGATCTGTTGAATCGGATACCAATATTGACTCCAGGTTCTGGTCTCGCCGGGTTGGAGGAAGCTGAAGTCGGGCTGGTTGTCAGTGTAAACCCCGGCCATGATTTCGATGTAAGGGCCAAATTCATTCGCCGCGTCGCGGTCCGTGAGGTTGCGATCCCAGGCGTAGCCGAAGTCGTGATTGCCCCAGGTCCACTGCTTTTTGCCCGGCGCAATGTGATGGTTGGCGATGTGGACGATGCCGGCTTGGGCCGCGTGATCGTAGCCGCCGGAGAAATCCTGCTGGCTGCCCATGGCCATGTAGGAGGTGGGCACGGGAATGTTGGCGTAAAACGAGAGGTCGTTCGGCGCGTAGAAGGGAAAGTCGGATGGCCAGGTTTTCTTGCCGGATTCCTCACGACAAGGCGGAGACTGAAACCGCAACGGACGCTCGCTTGCGGGCACGCCTTTGCGCCCACGAAGACCGTAGTTGACGCCGTAGTAAACGCCTTCCGCCAGCGGATATTCGCTCATCGAGCGGCGCGCGTGATCCGCCACGCAAGACACATCGGGCGGGAAGAAGCTTTGATAGGCTTCATGGACGCGCGTGGCCACGTTCGTCCACCAGAGAAAGGTTTGCGTCAGCGGCGTGCGATTGTAAACGCGCGCTTTGAGTTCGACGTAAGCCCTGCCGGGATGCAGACACACACCATGCATGCCCTTCATGCGGCACAACGGGTCATGGTCACTGCACCAGACCGTCTTCGATCCGTCCGGGGCTTCCTCGATGGCAACATCCACCGGCAGGAAGGTTGCGGGCCGGTGATGCTGCGGCCAGTTGAACTCGATTCCGCCGGAAACCCATGGCCCGGCCAGGCCGACGAGCGCCGGCTTGATGACGTGCTGGTTATAGATCAGGTCGTAACCGTTGGTCTTGTCCTGAATCGCGTGAATGCGTCCGCCGATCTCCGGCAAGACCAGCACGCGCAGAAATGCGTTCTCAATCCAGATCGCCTTCCATTTGCGATCCACCGGTTGTTCGGCAATCCGATCCGTGAATGGCAGCGGATACACTTTCCCGCTGCTGCCCTGATACACGCGCTTCTCCAGGAACATTGGATTTTTGTCCGGTGGCGCGGGCAGATAGGTCGGCAGAACAACCGCGCCCACATCGACATGGACGGCAAGACTTTTCATCGGCAAACACCGGCTGAACAGCGCATCAGGTGGCATCCGAAAACGCTCCGCGCGGTGGTTAATCAACTCGCATGACGGTTGGCTTCGGTCAAGCATGGCGATCAGGTTCGTGTCTTGATTTCAACCTCGCCGAATCGCCAAAAACTGTGGTTTGGCACAAAACCTTCCCCCTTGAAAAGAAGGGCAATAGGCGTCTTGCGGCCGTATTCTCAGCCGCATGGCCGGGCGTCGCGGAACGCAAGCAGTCCCGTTGCTGGAGTGCCCGGGAGCGGGACGGGACGCGCGGAGTCAACGCGAGAGAGAAACATCCGGTCCTCGAAGATGCACGATTGCGGATCCGGGACATCACCCTCCGCAGCGGCGGAATCAGTCCATGAACGGTGCGCGCATCGCGCGGGAGCGCAGGCGATTGGCTTCGGGATCGCCGACAAACTCAACCTTCGACAAGTCGAAGGTCAAGTTGCGCTTCAACTGCTCGCAGATATCGGCGGCCAGACAGATATTCATCGCTCGCTGCATGACATGCTGATTGGCAACCGGGAGTCGGCGCGACCGGACACAGTCGAGGAAATCGCGCAAGTGGTTCAGCGGCCGTTGCGTCCTGGCCGTGTAGTCCGCCAGTATTGCTTGGTATTCGCCCAACAGCTTCGGGGACGAGACATCCGGCCCGGCATAACCATCGGCGGCCGCAGCCCAGCCTTCGGAACCATCGAACCGCTCCCCACAGGCACCATGCCAGAACTGGCACGGTTCCCAAACCGAGCCGGCGACCCGGAACAACACCAGTTTCACGCCGTTGGACAGCCGGGTCACCATCGTCGCGTCCGGCCCTGCAAACTCGAACTCGATGGAGGACACGTTCGTCATATCCAGTCCGGCGAGGGCCTGGGCCACCGTGTGCGCGCCCCACATCGCCACGTCGGTGGCGAAATCGTAAAAGTGATACCACCCGGAACTCAGATAACCCCGGTTGTAGGGCCTCCAAGGACTTGGGCCGAGGAACAAATCCCAGTCCAGCTCATCCTTGGGCGGTTCCGGCTCCGCCGGCAACCAGTCATGACGCAACCCGTCGCGCCAACGACAGTCAGCGTAAACGGTATGAACCGGTCCCAACCGGCCGGTTCGGGCCATTTCGATGGCAAACACGTGATTCGGCTCGCTGAGCCGCTGGGCGCCCGTTTGATAGACCCGGGCGTAGCGCCGGGCGGCCTCCACGACCATCTGCCCCTGCGCCATCGTGAGACACGCCGGCTTCTCACAATAGACATCCTTGCCGGCCCGCATCGCCAGGGTCGCCGCCAGCGCGTGCCAGCGGTCGCCGGTGGCAATCAACACGGCATCCACGTCGGTCCGCTCAGCCAGGAGTTGGCGCAGATCGCTGAACATGGCGCAATCCTTGGTGCCCAGTCTGTTGTCCACCATGTTCTTGGCCGCCTGCCGCTGGCGCTTCAGAACATCGCAAACGGCCACCATCTGCACCTCCGGCATCGTCAGAAGCTGGCTCAAATCATAGGAACCGCGACCGCCGATGCCGATCACACCCATCACGATGCGTTCGCTCGGGGCCACGGCTCCGTCACGCCCCAGTGCCGAAGCCGGAATCAAGCACGGCAGCGCCGCCGCTCCCGCCCCCATCACCCCGCGCGCCAAAAACTGACGCCGCGTGAACGTAGTGCTATTGCGATTGTTCACAGGTTTTTCCCTTTCCATTCGGTCTCACGGTATTCCTCAAGCCAGCGGAACTGACAACGGCCTTTGCACCATCATGTAACTGTGCCTTTCGACGTCTTCCGGCCGGAAGAACAAACCACTTTTCAGGCCGGGCTTGACTGGTTTCAGGCTATTGCCCCGGCGGGAGACGGTCAAGACCAGTAAAGCGCAACCGGGCAGCTTCCGCTCACTATCGCGTGATCAACGAATTGTGTGGTGCGCGGCCCGGCACCCGGCAAAACCCCAAGGCATTCCCCAAAGGACCCTTGTCGGCAACCCGGTCGCTGTCGCCACAAAGTGGCGACCTTTTTAACGGTCCCCGGAGTGGTGACCATTCCTTGAATTCCTTGTTCTTCATCGGGAAAGACATCCCCCGCCTTTTGACGATTTGTCCACGGAGGACGGGGATAACCGAAGCTCAGTCTCGCCAACGGTGTGACCTGTTGGTGAGATGATGGAATCCTGCGACGGCAAAATGAATTGCGTGAAATCCAGCCGATCGGGGGGCACCACTTCCACGAACCTGCCAGCCACCCTGAAATGGAGGAAATGCCTGATACAACTGGCAGCACTACCCGTCACCCCTGATCCGGTGATGGTGGCAATCAACGACGACTGTTCCAAATTCAACCTGTGCGACTGGATTTGCGCACCCAAACCCTGCCCGCGGAATCCTTCACGCCGCCGTTGGCGCAATGGCCCGCGGCCGTTGGTGGTGCTGCATCAAGGCCGAATTGATCAACAGTTCGTCGTAATGATGACGCGACCATTCCTCCACGAGCCTCCGGATGCGCTGGGGCACATCGCCCTGGATCACGCGCAATGTCCGCACGTCCATCACCAGTTCGGCCCCTTCGTAGAACGCGTGCAGACGGGTTCCGAAACCCTGGAGGCACATCAACCGGATCACAATCCCGTAAAATTTGGCGAGCACTGGCATAATCGTTGGTTTCTTTCTGGTGACAGGGCGGGTCCGACTTCGATCAACCCACCATACCTTCCATCAACCAAGCTCTATGACGCGCGAGGGGTCCGAATTGTTTCAGAAATCGTAAGTATTTGTTGCTGAGCAATTCATGCGCAGTCGGTGCGCAGTGAGCAAAAGGTGAACAGGGGGGCCGAGAACGCGACCGGCTTGTTGAATTCCCGTCGTCAGGCTGTTGATCGGCGCCGGGAATTGGACACGGCCGAACGCGCCACACAGCGTCCCAAGAACACTTCAACGCTGCCTGAATTCGTGTCAGGGGTGTGGCGAGACTATTCAGCCTGCCTGCTTCGATTCTCTGGATGATCCGTGGGTTGACGCCAACCAGTTCCGCCATCCGGCTGAATACGTTTCACCCGTGCCGGCTCCGGTTCTACTTCCATCCGGCGCTTCGCCATCGGGGCTTCCTGGAATCGGAGAAGGATGAATGGACCTGGGCGCCATTTGAGAGGCTAACTTACGGCGGTGCATTATGGCGTAATCGGCGGAAAATGGATGTTCGGGTGGTGCGGGAAAAACAGCACGCGAAGCAGAAATGGCACCGGCGTGAGCATCACGGACGCGATGAACGGGAGCGGCGCCACGACGGCCAGTGGATATTGCCACCAGCGCGGCACCCGCGCCGGCCGGCCGGCCGGCACGCAATACGCCGGCAGGTAAATCATCAGCCCGTAAACGAAAATCCAAAAGCAGAACTCCAGCAGGTGTTGCAGTCCACCGGAGATCGTCTCCATCAACGTGCCGGTCAGCCCAAAGAGCACATAAACCGCAAACGGGCTGAACGCGTAGCGCCACAAAATCAGCGCCCAGGCGAGGAACAGCGGCGCAATCACCACCACGCTGTGCAGCAGCACCACGTCGAAATAATTCGTGGACGCCGTGATGTAGGCCTCGCCGATTTTCACGCCGAACAGCGGTGCCAGGTTTGTCATGGTCGTCGTGACAACTTCCTCCAGCAGCGCCAGCGCGGTGGCAAACACGACGAACTTCGCCGGCCACCACGCGTCAATCCGCTGCACCACCACGCGAATGCGGTCGCGGTTCAGGACCATCAGCCCGCCACCCACGCCCACCCAAAGGACGATCAATCCCCAGCCCATGCCCAGCACGGCGCGCATCCGCGGGCTGCCCCACACCGCCGCAGTCACCAACGTGGTGCTGAGCAACACCCACGCCGCCTGTGCCGCGACCAGGATCGTCTTCCAATGTTTCACGGGTTCGTTGTCGTTCGCAGTGGAACCCGTCGCCGCCCGCGGACACAAGGTTAATCTGTTCGCCTCGGCGCGCTGCCGCTAAGCTGCCGTCGTGTGTGATGCCCGTTTGAACCGCACCGTCACGATTGAATTGCTTCCCCTCGGCCGCACGTTGCGCGTGCCCGCCGGCACGCTGTTGGCCGACGTGCTGTTCGCGCAGGGCGTCGAGTTTCCTTGCGGCGGTCGCGGACGGTGCAAGGGTTGCCGCGTCAAAATCCTCGCCGGCGAACTGCCGGTGACCGCGGACGACACCCGCCTGCTTACCCCGGAAGAACTCGCCGCCGGCTGGCGTCTATCCTGCCGTGCGCGCGCTGACGGCGATCTTAAGCTCGATCTCGCCCAGTGGGACGCCGCGATCCTCGATGATGATTCCCGCTTTGCGTTCACGCCGCACGATGATCTCGGCGTCGCCGTGGACCTCGGCACCACCACCATCGTCGCGCAGTTGCTCGACCGCCGCAGCGGCCATGTCCTCGGCGTGCGTCTGGCGCTGAACCCCCAGGCCCGGCACGGCGCCGACATCATGAGCCGGATTGACCGTGCGCTCGCGCCGGAGGGCCTTGCCACGTTGCGCGACCTGATCCGCCGCCAAATCGGCGGCATGATTGCGGAACTCATCGCCACCACGGCGCCAGACGGCGGCGCGCTGCCGCTACTACGCGACGTGGTCGTCGTCGGCAACACGGTGATGCACCATTTGTTTTGCGGCGTCAGCGTCGAGCCGCTGTCACATCACCCGTTCGTGCCGGACAGCGATGGCTTGCACGTCCTTCCGGCTGCGGAACTCGGCTGGAACTTGCCCGGCGCAACGGTGCGTTTTCTCCCTTGCCTCGGCGGTTTTGTCGGCAGCGACATTCTCGCCGGCGTGCTGGCAACGAAGCTCCATGAAAGCGCCGAACTCGTCGGCCTCGTGGACCTCGGCACCAACGGCGAAATCGTCATCGGCAACCGCGACCGCCTGCTGTGCGCCTCCACCGCCGCCGGACCGGCATTCGAAGGCGCACGGATTTCGATGGGCATGAGAGCCGCCACCGGCGCCATCGCGGAAGTGAGCGTTACCGACGGTCGCCTGCAATGCCGTGTGCTCGGCCACGTCGAGCCGCGCGGGCTGTGCGGCAGCGGGCTGGTGGATGCCGTTGCCGCCGGCTTGGACCTCGGTCGGATTCGCCCGAACGGCCGGCTCAGTGACGGAACCTCCCTGATGCTGGCCGGACCAGTGAAACTCACACAGGCCGACATCCGCGAACTGCAACTGGCCAAGGGCGCGATTGCCGCCGGCATCCGCCTGCTGCTTGGCCAATGGGGCGCCACCCCGGCGGACCTCACGCGGTTGCATCTCGCCGGCGCGTTCGGAAATTACATCAACCGCGCCAGCGCCCGGCGCATCGGCCTGCTGGACTTCCCGCTCGACAAGGTGGCGCCCTCCGGCAACACAGCGTTGCTCGGCGCGAAACTCGCCTTATTCAATCTGCCGGAACACGCCGGCGACTTCCCCGAACTGCGCCGCCGCATCCAGCACGTTTCCCTAAACGAAGACCCGCAGTTCCACGAGATTTACGTGGAGAAAATGGGTTTTCCGGAATAAGCGGCACCTGCGCCCGCGTGAGCCCCAAGGCAAGCGGTCATGGAGAGGGCGTCATGAGGGTGTTGCCTGAACGACGTGGTTCGGTGTTTACGCGCAGACTTTCCGAACGATCGCGCCCAGCAGAAGCAGACCACCACCGATCCCAGCCCATCCCGCCGGCTCGGGAACGGCCATATAGGCGGTCAGGTTGGCTTGGAACAAAGGCTGGCCCTCGTAGTAGTTGACGAGCAACTGGTGCGTTCCGGCAGTCAGAAATACCGTACTAAACGCATCTTGGGGTGCATGCTCGCCGCCGTTGTTCACGACGAGGCTGCCATCCACATAAAGCGCAGAACCATCGTCCGAGAATGTGCCGAACGAATACGTTCCGGGACTGGCAACAAAGAAGGTGGTATAGATGGAGGCGGCGAAGTTCTGGTAGCCCAGTGGGTACCAACTGTCATACCCTGGCCCGCCTTCATTACCGCTTGGCGTGAGTGCCAGATAGCCGGCGTGCCTCGTTGACGGAACCCACGGCGCCATTCCGGAGATTGTGAACGCAATTCCCGATATGTCCGGCGTTCCGTCGACGTTATAACCAGCTACGCCTGCCCCTGCTGCCCAGTCTATGAGCACCCCGGCACTGGCTTGTGATATGGCTAAACCTGCGATTGCGGTTGAGATGAGAAGTTTGTTTTGCATACAAACTTTACTACGGAAGACTTGCCTCAACCTTACGGTGAAAATATGGGTTCTTCCGGGATTTCGGTGTGATTTCGGATTGAAGGAAATTGGGGCGCTGCCCCACCCCCCGCGCCACCCCCTCCTCCTTGGCGTCTGAAGGTCAGGCCATTTCTTCGCGGTTTCCCCAGGTCG
>JAJXZJ010000030.1 GCA_021780105.1 bacterium
CCTCTCAACACGCCAGACCGGCAACTACGGCTCGACTCGCATCAGCATTTCTGGAACCACCATCCGGCGCACCAAGTATGGATGACCGAGCGGATGGAGGTGTTGAAGCGCGATTATTTGCCGGCCGAACTGGCGCCGCTGCTGAGAGCGGCCGGTTTCAAGGCACCGCGCGGTGCGGGAAATGCTCCAGCCGGCGATGAACAAGCCGTGGGAATATTGAGCTTGGCTCCAGGTGGAGACGACCTGCGTCACGCTCGCCGGGTTGCCAAAACGGGCGTTTGCCTGCAGGGTGGCCGCCGGTGAACTGGCCGTTGCCATCGTTTCGCTGGGGCCTGGGGCGCGTCAACGCGCTGCGGCGAATGGTCTTGGCCTTGCTGCTCGGCGCGGTCGTCGTTCACCCGGCTCCCGCAACCAACCCAATCGCCCTGCCCCTGCGCGGGCAAATTTCCATTCACGATCCATCCACCGTGGTTCGCTGCCAGGACCGGTATTGGATTTTTGGCACCGGCCAGGGTGTGAGTTCGAAGTATTCGACGGATCGCGTGAACTGGCTGGCGGGACCGCCGGTGTTTGCCCGGCCGCCGGCGTGGGTCACCAACGCCGTGCCCGGATTCCGCGGCTCATTCTGGGCGCCGGACCTCCTCTTCTTCAACGGCCAATATCATCTTTATTACGCGGTTTCAACGTGGGGATCCAAGGTCTCGGCCATTGGGTTGGCGACGAATCCCACGCTCGATCCGGAGAATCCAGAGTTCCGCTGGACGGATCGGGGAATGGTCATCCGCTCGGTGGCCACGAACGACTTCAACACGATCGACCCCGCGCCGCTGCGCGATGCCGCGGGCAACCTTTGGTTGTCGTTTGGTTCCTATTGGAGCGGCATCAAGCTGGTGCAGCTCAATCCTGCGGGCAGCCGGCGGCTTTCGCCGGACGCGCCGATCTACTCCCTTGCATCCCACCCTTCCATCGAAGCTCCCTATCTGTATCGCCACGGCGGCTACTACTATTTGTTTGTGAACTGGGGGTCGTGTTGCCAGGGAACGAACAGCACCTACAATATCCGCGTTGGTCGGAGCACCCGGGTCACCGGCCCGTATTTTGATCGCGACCAGGCGAACCTCCTCGACGGCGGCGGCTCGCTGTTCCTCGGGGCCATGGGGAGGTTTATCGGTCCTGGACACATCGGCATTTTCTCGGAGAACGGGTCCGACTGGTTTAGTTACCACTTTTACGACGCCGACCACGACGGCGCGCCCACCCTCAACCTCCGCCGGCTGGACTGGAGTGCCGACGGCTGGCCGGTTGCAGGAAGTCCATGACGGCCTCGCCTGGCGCCCGGCGGGTGCCCGGGTTCCGGTGCGTGTCTGTGCTGTCGGGTTGGATCGCGCTTAAAATCGGTGGCCATGCTGACTTGCCGGATTCCGCATTTGAAAACATCCGCGTCACAGCGAATATTCCGGCATGAATGGCACTGTCCTTCCTTGGCACGCCGGCCTTTCCGCGTTGGGAATCGCCCGGTTTTTCGTTTGCACGGCGGCTTTTATGGCGTCCTTCTTGTTCACCGGGCCGGCTGCGGGAGCCGCCTTGACCGGAGACCGCGTTCCGACAAACGACGGCGACTTGATCATCCACCCCATCAATCACGCCACGCTTGCGCTGGGGTGGAAGAACCTGACCGTTTATGCCGACCCCGTGGGTGGAGCCAGCCGTTTCACCGGATTGCCGCGGCCGGACCTGATTCTTATCACCGACATCCACGCCGATCACTTCAACGTGGAAACACTCGAAGCCCTCGCCGATGACCGGGCGGAACTGGTGGCGCCGCCCGCGGTGGCCGAGCAGTTGCCGGCGGCTCTGCGGAAGCGGACCACGGTGCTCACCAACGGCAGCAGCAAATCCGTGATGGGCCTGACGATCCACGCCCTGCCAATGTACAACCTGACGCCGGAGCGGCGGCAGTTCCATCCGAAGGGCCGGGGCAACGGTTACGTGGCGACGTTTGGCGGCAAGCGCGTTTACCTCAGCGGAGACACCGAGGACATTCCGGAAATGCGGGATCTGAAGAACATTGACGTGGCGTTTCTGTGCATGAACCTGCCCTATACCATGACGGTGGAACAGGCGGCCAGCGCGGTGCGGGCTTTCAAGCCGAAGATTGTTTACCCGTATCACTACCGCGGCAGCGACTTGAACCGGTTCAAGGAACTTGTGGGCACTGACCTGGGGGTCGAGGTTCGCCTGCGGGACTGGTATCGGCCCTGACGCGGGCGGGAGGCGGTGCCGCCTCCCACTTGACGGCCGCCGGCGTTCAACGCGGCAGGCCCCATCCTTGTTGCGGACGAACGGTCGTGCCGGCCTTGCTGTTGACAGGCACCGCCGCGGCCGGCACGCGAACCGGTTTCGGAGCCGGTTCCAACCGTCGCAGATGGCGCCGGGCCATCGCCTCCAGCATTTCAATCTTGGTCAAAAGCCTGTTCATATTCATACCTCCTTTCTCAGCATGTCTCGTGCCGGAGTTTTACCTGCTCCACGGGCGCGAGGCAGGAACTGCCGAATTCCGGCGGGGCACGCCACTGTCCCGTCAATGAGCCGAACCGGACGAACCCCAACGCGTGCCGCCGTGCGTTCTTCCGCCCCGCCGCAACCGGCGTCCAAAAGATTGGAAACCGTCGCCAAAGAATCCGTTCAAGACCGTTGCGGCTTCGCCGCGGAAACCTCGCCGGGACACACCTGGCGTTTCGGGCACAGGCCGGTCGCTTGACGAATAGCTAATGATGGCTATAATACTCCATGAACCCAAACGGCTTCACCCGGAGTGTTCTGGACGGCGTCTTCGTTGCAGGGCGCCACCGGTTCGTGGCGCACCTCGCAACCCTCCGCTTCGCCGGCGGGCTTCCATTCCACGGGCGGTCCTCCGGCCCCACGGCGTCGTGCGCGTTCCGGCCGCACCGGACAAACCGGACGGGGCCTCGGGACAACCCCGCGTTTCCCATAGTTGGCTAATTTACTTAGCCAACGCGAAAGCTCGAAACCACGCTACAAGAAAGGATAACCGTTTATGCCTGCGTCTCCCAAAGCGAATCAAATCCCCAGAAATTACCGCCGAATCGAAGGCAGCGAGCGCCGTCCTTTGCCCAAGGCAAAATTCCTCGGACCCGCCGATCCGAACGAGGTCTTCACCGTGACGATTGTTCTGCGCCGCCGGCCCGATGGTCCACCGCTGCCCGACCATGCCTACTTTCTGAGCACCCCGCCGAGCCAGCGACGACGCCTGGCGCAAGACGAGTTTGCGGCCCACTACGGAGCTTTGCCGGAAGACCTGGAGAAGGTGACCGCCTTTGCCACCAGCCACGGATTAAAGGTGGTTGAAGCTCACGCGGCGCGGCGCGCGATCGTTGTTTCCGGGACGGTCGCCCAAATGAGCACGGCGTTTGGTGTCACGCTGGGGCGTTACCAACATGAGATTGTGCGCCGTCGGGGCGAAAAGCCGCAAACCGAGATCTATCGCGGTCGCGATGGCTCGGTCCATGTCCCCCGCGAGCTGGCCGACATCGTCGTTGGCGTCTTCGGTTTGGACAATCGGACGATCACCAAGCACAACAGCGCCGATCCGCCGAATACCACGACGCTCACCGTGCCACAGGTTGCGCAGTTGTATCGTTACCCGACGAATTCCGCCGCGGGGCAGACCATCGGGATTTTCTCGTTGTCGGGCTATGACATCAACGACATCCAGTCATACTTCGCCGGGTTGCCGGCCGGCTACACGACGCCCACGGTGAACGACATTCTGGTCCACGGGACAAACTCCGGCGTCGATCCTTACGGTGAAACGACGCAAGATATTGGCATCGCCGCCTCGTTCGCACCGGGGGCGGCGGTCAACGTCTATATCACCAGCAGCTCCCAACAGGGATGGGTGGACGCGATCACCCGGGTCGCGCATCCGAATGCCGGGGATGCGCCTTGTTCGGTGCTCTCCTCCAGTTGGTATATCGCCAACGGCGACGATGCGACGACGTTGGCCAACGAAGGCATATCCACCGCCTTTGTTAACGCCGTGAGCGCGGCCTTCCAAGACGCTGCCATTCAAGGAGTGACGGTGTGCATTGCCTGCGGCGACACGGGCACCGATTCCAAGGTCGGCGACGGCAACGCCCATGTGCAATACCCCGGCAGTGACCCGTGGGTGTTGTCCGTGGGAGGAACCACGATTGGCAACGTGAGCGGCTCGTCGTTCGACGAATATGTTTGGAACGACCCGGATCCCTCCGACCCCAATCATTGGGGCACCACCGGCGGCGGCGTCAGCGATTTCTTCGGGCTGCCGACGTATCAGAACGGGGCCGGCGTGCCGCGATCCATCAATGACAATCACGTCGGCCGCGGCGTGCCAGACGTGGCCGGCAACGCCAGTTACAACAGCGGATATTCCGGCCTCTTTTTGAGCGGCAACCCGATGATTGGCAACGGAACCAGCGCGTCTGCGCCGCAATGGGCGGGCCTGATTGCCATGATCAACGCAGCGCTCGGCGACAACGTGGGGTTTGTCAATCCGGCGCTGTATTCGTTGGGATCGAGCGTCTTTCGCGACATCAACCCGCCGCCGGGGCCGACCGATAACAGCAACGGCGGCGTCGCCGGCTACCCGGCCGGTCCGGGCTGGGATGCCTGCACGGGTTGGGGCAGTCCCAACGGCACGGCGCTTTTGGCGGGCTTGCAGCGGATTTATGCCAAGTATTGTGTCGTCATCACCGACCGAAGCACCTTCGGGAAGGATGAAGTTGACGCCATGCTGCACGTGGCCAGCCCGGCCGTGATTCCAGCGGCTTTTTATATCGAAGTGGACGGCTTCCGTCCCGGCGACCTCGGGATCACGTCCGCCGATCTGGCGGGCGTTCCTTCCGTCTATCCGACCATCACGACCATGCCGGCGGTGGCCGGCATGATCATCGGCGACGCCACCGGCAAGCCCACCGCCCTGCTGGCGCAGGATCCCTCGCTGCCACCGACCCCGCAGCGCTTCACCTGGGTGTTCCCGATCACGTTCACGGACACGACGGGTTTCGTGCCGGGCGGTCAGATTGTCACGCTCACTGCCGCCTTGGGCGGCGTTTACGGCAGCGCCCAGATCCAGCTTACCGAGGCAGCCAACGTTTACGAAGTGGATGGTCCCGTCTCCTGGCTCAGCACGGACACGCGGGTGTTTCTCGCCAAGGCCGGTGAGTCGTGGTTCGGCGCCCCCGCCTTGGGCACCACGCCCGCCGACGCCTCGAACTTCATCAAGGCGGTGATCGCCAACTTGAATTCCGGCAACACCGGCAGCCAGACATTCGACTCGCTGCCGACCGACGAGAACGCCTCGTCGCTGGCCCTTTACCAGGTGGATCACAACAACACGCCGGTCTTCAACTTCGCCCTGGCGCGGGTGCGCTATCGGGCCTTGGTCACGGATGCCACCAGTGTCCGGGTCTTCTTCCGGCTTTGCCCCGCGCTGTCCGTCTCGGTGGATTACGACCTCAACACGACCTACCGCCGGGCACCGGTCCTGAATCCGGACGGCCAGCCGATTCCAGTCCTGGGCGTGCAGGCCGGCAACCTCGTCACGATTCCGTTCTTCGCCGAAGCGCGCAAGGACGCGACGGTCGTGAGCATGGATACGCAGACCGATCCGGCGAACGTGCAGACGGTGCCGCACAATGCCAGCGGCGCGGAAGTCGAGGCTTATTTCGGCTGCCTGCTGGACATCAATCAACCCGGCCAGGCCTATTATCCGCTGAATCCGGTCGGCGACGGTCCCTACGCCGGCAGCCACAATTCGATCCTGCAGCTTGTGCGCAACGATCATCAGTGCCTGCTGGTCGAGATCGCCTTCGATCCGGATCCCATTGCCGGCAATCCCAGTCCCGCGACCTCCGACAAACTGGCGCAACGGAACCTTTCGCTGGTGCCGTCGGACAATCCCGGCGACGCCGGGTCGCGCCGGATTCCGAACACGTTTGAACTGAAGCCAACACCGATGAAGCTCGCGCCAGGCGACAAGCCGGACGAGCTGCTCATTGACTGGGGCAACACGCCCGCGGACAGCACGGCGCAGATTTACATCCCGTCGGCATCCTCGTCCGAAATACTGAAAATGGCGGGCCAGATGTATGCGACCCACCGGCTGGCTTCGGTGGACGCGCACACCGTGCAATGCCCGGCGGAGGGCATTACCTACGTGCCGATTCCGCCGGGAACCGACGTCAACGACGCCGGCCTCCTGACGGTGGATTTGCCGGAGGGCGTGCGCCGGGGCCAGTTGTTCCGGATTGTCGTCAGGCAGGTGACCAACGCCGCCGGCACGTCGTCGCGCAAGCCGCCGGTGGTCGGGCTTGTCAATGCCACCGCGAGGGAGGCGGCGTTTCAATCGCGTCTGATTCGCTGGCGGCGCGTCCGCGGCTCGTTCCAAATCTCGATCCCGGTCGGCACGGCGGAATTACTCCTGCCGTCGGAGGAACGGCGGCTTTCGATCTTCCGCTACATCGAACAGGCGATTCCGACGAAAGATCGCTGGCATCCCGTGTTCCAGCGTTTCGTGAGCCAGATCGGCGAGCGGGTCAAGGGGTTCGGCGGTAATCCGGCGGCCGTGCTTCCCTCGCCCACCGGCGCGTGGAAACAACCCGCCCCGCATCCGGGCGGGAAGGACGGCGAAGCCCGCGTGTCCTTCTGCGGCAAGGTGAACGGCCTGATCTACGACCGGTTCGGTGACTTCGAGGGTTTCCTGCTCGACACCGAAGACGGCGAACGCCGCTTCTGCAGCCGCGAACACGAGATTGAAGACCTGGCATGCCGGGCCTGGCGGGAACGGATGTTCATCACGGTGACCGTCGAGCGCGACGAGCCGCACCGCCCCTTGACGATCACCCTGCGCCGGGCCGCGCGGTCATTCGAACGCTAAGTGTCGCCAAGAAACGGGCGCATCAGTGCCCGGAACCCGGCCGGCTTACGGCTGGCCGGGTTTTTCCGCGGGCGCGTGTTTGCGCGAAAGGTGCCGGTTCACGGCGTTGAGATAAGCACGGGCGCTGGCCTCGATGATGTCCGTGCTCGCGCCTTTGCCGGTGACCAGTTGGTGGTCGCCAAAGTCCGCTTTCACCGTCACCTCGCCGAGCGCGTCCTTGCCTTGGGACACCGACCGCAAACTGAAGTCCATCAGCCGGCCGGTCGTGCCAGTGAGCCGGTCAATCGCGCGGAGCGTGGCTTCCACGGGGCCGTCGCCAATGCCGGCATCCTGCACGGCTTCCGCTTCAGCCGCCGGGGCGTTGACCTTCTGCAAACGGACCGTGGCGGTGGGCACGGCGGAACTGCCACTGGTGACGCTGAGGTAATCGAGCTTCCAGGTTTCGGGCACGTCGGTGATGTGGCCTTCCACGAGCGCGGCGAGGTCGTCGTCATAGACGAATTTCTTCTTGTCGCCGATTTCCTTGAACCGGGCGAAAATGGCGTTGACGTCGCCGTCGGACATTTTGAAACCGAGCTGCCGGAGGCGGGCGGCCACGGCGGCCCGCCCGCTGTGTTTGGTGAGCGGCAGTTCCGTCTGGCCCCAGCCGACCTCCTGCGGGTCCATGATTTCGTAGGTTTCGCGTTTCTTGAGGATGCCATCCTGATGGATGCCGGCGCTGTGGGCAAAGGCGTTTTCGCCGACAATCGCCTTGTTGCGCTGGACGGCGAGGCCGCACATCCGGGAAACGAGCCGCGATGACCGGACGATTTCGCGCGTGTTCACGCCGCAGTTGAAGCCGCCGAAAAAGTCCGCGCGCGTCGTGAGCGCCATGACGACTTCCTCAAGCGAGGTGTTGCCGGCCCGCTCGCCAATGCCGTTGACCGTGCATTCGATTTGACGGGCGCCGGCGTGAACGGCGGCGAGCGAATTCGCCACCGCGAGGCCGAGATCGTTGTGGCAATGCACGCTGATCACCGCCTTGCCCGATTGGAAGGCCGGCACGGCGTCGTGAAGTTGGCGTATGAGCGCCCCAAACTGTTCCGGCACCGCCCAGCCGACGGTGTCGGGAATGTTCACGGTCGTCGCTCCGGCAGCAACAACCGCCTGGCAGACCTTGACCAAAAAATCCGGCTCGGTGCGCGAGCCGTCTTCGGGCGAAAATTCCACGTTGTCCACGTAACCTTTGGCCCGCTGCACGCCTTCGACGGCGAGGCGAAGGATTTCGTCCTGCGCCTTGCCGAGCTTGAACTCGCGATGAATTTTCGAGGTGGCAAGGAAGACGTGGATGCGGGCGCGCTTGCCGGCCGGCTTGAGCGCCTCGGCGGCGGCGTCAATGTCCTTCGGCACGCAGCGAGCGAGGCCGCAGATGATCGGGCCTTTGATCTCGCGGCTGATCGCCTGGACGGCCGTGAAATCCCCCTCGCTGATGACCGGGAATCCGGCCTCGATGATGTCCACCTTCAGCCGCGCGAGCTGGCGGGCCACCTCCAGCTTTTCGCGAAGATTCATGGAGGCGCCGGGGCATTGCTCGCCGTCGCGGAGCGTGGTGTCGAAGATGACGATGCGTTGTGCTTTCATAACGAGCCATGGTTTGCCGGCAGTGTTGGCTGCCGGTCTGATGTTGTTCTTGCGTTTCAGTTTCTGTCGCTGTGGTTCCGATTGTTTGCTGCCGCCGGCGGTGTGGAGTCCCATAAAAGCAAGAAGCCCCACCGCAGGTGGCAGTGGGGCTTCGGAAATCGTCGAACCAAACTAGAACCCAACTGCCCCGCTGCGCAGTCGCAGCAGGCCAAGCAGGGACAGGTTCACGTTTTGATTCATGCCGGGCGCAAGGTAGGCGGCCGAATCAGTGCCGTCAACTTTCTTTTCCATGGATCCGTTGTGCCTCCGTCCGGCGGTTTGGTGGTCATGAGTGGCAGAATGCCCTTCCGTTGCGATGGACGATCTGACAAGCCTGTGATGTCAAAGACCGCCAGGCGCGAGCGCCGCGCCAAATCGGCGAGTCGGATCGCTCCGGCTCGGAGAAACGCCTGGCAACCAAAGCGCGCCCTTGGTAACGAAGGGCCTCATGAACGTCATCGTTGATCTGTGCATTGTGCCCATCGGTGTCGGGGTGTCCCTGTCTCCTTACGTTGCAGCCTGCGAACGGGTTTTGGCCGGGGCAGGATTGAAGACCGTGTTGCACGCCAACGGAACCAACATCGAAGGAGACTGGGACACGGTGTTTGCCGCCATCAAGCGCTGTCACGAGATCGTTCACCAAATGGAAGTGCCCCGCATTACGACGGTCATCAAGCTGGGGACGCGGACGGACCGGGTGCAGACGATGCAGGACAAGATGGACAGTGTGGAAACCAAGTTGACGCAGGTCCGGAGTTCTCAGCCGTGACGGCTCGTCACAGATCCCACCCACGCTGGATGGCCAGGGGGAATCGGAACTTGCCAGGCAAAACCGGCCGGCGGCGGGCTTGAATCAGCCGCCGCGAAGGAGGAATAAGCGGGGGGCGGGATCGCCAGAATCCGAACAGGCCAACGCCCCGGTTCGACCGCGTATTGTGTCCATGCCGGAACCGCCCGACTCCATCCTTCAAACGCGGATCGATCCCTTGGCCGGATAAAATCCGGCGTTTGAGGACAACTTTTCCAATTCAAGATAAACGTGTTGCATCTAAAGGAATCAATGTTCCCTTTTTGGCCGCAGTCTTAATATTATGGAATAACAGTTCATGTTAATTATCCAAACCTGGTGCCACCAAGCGTCGAGAATCGAAGCCGGGCGAGGCTTTCTGACGGTAAGGTGGCTGGCGAGGGCACCGCTGGCTGAAGCCGGTGGAAGCGGATGCCACAAGCGTGATGGCGACATGGCTTCGTGCGTTGGCGATGCTTAACGCGTCGGGCATGACTCAGTTCACCGGCCAGCCGGCATGTAACCTTTTTCTCAGTTCCGGCTCGGCATAAACAAGTCTGGAACTATGCGCACCATACGACACTTTTGGTTGGGGATGGCTTTCCTGTTTCCGCTGACTCTGGCGGCGAGCAACGCCACGCTGCTGGGATGGAACAATCTGGGCATGCATTGCATGGACAGTGATTACTCGGTGTTCAGCATCCTGCCGCCCTACAATACGATCGAGTGCCAGCTCATCGTCGGGGGACAGTTGGTCACCAACGGCACCGGTTACACCGTCACTTACCAGGCGGTGGCGGATCCCAGCGGCTCCGTCACTTCCACGGCCGTCGGCAAAGGCAATTTCTATGACTTCGCCCAGGCGCTTTACGGCGTCGCGCTGGCGCCGGACGCGGGATTGCTTGGCTGGAACATGCCCGGCACGAACAACCCGCCGCAATCCATGTTGTTCGAGGTGACCAACCAGCCGGCCGCGGGCGTGACCACGCCGGTCAACTGGTTCCGGGCCGAAGGCATCCCGATGTCGCCTTACGACGACGCGCATCAGCAGAATCCGTATCCGCTGATGCGGCTGATCGCGTGGAATGTCGCCCACCAGCCCATCGCGACGAACGACATCGTGCTGCCGGTCAGCGACGAAATGGACTGTCGCGCCTGCCACGCGTCCGGCTCGCCCGGTCTCGCCATGCCCGAGGCCGGTTGGGTTTGGACCGGCAACCCGGAACGCGACTTCCGGCTCAACATCCTCCGGCTTCACGACGAACGCCAGTTCGCGCAAACGCCGCAGCTTTACGCGGACGCGCTCGCCGCGCGCGGCTTCAATCCTCAGGGTCTGTATCGCGGTGTCGTGGCCGACGGCAAGCCGGTGCTTTGCGCCGCCTGCCATGCGTCCGAGGCCTTGGGCGCGCCCAGCTACGGCAGTATTCCGGCGCTGACGACCTCGATTCACGGCTACCACGCGCACGTCCTGGACCCGGTGTTGAACACGACGCTCGACAGCGCGGCCAACCGCGCCGCGTGCTACCGCTGTCATCCGGGGTCAACCACGAAGTGCCTGCGCGGCGCGATGGGCGGGGCGGTCGCGGCCGACGGCTCCATGGAAATGCAGTGCCAGAGCTGTCACGGCAACATGAACGCGGTCGGCGCCACCAACCGCGTCGGCTGGTTCATGGAGCCGAACTGCCAGAGCTGCCACACCGGCACGGCCGCACACAACAACGGTCAGATCCGGTTCACTTCCGCCCTCGACGCCAACGGCCAGCCGCGTGTGCCGGTGGACACCGCCTTCGCCACCACGCCGAACACGCCCGCCGCCGGCCTTTCCATGTTCCGTTTCTCCATTGGCCACGGCGGATTGCAGTGCGAAGCCTGCCACGGCTCGACGCACGCCGAATTTCCCAGCACGCACGTCAACGACAACGTCCGCGACATCGCCCTTCAGGGTCATGCCGGCGTGATGGCGGAATGCACCGCCTGCCACACGACTTCCCCAAGCACCATCACCGGCGGGCCGCACGGCATGCACCCGGTCGGCGCGGCCTGGGTGAGCAGCCATCATAACGTGCTGGAGAACGGCCAGGCCACCCGCACGCAGTGCCAGGCCTGCCACGGCACCGATTACCGCGGCACGGTGCTGTCGCGGATGCAGGCGGACCGCACCTTGAGCGCGTTTGGCACGAAGACTTTTTTCCGCGGCGCGATCATCGGTTGCTATACCTGCCACAACGGCCCCAGCAACGATGACGCCAACAGCAGCGCAGCGCCGGTTGTTGCCAACGTGAACGCCAGCACGACGAATGACCGGGCGGTGACAACGAAGCCGGCGGTCACCGGCACCGGCGCGGCGTTGCGCATTATTTCCCAACCGGCCAACGGAACCGTTGGGCTGACCAACAACGTCCTGACCTACTTCCCCGACGCCGGCTTCACCGGCACGGACACCTTCACCTTCGCCGCCTACGACGGCTCCAAGAACTCCAGCCTCGCCACCGGCACGGTCGCCGTGGCGCAGGGAACGGTATCGCTCGGCGCCACCGCAAACGTGCCCCCGACGGAACCCGCCGGCTGGCCGGTTGCCTTCGCCGTGGTGCCGGTCATCACCAACTCGACCGCGCCGGCGACCTTCGACTGGAACTTCGGCGACGGCTCGGCGCACGCGACCAATCAGTTCCCAACCCACATCTTCGCCGCGCCCGGCACGTATCCTTGGAACGTCAGCGCGACCGTGGCCGGCATCAGCACCAAGGTTCAGGGAACCATTGCCATCGGCGATGCCGTGTCGCTGGCCGTGAACCAGACCGCGAATCTGTTGACCGTCTCCTGGCCGGCGACCGCGGCAGATACGGTTCTGGAAACCACCCCGTCGCTGAATCTGCCGTCATGGTCGGCCGTCACCAACGCGGTCACCGCCGGCTCCGGCACGCTCAACGTCAGCGTGCCGGCGCAAGACACCGGTTTCTTCCGCGTGCGCCAGGCGTGGTAAGGCGGGCAAGGCGGTAACGTCAAAAAGAGCGTTGGGTCACGGCTGCGCTGGCAACCGTGGCCATGTTCTGTCAGCCTGGCCCACACGACTTTGCCATGCCGATCAAAATTGATCCCAAACTTACGGCGCAGCGGCTTCTGCCGAAGATCGAGCGGCTGTTCTCGCTCTCCGCGGAAAAAATTCTCCGCCTCGAAAAGTCCTGGTCGCCGACGCACGGCGCGCCGGTGTTCACCGTCAAGGGCCGCTACACCGCCCGCGGCTGGACCGAGTGGACGCAGGGTTTTCAATTCGGCTCGGCGCTGCTCCAGTTCGACGCCACCGGCGACCCGCGGTTTCTGAACCTTGGCCGGCGCGGCACCGTCGAGCGGATGGCGATGCACGTCTCACACACCGGCGTTCACGACCACGGCTTCAACAACGTCTCCACCTACGGCAACCTCTGGCGGCTGATGCGCGAGGGGAAAATTCCTGCCAACGCCGCCGAAAAGAACTTCCTCGAGCTGGCATTGAAGGTCAGCGGCGCGGTGCAGGCGGCGCGCTGGACGCGGCTTGCGGACGGCACCGGCTTCATCCCCAGCTTCAACGGACCGCATTCGCTTTTTGTGGACACGCTTCGGTCGCTCCGGTCGCTGGCGATTGCGCATCAACTTGGCCACGCGCTGATGGGCGAGCAGGACGAACGGATTTCGCTGCTCGGCCGGCTGGTCCGGCACGCGCTGAACACGGCGCGCTTCAGCGTCTATTACGGCGAGGGCCGCGACGCCTACGATGTGCGCGGCCGCGTGGCGCACGAGGCCGTCTTCAACATCACCAACGGCGTCTTCCGCTGCCCGAACAGCCAGCAGGGCTGGTCGCCGTTCACGACCTGGACGCGCGGGCTGGCGTGGGCCGTGCTCGGATTTGCGGAACAACTGGAGTATTTCGCGACACTCGGCCACGGGCCGCTGGACGCGGTGGCAGCACCGTTGCCTTGGTCCATGATCACGCCGAAGGGCGAGCGGATGGACGCAAGCCTGCCCGGCTTCACCTTCGTGGAATTGTGCCGCCGCGCGGCGCTCGCGACGGCGGATTTTTACCTGGCGAACTGCTGCGCTGACGGCATTCCGATGTGGGACACCGGCGCGCCAAATTTGCCCCGCCTGCCAGGCAACTACCTCAACGAGCCGGCCGATCCGTTTAATCCATGGGAGCCGGTGGACAGCTCGGCCGCGGCCATCGCGGCGCAGGGTTTGATCCGGCTGGGCAACCATCTCCTCGGGATCGCGACGTCTTCACGACCAGGAAGAAAACCAGCCTCGGCCGAGCGCGCCCGCAGCGTGTTGGCCAGCCAGGGCCGTCGCTATCGGCAGGCGGGCCTGACCCTCGCCAGCACGCTGTTTTCCGAGCCGTATCTGGCGACGGGTCCCAAGCACCAGGGACTGATCCTGCATTCGGTGTATCATCGGCCGAACGGCTGGGACCACGTCGCGCCGGGACAAAAGGTGCCCAACGGCGAAAGCTCCATGTGGGGCGATTACCACGCCCGCGAACTGGCGTTGCTGCTCCTGTGCGAGGCGAATCACGGCCCGTATCCGACGTTCTTCGCCCCGCCCGACTGACGGACCGGGCCGGCGCGGCGGCTCTCCGGGCTTGCCTTCCGGCCGTCGGACGGCTCATCATCGGCACCATGCGCCTATCCGCAAACTGGCAGATCGGGCTGGTCGCCGCGACGGTTTACGCCGCGGACCAGCTCACGAAACTGGCGGTGCTGCGCCTGTTGAGTTACTCGGACCAGCGCATCGTGGTGGACGGCTTCTTCAAATTCGTCCACTGGGGCAACACCGGCGCGGCGTTCAGCATGTTTTACGGGAACAACGGCGTGCTGGCATTCGTCTCCCTGGCGGCGCTGGTGGCGCTGTTGTTCACCCGGCGGCATTTCGAGATTGACCACCCGCTGGGCCGCGTGGCCATCGGCCTGATTCTCGGCGGCATCCTCGGCAACCTCACCGACCGCATCCACCTGCGGCACGTCACGGATTTTCTCTACTTCTACCTCCAGCCGCGCGGCGGCACGGAAATCGGCTTCCCGGCTTTCAACGTGGCCGACAGCGCCATCTGCTTCGGTGTGGGGCTGCTGTTCCTGCTCTCGTTCACGAACGACAAACGGCCCGCCAGGCCGGACATGAAGACGCCGGTGGCGTGAACGCGGACCTAGCCAACGCGCTCTTTCTCGCCGGGCCGACGGCGGTCGGCAAATCCGCCGTCGCGCTCGCGCTCGCCAAACGCCTCGACGGTGAAATCATCTCGGTGGACTCGATGCAGGTCTATCGCGGCCTGGACATCGGCACCGCCAAGCCCTCGCCGGCGGAGCGCGCCCGCGTGCCACACCATTTGATTGACGTGGCAGAGCTCACGGAGTCCTTCGACGCCGCCCAATTTGTCCGCCTGGCCACCGCCGCGGCGCGTGACATTCAAGCGCGCGGCCGGACGCCCGTGTTCTGCGGCGGCACCGGGCTTTACTTCAAGGCGCTGCTCGCCGGCCTTGGCGAAACGCCGGCCGCCGATCCCGCGTTGCGCGCCGGACTCGAAGCCACGCCGCTCGCCGAATTGCTCGCCGAACTCGCCGCGCGCGACCCGGAAGCTTTTGCGCGAATTGACCGGCAAAACCCGCGTCGCGTCGTGCGCGCCATCGAGGTCATCCGTCTGACCGGCCGGCCGTTTTCCGCGCAACGCGCCGACTGGGCGTCGGTGTCTGCCACCGGTAACGCACGACCGTTGCCCGGCGTGTTGTGTCTGCGCCGCGCCACGGACGATTTGCGGCAACGCATCGCCACGCGCGCCGAGGCGATGTTCGCCGCCGGGCTGGTGGCCGAGACGGAGCGGCTGCTGGCGCGCGGGCTGGCGCAAAACCGCACGGCGATGCAGGCCATCGGCTACCGGCAGGTGGTCGAGCACCTGCGCGGCGGGCGCGGGTTGACGGAGACGATCGCGCTCGTGAAACAGCGCACGGCGCAGTTCGCCCGGCGGCAAATGACGTGGTTCCGCCAGCAGTTGCCGGTGCGCTGGCTCGAGCTGGCGCCGACCGCGTCGCCGGACGCCGTGGCCGCGGAAATCCTTGCCTGGCGCCGTGCCCAACCGACGGTTGCGTCCGCCGCCACGGTTGATTAGATTCGCCCGGATGACTGGCTTTGCCGCCCTTTGAAAGCGCTTTACTCGACCGCTCAAAACCTGAAGACGGAACGTGTGTTCCTCGTCGGCGTGGAGTTGAAGTCGCGCACCGCGTTTGACGTGCGCGATTCGCTCGACGAACTGGCCCAGCTCGCCGGCACCGCCGGCGGCGACGTGGTCGGCGAAGGCATTCAGAAACTGGAAAAACCGGCTGCGGCCACCTATCTCGGCTCCGGCAAGGCGGCCGAGTTCGCCGAGCGCTGCCGGGCGCAGGCGGTGGACACGGTCATCTTTGACGATGAGCTTTCGTCCGCGCAGAGCCGCAACCTGGAGAAGATTTTCGAGGCAAAGGTGCTCGACCGCACGGCGCTGATTCTCGACATTTTTGCCCGCCGCGCCCGCACCCGCGAAGGCAAGTTGCAGGTGGAACTGGCGCAACTCCAGCACCTGCTGCCGCGGCTGACGCGGTATTGGACGCACCTTTCGCGCCAGAAGGGCGGCATCGGCATGCGCGGCGGCGAGGGCGAAAGCCAGCTCGAAGCCGACCGCCGGAAAATTCAGGAACGCATCGAGCGGCTGGAGCGTGACCTCGTCGAGGTCCGCCGGCAGCGCGCGACGCAGCGCCAGGGCCGGCAGCGCAACCAGTGGCCGCTGGCGTCCATCGTCGGCTACACCAACGCCGGCAAATCCACGCTCTTCAACGCCCTCACCGGCGCGGCCGTGCTCGAGGAAGACAAACTCTTTGCCACGCTGGACCCGACCACCCGCCGCCTGCACCTGCCGACGAACCAGAACGTGCTGTTGTCGGACACCGTCGGTTTCATCCGCAAGCTGCCGCACGGGCTGGTCGAGGCGTTCAAGGCCACGCTCGAAGAGGTCGTCAACGCCGACCTGCTCCTGCACGTCGTGGACATCACGCACCCGCTGGCGGAGGATCAAATCCTGGCCGTGAACGCCGTGCTCGCGGAAATCGGCGTCGCGGAAAAACCGGTGTTGATGGTGCTGAACAAGATTGACCGGTTCGGCGCGGAGGAGCTGGTGCATGGCTGGCTGGAGCGGTTTCCCGGCGCCGTCGCGGTTTCGGCGAAAACCGAAGCCGGCTTCCCCGCGCTGCGGGCGGAACTGGGCACGCGGCTGCGGCCGGTGCGCGAGTTCGTGGAACTGGCCATCCCGCACGGCGAGGCGGCGCTGGTCTCGCACCTGCACGAGGTCGGCCAGATCGTCGAGCGCGATTACAACGGCGACGTGGCGCGGTTCAAGGCGCGCATTCCGCCGCACCTGCGGGCCGATTTCGCCCGGTTCATCGTGGCCGACCTCTGACGTGGACCGCACGTCGCCATTGATTCCCCCGGCAGCGGCTGCTTTACTTCGCGGGATGAAGTTCACCGTTATGAAAATGAAAACGTCACGAATTCCCACCCTGGCCCCGGCGCGTCTTGGCGCGTGCCTGGCCGCCACGCTCACCCTCGCCGGCACCGCGCTGCTCGCGGAGGATTGCCCGCCGCACTGGCTGGGCCACGACCGCACCCGGCCGCTGCCGCCGGTGGTGGATCCCGGCCAGCCCAGTCGCGAGGACCAAGTCGGCAAGGCGCCGTCCGACGCGGTGGTCCTGTTCGACGGCACCGACGTATCGAAATGGGTGGCCATGGACGGGAAGCCAACCAAATGGCGCATCCACGACGGCGCGCTGGAATGCGTGCCGGGCAGCGGTTACGCCCGCACGCTTCAGTGTTTCGGCGAATGCCAGTTGCACGTCGAGTTCGCCACGCCAAATCCGCCGCACGGTTCGAGCCAGGGCCGCGGCAACAGCGGCGTGTTCTTCGGCATGGGCCGCTACGAAATCCAGGTGCTCGACTCCTACAACAACAAGACCTACGCGGACGGCTCCTGCGGCTCGGTTTACAACCAGTATCCGCCGCTGGTCAACGCCTCCCGCCCGCCCGGTCAATGGCAGACCTACGACATTCTCTGGACGCCGCCGAAATTTGACGCCGACGGCAAGCTCCTTTCCGCGGCCCACGTGACCGTGCTGCACAACGGCGTGTTGATCCAGAACAACGTCAAGTTGATCGGCCAGACTGACTGGCTGGTCCGGGCGCCCTACCACGCGCATCCGGAGAAGCTGCCGATCGCGCTCCAGGACCACGGCAACCCGGTCCGCTACCGCAACCTCTGGGTCCGCGAGCTGGACGGCGGCAAGCCGGAGTTCTACCTGCCGGACAGCGTGCTCGACAGCTATTGCGGCAACTACGACAACTGCCAGGTCAGCCGGCGCGACGGGAATCTTCTCGTGCATTTCGGCGGCCAGGAATTCGTCATGTTTGCACAGTCGCCGACGCACTTCTTCTCGAAGGTTGTGGACGTGCAGGCGGAATTCGATCCGCAGGGCGCGATCCGGGTCTCCGTCGGCGAAGACGGCGGTGGCTGGGCGAAGAAGAAGTAGTCAGCGGTGGGGCGGCAGAGCACCGCCGCCCTGCCATTTTTGCTTGAACACGCCGCCGGAGGCACCACTTCCGGCGGCGTTCTCATTTTAACCAGCCGGGATTACTTTTCCTCCGCCATGCCGTTCACCTCGCCCGCGGACGTGAGCGAGCCATTGGGCCGTCTCAGACCGGGTGAGGGTCGTAGGACAAAACCATGCCGATGTGGAAGGCCGGGGCGAGGCGTCAAAACGCGCCACCGGAAATCCCATTGAACCCGCCGCTCCGCCTGCGCTACGCTCCGGCCGTCAGAAAACAACGCATGATATAGCGACAAACACACATTTTGATTTCGCGTAGCTTCGGCTGCTGTCCAACTCGAAACTGGCACTTTCACTCAACGGACGGCTTTCGACGCACGCCCACTCGGGCGTGCCAGAAAGCGTTCCGTTGAAGGCATGCCAGTGCCTGAGTTGGGGCGTGAGTAAGACACGCCCCTTTGCTTTTCAGGCACTCGCCGCCTTCCAACGGGACGCGCCATCCCGACAGGGCTGATTCGCACGCGAGCGAATTCAGCCATGCCACGTCCACGACGCAAGGCCGCGCCAGCTACTCATCGCGCGTCCAACTACCAACACACCGAGGCCACCCAGCTTCTCAAGCCCGAAGTCGGCACGCAGCCGCTCTTCAAGAAGAAGAAAGAGCCGGCCACCTACCGCTACGACTCGTCGCTCTCGCCCGCGCTCGATTGGGACAACAATCCCGCCCGCGAACAAGGCGAGGCATTGATTGCCGAAATCCTGAAGCACGCCGCCGCTTTGGAGCGCGGCGTTCACACCGCTTCAGCTCCCGCCGAAGCCAAAGACGCTGGAGCCTCTAAAGCCGTTGCCAATGCCAGCGCGAAGCGGGCTGAAGCCCGCGCTCCTGAGGCAATCGCCGCCCTCACCGCCGCCGCCCAAAAACTCAAATACCTCTCCCGCCCCTTCCTCAACTGGACCGGCAAGGCCGAGCGGCTTTCCTTCGACATGCCCACGCTCCCGCTCTTCGTCCACGAACGCCTCTCCACCCGCGCCATCATCGAGACACTCAAGGCGCACAAGCGCGACAAGCAGGACGACTTCCTCACCGGCCTCTTCGGCAACCCCAGCCTGCCCGTCACCGACCAGGTCCTCCGCGCCTACGAACACCGCGAGCAATGGCAGAACCGCATGATCCTCGGCGACTCGCTCGTGGTGATGAACTCGCTGCTCCGCTTCGAGCACCTCGGCGGCCATGTGCAGATGATTTACGTGGACCCGCCCTACGGCGTGAAGTTCGGCAGCAACTTCCAGCCCTTCGTCCGCAAACGCGACGTGGCCCACAACGACGACGCCGACCTCACCCGCGAGCCGGAAATGGTGCAAGCCTACCGCGACACCTGGGAACTCGGCCTGCACTCCTACCTCACCTACCTCCGCGACCGCCTCCTGCTCGCCCGCGAACTCCTCGCCCCCAGCGGCTCCATCTTCGTCCAAATCTCCGACGAAAATCTCCACCACGTCCGCGAAGTCATGGATGAGGTGTTTGGGGCGGAGAATTTTTGCGGAATCATTGCATTCCAGAAAACTGCGGCAGTCAGCAGCCCGCAGGCGCGAACTGACGTCATCGGTAGCCTTGCAGATTACGTCTTGTGGTTTGCGAGAGACATCGAGCGGCTGAAGTATCGGCAACTCTACCTGGCAAAGGGCGTCGGCGTTGGCGCGGGGGAAGAATACCGAACTGTGCTGCTTCCGGACGGAACCCGTCGTTCGATTACATCCGAAGAACTCACGAATCCCAACTTGCTGCCCGAAGGAGCGAGAGTTTACCAAGCCACGTCGCTGCAATCAGCAGGCCCGAGCGACGTGCTTTCTCGACCTTTCGAGTTTGAGGGCAAGGCATTCACCCCAGCATCTAACGCTCACTGGAAGACCACGTTGGATGGGATGAAGCGACTTGCTGAAGGTGGCCGGATCGTCGCAATGGGAAATTCACTGCGCTATGTTCGATTCGTTGATGATTTTCCGGCGTCGGCACTAGGAAACGTCTGGATGGACGTCATGGGCCAGCAGAACTTGCTCTACGTTGTCCAGACCAACACCAAAGTCATTGAACGTTGTCTGCTGATGACGACCGACCCCGGCGACCTGGTGCTCGACCCGACGTGCGGGAGCGGGACGACGGCGTTCGTGGCCGAGCAGTGGGGACGCCGCTGGATCACCTGCGACACCAGCCGCGTGCCGCTTGCCCTCGCCCGCCAACGTCTTCTCACCGCCACGTTCGATTTTTACGAAATCCGGGATGTAGGCCGCGTGTCCTCACGCGGCGCATCGGGGGATGCAACAGGCCAGGACGCCGCGTCGGGTGACGCGGCCTACAACCCGGCGGCGGGCTTCGTTTACCAGCGCCGCCAGAACGCCAAGGGCGAGGAAGTCGGCGGCATCGTGCCGCACGTCACGCTCAAGAGCATCGCCAACCACGAGCCGCCCGCCGAGGAAGTGCTGGTGGACCGTCCGGAAATCAAGAGCGGCATCGTGCGCGTCACCGGCCCGTTCACTGTGGAGGCCACCATCCCCACACCGGTGGATTTCGAGGGCGACGGCATCGAAGACAGCGGCGCGGGTGCGGGCGAGGAACACGCCGACTTCGTCAGCCGCATGATTGAAATCCTCCGCCGCAATCCGGTGTTGCAACTCGGCGGCAACCGCAGCGTGACGTTGCGGCAGGTCCGCCCGCCCGCGCGGACGTTGAGTCTGCACGCGGAAGCATTGGTCAAACAGCCAACACTCGAATCCATCGCCGAGGAAGCGGAGACGCAGAAGCGGTTGATGGGCGCGGACGAGAAGCCGGTGGCGTTTGTCTTTGGCCCGGAGAACGGAGCGGTCAGCGGCAAGCTGGTGGAAAACGCCGCCATCGAAGCGCGCCGCAAGGATTACACGCATCTCTACGTCATCGGCTTCGCCATCGAAGCCGGCGCGCGCAAGACGGTGGACGAAAGTGAGGCGGCGTTTGGCATCCCGGCCACCTACGTCCAGGCCACGCCGGACATCCTCATGGGCGACCTGTTGAAAACGATGCGCTCCAGCCAGATTTTCAGCGTGTGCGGTTTGCCAGAAGTGAAGATCAACCGCCAAGACGCAAAGAACGCCAAGATTGGAGACGACTTGTATCAAGTGGAACTGCTCGGACTTGACGTGTTCGACCCGGTGGAGATGAAGTCGGAGCACCGCAGCGGCATGGACGTGCCCGCGTGGTTCCTGGATACGGATTACAACGGCACGGTGTTCCGCGTCTGCCAGGCGTTCTTCCCGCGCACCGGCGCGTGGGAGAGTTTGAAGAAGGAACTGCGGGCTGAGTTTGAGGAAAGCGTGTGGGCGCACCTCGCCGGCACAACGAGCGCGCCATTCCCCGCCGGCCAGCACAAGACCATCGCGGTGAAGGTGATTGATGACCGGGGGAACGAATTGCTCGTGACGAAAGGGTTGTGAGCCATGCCTGAGAATCCCATCAGCACGCCGTTTGAGGTTGATGAGCCAATCCTCAACTCGCCTTACGAGTTGCCAGGCAAGCACTGGTATCTCCGCGCGGGCGAAGCGCCGGTGAAACGCGACGGGCGGCGTCCGTCCATCGTCTTCCTGCCCGCCGATCAAGCCGAGCCGTGGGACACCAGCGACGGCATCCTCGTGCCGGCGCGCGACTACACGAACGCCTACGAACTCGCGCTCGTGAACCGCGTCCGCGAGCGGGTGCAGACGTGGCGCGACGCAGGCTGGCCGGGCGCAACGCGCTCGACGTTGGAACTGCTTGAACACTGGTCGCGCCCCGATCGCGACTTGAAACACCGGCTTTTCTTCGCCCAGCGCGAGGCGGCGGAAGCCATCATCTTTCTGGTCGAAGCGCGCGAAGATTTTCGGCAAAGCATCGCCGTGCCGGTGGACGAACCCGGCCCAGAGAAAGTAGCGCAAGGCTGCCGGGCGTTTCTGCGTTACGCCTGCAAGATGGCCACCGGCTCCGGCAAGACCACGGTGATGGGGATGCTGGCCGCGTGGAGCATTCTCAACAAGGTGAACGACCGCAGCGATGGACGGTTCTCGGATGTGGCGCTAATCGTCTGCCCGAACGTGACCATCCGCGACCGGCTGGCGGAACTCGACCCGCAACGCGGCGAAGCCAGTCTCTACCGCACGCGCGACCTTGTGCCAAAACATTTCATGTCCGCGCTCGCGCAAGGCCGCGTGCTGGTGACCAACTGGCATGTGTTCGAGCGGCAGACGTTGCAGACCGGCGGCGTGTCCGCGCGCGTGAGCAAACGCGGCAAGCCGGAGCAGGTCGAGGAATGGGTGATTCTCGGCGACAAAACCACAACGGCGCGCGGAAAGCGCTACCTGACGCCGGGAGATTTCGAGAAGGAACTGCTTTCGGGCCGGGTTGAAGTCGTGCAAGAAGAGCGCGCCGACGACGGCAGCCTGACGCGGGCGCGCATCCGCTACACGGAGTACTTCGAGAGCGACAAGGCATGGCACCAGCGCGTGCTCGGCGACGCGGCGGGCAAACAGAACATCCTAGTGATGAATGACGAGGCGCACCACGCCTATCGCATCCGCCCGACCAACGGCGGCGAAGACTATGACGAAGAAGACAACGAATACGATGTGCAGGAGGCGACGGTGTGGGTGGACGGGCTGGATCGGATTCATCGACATCGCGGCATCAACTTCTGCGTGGATTTGTCGGCGACGCCTTACTTTCTCAATCGCGTGAACCGCGACGCGAACAAGCCGTTCCCGTGGGTAGTGAGTGACTTCGGCCTGGTGGACGCCATCGAGTCCGGTTTGGTAAAGATTCCGCAACTGCCCATTCGCGACACCACCGGCGACGAGCGGGCGAAGTATTTCAACATTTGGCGCTGGATCATGGACCCCAACCGGCCCAACGCGTTGACCGGCCCGGAACGCGGCGGTAAGCGCGGCAATCCCAAACCGGAAGCGATCCTCAAGTGGGCCGACACGCCAATCAAAATCCTCGGCGGCGAATGGCGCGAGACGTTGCGTGAGTGGAAAGAGAAAGGCGAGTCGCGTCCGCCGGTCTATATCCTCGTCTGCAAGAACACGAAGATTGCGAAAGTGATTTACGAGTGGCTGGCCGAAGGCAATACGCCCGGCAATCTGCCACCGGCGGACCTGCCGGAGTTGCTCAACCGCGACGGCCAGATCAACACCATCCGCGTGGACTCGAAGGTGGTTCATGAAACCGACAGCGGCAGTGCCAAGAGCGACGAGCACCGCTGGATGCGTTTCACGCTCGACACGGTTGGCCGGCAGCAGTGGCCAACCGACTTGAACGGTAATCCAATTTACCCGGCGGACTTCCTCGACCTTGCCCACAAGCTCGGTCGCCGGGAGCATCCGCCCGGGCGCGACGTGCGTTGCATCGTGAGTGTCGGCATGCTGACCGAAGGCTGGGACTGCAACACGGTGACGCACATCATCGGCATCCGCCCGTTCATGTCGCAACTGCTCTGCGAGCAAGTCATCGGGCGCGGATTGCGCCGCGCGAGCTACACGCCAAACGCGGACGGCAAACTCAACGAGGAAGTCTCGAAAGTTTTCGGCGTGCCGTTTGAGATCATCCCATTCAAGTCAGGCGGCGGTGGCGGCAAGCCGCCCGAGATTGTGCATCGCGTCCACGCGCTGCCGCAGCGGGCGCACTTGGAGATCAAGTTTCCGCGCGTCGAGGGCTACACGTTCGCCATTCGCAACCGCGTGACGGTGAACTGGGCGCAGGTCGCGCCGGTAACGATTGATCCGCTGAACATCCCGCCGGAGGTCAAGGTAAAAGGCTTGAGCATAACGGAGTCTGGACGGTTGAGCTTCAGCGGCCCGTCGAAAGAGGATCAGGCCACGCTGGAGAAGTTCCGGCGGGGAAAACGGGTTCAGGAGATTGTGTTCGATCTTGCTGGCGGCTTGGTGCGGCGGCTGTTGAAGGAACGCCAGTGCGAAGTGCCGGCGCAGGTATTGTTCCCGCAACTGCTGCCCATCGTGGATCGTTACTTGCGCGAGAAAGTGACGGTCATTCAGCCCAACGACATCCGCGACACAGCGATTTCACCCTACTACCAGTGGGTCGCCGACATGTTAAGCGAGGCGATCCGCCCCGACACGTCGGCGGGCGAAGCGCCGGAGTTACCCGTGCTGGAAGCGAACCGCGCCGAGGGCAGCACGCGCGACGTGGACGGCGAAACCAGCCGCGACGTGCGTGACGTGAACAAAAGCCACGTCAACCGCGTGGTGCTGGACACGAAGCAGTGGGAGCAGTCAGCGGCCTACCATCTCGACACGCATCCAAAGGTGGAAGCGTTCGTAAAGAACTGGCGCTTGGGCTTTGGCATCCCGTATCTCGCCGACGAGCGGATGCGAACTTACGAGCCGGACTTCATCGTGCGCTGCGTTGGCCGCCCGAACGCACATCTCATCCTCGAAACGAAGATGGCTCGCGACGAACACAAAGAAGCCAAGCGGGCAGCGGCCTTGCGCTGGTGTGCCGCCGTGACTGCCAGCGGCAAGTTCGGCAAGTGGACGTATGAAATGGTTTCCCGCCCGGAAGAAGTGCGTGCGGCGGTGGACAAATTCGCAAGGGAACAGTGAATCGGACAGCGAGATTGCAAAGCGATTTGATCTAACACATCGCGGGCAATAGCCAGCTCCTGGCAGACCGCCACCGAGTGGGCGATTGTCCGTTGCCTCGATGGCGCTGTTGAGGCCACGCGGGCCAAGCGCGCCGTGGAAATCGCCAGCGGGCAGGATGAAGACACCTGGCTGAAACCCTCAAACCATGAGAACACCGCCGATTATTCAGCGCCGTGGGCGCGACATCGTTGTAGAACCAGCAATCAAGACGAATTCAGCTCCATCAGGTGCGGCATCGTCTGATGATTTCGCTCCTCCGGAGCCTGGGTGGTTTTGCAATTGCGACTCTACCATGATGCCGGCCCGGACGGGCTTCTGATTTTGGCGGCGTGACCACGACTTGCCCACGCCCACGAGTTCTGGAGCGGGCGAAGCACGCCGTGAAGTGGAACCCGGCGATACAGCCGGGTAGAAATCTGCGCTACGACCCGGCACCCATTCCGTGGCACCCACTCCCGCAGTCCGCTCGTGCAAAGGACCCTGCGCCCCACATGGGTGGGGCGAGCCTACGGGCGAGCCGCACCGAGGCCCGATACGGCTCACGAGGACGTTCGCCCCACCGCGACCAGCCGCTCAGATCGCCATCGGTTCTGGCGTGGGCTGCCGGCGGAAAGTTTGAGGCCACATCGGACCAAGCTCCGTGAGGAGCGGAATCTCTGTAGAACGTCGCGCCCGATCGGAAAACCAGCCCCGTCGGGGCGGAATAGTCCGTTGCTGACGAAGCTGGCGTCTTTCGCGGGGCGGAGGCTACAAATAGGCCGCGCCTCCGGCGCTGCCCAGACGGCTAAAATGGCGCAAATTAAGGGCTTTTTGCCGAGTTTGGCGGGTGCCAGGGTGTTTGAGATTCGCTGGAGTGGTGAATGAACCGGCTCGCGCGGACGCTCGCCCCACCGGCAGGGGTTGGTCGGCTCGCGGAGGATACGCCCCACCGAGGCTACTTCGGCTCGGTGACCACGTTCAGCGCGTCGAGCCGGAGGTTTTTGACCGTCTGGCGTTTGCCGCTGGGCCAGCGGATTTCGACATCGTCCACCCGGGCGGCGACGCCCAGGCCAAAGGTGACTGGCAGCTCGGATTGCGAGAGATAACCGTGGGTGGGCATGACCGTGCGCCACTGGTTGCGCCCGCCGGCGCGCAGTTGCACGGTCGCGCCGATCGCGTCGCGGTTGCTGACGGTGCCGATCAGTTTGAAGCGCACCCAGTGGTGGCCGAGGTTTTGATCGTTGCGCAGGAGCAGCGGCGGCCCGCTCACCTGCGCCAGCACCACGTCGAGATCGCCATCGCCGTCAAGGTCCGCAAACGCCGAGCCGCGGCCGACGATGGGCTTGAACAAATCCTCGCCGCATTTGGCCGGCGGCACCGACACAAACCCCGGCCCGCGCGTGGCGCCGGTGTTCCAGAAGAGTTGCGCCGGCTGCGCGTAAGTCTGGCTCTGCTGCACCTTGCTGATTTCGTTTTCCAGGTGGCCGTTGGCCGTCAGCACGTCGAGCCGGCCGTCGAGGTCGTAGTCGAAAAAGAAGATGCCGAACTTCAGCAGCAGCCGGCTCGCCGGGCCGATGCCGGTGGTGATCGCCTCGTCGGCAAAGGTCATCGGCTGCGGCTGCGAGACGTAAAGCGCGGTCATCTCGTTCGCGAAGTTGCCAATGGCGATGCCGAGCGCGTCGTCGTTGCGGAAATGCGCCACGTCAATGCCCATCGCGCCGCGCGTCTGACCGTAGGAATCGAACGCAATCCCGGAGAGCGCGCCCACCTCCTTGAAGGTGCCGTCACGATTGTTGTGGAAGACGTAGTTCTGGACCGTGTCGTTGGAGATGATGAAGTCAAGCCAGCCGTCGTTGTCGAGGTCGGCCACCGCCACGCCGAGCGACTTGGCGGCCGGCATGCCGGTGACGGGATTCTTCACCTGCACGCCGGCCCATTTGGAGACATCCGTGAAATGGCCGTTGCCGTCGTTGTGGTAGAGGAAGGGAAACGTGCCGGGAAAATCGCGCGGCTGGCCGTAGGCGCGCCCGATGCCGACGAGCTTGTAGCCGACCTCGAAATCAATGTCCTTCGACCACTGCACGTAATTGCAGACGACGAGGTCGAGTTTGCCGTCGTTGTCGTAATCGAAAAACGCGCAGCTCGTGCTCCAGTCCTGGCCCGAACCGCCGACCCCGGCCTCGGCGGTCGCGTCCTTGAACCTGCCGTTGCCGAGGTTGTGGAAAAGGTGGTTGCCGCCGACGGCGCTGATGAACACGTCCGGCAGGCCGTCGTTGTCGTAATCGCCCACGGCCACGCCCATGCCGTAGAAACTCACGTCGAGGCCGGAGCCGGCGGTCGCATCGGTGAAATGGCCGTTGCCGTCATTGTGGTAAAGCCCCATGGTCGGCGGCTTTTGACCGGCGGGAACGTGCCCGGGCCAGTAGGTGGAATTGACGAACAGCAAATCCGGCCGGCCGTCGCCGTCGTAATCGAAGAACGCCACGCCGCCGCCCATGGTTTCCGGCAACAGTTTGTCGCCGTAAGCGCCGTTGACATGGTTGAACGTGATCCCGGCGGCGGCGGTGATGTCCGTGAATTTGGTCACGGGGATTTCCGCCACCAGCGAAGGTGGAACCTGCGGCGCGGACAGCATCGTCAGCCGCGGCGCGGGCGCGGCCGGCCGGCGCTTGAGCCAGTAAAGCGCGCCACCGCCGCCCGCCAGCAGTGCGACCAGCACGACCAGCGACCAGCGAAACGCGCGGCCGATCACCGCGTCGTCGTAGTGGGCAAGCTCCTCGCCCTCATCGGGCGGACGTAATGGTTCGTCGCTCATGCCGTGAAATCAATCGCGGGCCGCGTGCTCATTTGCTCGCGGCCATCGTCGCCGCCGTCCCGCCGCCGGTCAACTCCGGCGCGCCGGACCGCTGGAGCGGGTAGATCACGATGGCCTGCGCGGCGTGATCTGCGGCGGCGTTGCGGCGGCGCTCGATCGCGATGGCGTGGTCGCGGGCATTGTCGTCGGGGCGGTATTTCTCGTGGAGCCGCTGCTGCGCGGCCGCCAGGGTGTTGTCGCCGAGCTGCGCATAAATCAGCGCGAGGTTGTAGTGCGCCGTCAGGTTTTCCGGGTCGAGCGCCAGCGTCTGCTCGAACCGCCGTTGCGCCTCGATCAGGAACTCGTTCCGCTTCGACGCATCCTGCCACTCGGCCTTGGCCCGTTCCACCAGCGTCTGGCCCAGCTCGTTGATGACGATGTAATCCTTGCTGAAATCGAAACCGCGCTGGTCCAGTTCCGGATACCGGTCATCGAGGATGCTGCGGTATTCGGCAAGCGCCTGGTCGAGAAAGCCGTTTTGCTTGTCCACCAGGCCGTTGAACCACGCCACCAGCCAGCGGGGCGCAGGCGGCTGGCAGCGGGCCGCGCGTTGCAGCGCGGCCACGGCATCGTCCAGTCTGCCCTCCTTGTAGGCCACGCGCGCGAGATTCACCGGACCGTCCCAGCGGCCGAGTTTTTCCACCTCGCCAAACGCCTGTGTGGCCTGGATCAGTTCGCCTTTCTCGGCGCCTTTGTCGCCTTCCAACAGCAGCCCGATGCCATAATCGTTCCAGCGCTGCCACTCGGGAATGGTCGAGAGTTGAGAGATGATGTTGGAGTTGATAGCTAAAGAGGCGGCGTTCGTGGCGACCGGAAAGGTGATCTGGTCCGCGGCAATGGTGGTAATGGGCAGATCGTTGGTAACAGTGAAGGGTTCGCCGTTGGTGTAGTGTGGATTCTGGAAGTAGTTGAGATAGATCGTATCAAATTTCCGGTATTGAAACTTCACGCGCACCGTCACGGGCGACGTGACATCCGGCGGCACCGTGAAGCTGTAATGCGCCACTTCCGCCGAACCGGGGCCGATCTGGTGGTTGTAAAGGGGCGTGAAGATGTCCTGTGGATTGCGCCGGTCAATGCGGTTGCCGTCTTTGTCGAGCATGTAAACGTTCACGAAATGCGACCACGGGTCCACCTCCCGATGCAGCCCCAGCCCGCCGCTGCGACCGATGACGCGACCACCGCTGTCCACCCGCACGTCGGTCCAGCTCTCATTGGAATCGGAAGTGCCCTGGGTGTATTGATGGCCAACCTTGAGAGTGCGCAGCACAACCTCCAACAGATACGTGTGGCCTGGCTTGAGAGTTGGAATCTGCGGCCGCAACGGCGCTGTCAAGGGGCTGTCCACCGTGCCGCCGTCCTTCAGGCCAAAGATGTCCACGCGCAGGTCGCCTTTCAAAAAGTCCTCTTCACGTTTCACGATGTCCGGCCGGTGGCGGAGGTAGGCGATGGCCGTGTTCGCCGCGGGAAACAGATGATCGTGGATATAGAGCACGCGGTTGGTCGGATTGAAGAACCGCGCGCCAAAATCGGCCGAGGGCTGGAGCGGCATGTGGCAGGCCGCGCAGTTCTGCTTCGCCTGGTCCGGGTAGTAAAAGCTCCGCGCGCTGTGGCCGGACACGCCGCTGAGCAGAAAACTGTCATACGAATTCTGGCCGCGCAGCCACGGCTTATAGTGGTTCAGTTCGTAAGGAATGTTGACCTTGTGGCAGGTCGAGCAGAACTCGGCCGTATGGTGGAGCGGCTTGAGAAAGGTCTTCTTGTGAAACTCGGGATTGGCCTTCACAAGCTGCCGGTTGATGAAGGCCAGAATCCGGTTGGTGCTGAAGGCGAACGGATAGTGGACCGGCTCCTCAATCGTATAGTCGGCGTTGCCGACCGGGCTGTTGACGTTGACGACGGAATGGCAAACGGTGCAGGTGATGCCCGCCTGCGAGGTGGGATCTTTTTCCAGATCGTAGTTGGGATTGTCGAACGCGCCGCTGAAGAACGGCACGGGGTCATGACACCCGGCGCACCAGCGGGAGGCTTTCACGTTGCCATCGCGTTTCAGCGCCACTGCGCGCGTCTCCCGGACGCTGAAGAGATAGGCGGGATTGTTGAAGGAACTGAAGTGATGCACGCTGTGAAACCAGTCCCGGTAGGCATCCTGGTGGCATTGCATGCAGTATGCGTCCATCATCAGCGTTTTCGCGGGAATGAAATTTCCGGTCGCCGTGCGGGCCAGCGAGGGACGAAAATATTTTTCACCTTCCTTCGGCCCGAGAATGTTCCATTTGCGCGGGTCGGTGGCGTGCAACGCCACCATCGTCCCCACCACAACCACCACGCCCGCGACCCAGCCCAGTCCGACGCGCCACCTGATCCGCGGCCCGGCGAGCCGGTGCAGGAGGTAGAGCCACACCACCAGCAATGGCGTCACCACGTGCGCCCAATACATCACGGAACGGACTTCGGGATTCTTGATTTCGAATCCCTCCACGCGCATCAGCGCCACTCCCGAAAACAGGAGCAGGAGGCTGATCGCAAACAGGAGGTAGCCCACGCGCACCGCCCGGCGGTTCGCCCGGTTCCAGGCGTTACGGATGTGCAGGCCGCAGAAGACGAGGAACGGAAGGATCAAAAGCAACCCGATAACCAGGTGAGCCAGAAACTGGAGCTGGTAAAAATAATTCTGGTAGGCGAGGCCGCTCGCCCACTCCAGCGCGGTGATGCTCGCCAGATAAACCGAGTTGGCGCCCAGCACGGCGGCGAGCGCGAACACGGCATAGAGCAGCCAGCGCAGGCGCGGTCCCACGGCGCGCACGTAGCGACGCTGCGGCGGCACCGGCGGTTGTCCGGGAATGTCCGTCATCGTTCAGGCTGCCACCGGCGGCGCGCCGGGCCACGGTTAAACAGCGGTCATTATATAACCAATAAGCGCCCAAAATGCACGTTCCGAGGGGCGAAGGGGAGACTTTGCGGGGCGAACGGCCCGAAGCCCGCCGTCGTCCGGGCAGTTTCGGCGGGGGTTATGGAACGACAATTTCGACGGGAATGGCTGGCAACGCGCCCAGCGACGGCTGCCGCCGGTTGGCCGGTCGCTGGCCGGGACGGGCGGAACCCGTGGCTCTTCGTGGCGTGAGTTGAAGGATCACGTTGTCTTCCCAGCCGGGCTTCAGCCGGCCGGCGTCGCAGCGCAGTTCGAGCGCGACACCGGCTTCCGTCGGCGCCACGGCACCCAGGGTGAGGCCGCCGGGCGCCTCGCTGATTGCGAAGCCGAAACGGTCCAGAAACGCCCGGTTGGGGAGGGACATCAGCACCCGCGCGGAGCCTCCGGCGGGCACTCGCACCGGGACTTTGCCGAGAATGGTCGGCGCGCGCCGGACCGCGAAGCGGCCGTCCACCGCCACCGCCAGTTCCTGCGCAGGAACGAGATGATGGTAGGCGAACGCCTGCATCAGGTCGTCCGCCGGCACAGCGGGATGAACCATTTCACGCCCCTGCGCCAGCGCGCGGCCTTCGAGCAGCAAGCGGACCGGCTCCCGTGTCGGCGCCGGCGGCGCGGCCAGCGTCAGCCGGATGTGGTCCCGGCCGGCCGGCACCCGGTTGCCGCTGAGGCTGAATCCCGGCGGCGCATCCTTCAACTCGATCTGAATTGCGTTCGTGAAACCGTCCTTGCGGAGCGCGAACACCGTGAGCGGCACACTCATGCCGCCGCGGACGCGAACACTGGACGGCACGACGCGCAGCGCGAAATCGGGCTGTGGCGCGCTGATCCGCAAACGGTAGGTGCATTCCGCGCCGCCGTGGCCCTGCGCATCGTTCAGGTGAAGATAATACGTGCCATTCGATGGCAGCGCGGCGCGGAGGTAGGAATCGGCGTGGTGCGTCTCCAATCCTTCGCCCTCGTCGTCGTGGTCATCGTTGAAGGCCAGTTGACGGCCGGTGGCGTCGGTCAGTTGCAACGTGGAATCCAGCGGCGAACCCAGCCGGCGCGCGTCCACTTCCGCGACCACGTTGTCCCCGGCATGGCCCGCGAAGCAAAACACGTCCCGATCGCCCGGCCGTTCAATCCGGCCATTCACCACGATCGGCAGCGTCACGCGCTGGGCGTGCTGGACGTCATCGTTCGGCTCCCGTTCCCGGCATTCCGGCAGCGTGCCCACCGCGAACAGCACCGGATGGGAAACCCATCCCCCGGCGCGGACGGTGACGGGATAAACGCCCGGTTCGCGATTCGTTTCAATCTGCGTGGCGGTGCCTGCGGGCAGGTTCCAGCCCGTCAACGTCACGGTCGTTGACTCGCCAACCTTGCCGCCCAAAGGAAAAATGTCCGCGACGAACGGCAGTTCGCCGACCCGGATGCGATAAACAAAATCGTCGCGCCCGCGATACAGCGTGTCGTGGATCGTGAGGACATAATCCCCGTCCGCCGGCACTTCAAAGAACAGCACCGGGTCTTGATGGAAACGGTAGTGATCGGCAAACGCCAGTTCGTGCCCGCTTGCGTCGGTCAGGCTCACGGCGGCCTGAAACCAGCCCGGCACGGCGTCGGCCAGATAGGGAATGAGCGACCGCGCGCTGACGGCCACCAGCAGTCGCTGGCCGCGGCGGGCGGCGAAGCGGTAGCGGTCCACGCCGCCGGGCGCGATCTGGCCGTTGAACACCGCCGGCAAAGTGACCCGCATTTCGGGCGTCGGCGTGGCCGTGGCGTTGCGAGCAAAGGCCGCCGGTCGCCGCGGGCCGGCTTCCTCTCGATCGGCGAGCACGGGATGGACGAACTCCGGCAATTGCCCGATGCAAAGGCGTAGCGGGTTCGACAAGCCGGCGGCGGTTTCCAGCCGCACCTCGCGGTCGCCGGGTGCGGCGTCGGCTCCCACGGTGATCTGGAGCGTGACGGTTTCCGCGATGGCCGGGTTGAGCAGGCGCCGCTGCGAGGCGGCGAGTTGCCGGCGGATTTGCGCGGCCATTTCGCGCTCCGTGGTGCTGAGCGGGACGTTGGTCCGCCCCGGCGCGCCGGCCGGCCGGGTGTTGTCGGCATTCGTTCGGGCCGGGTTCTGCCGGTCCAGCAGCGCCTTCAATCGGTCCCGCAGTTCGGTCATTTCCTTCCCGTTCAGCGGGCGGGTGAAACCGGTCACCCTCGCTTGAACGCCATCGCCGGAAACAAAGGCGTTCGTCGCGCCGTTCAAGAACTGGCCCCCGAGAGTCACCGTGAACGTGGTGCCCTGGCGGCCGCCGGCGGGATAAACGTAGCCGATGTGCGGCGCGGCCGCTTGGGCGCGGGCCGGCGGTTGCACGACGAAGGCGATGGCCCAGGCAACCAGGACGCAAAGTGACGACGCGGCGTGGAAAAACACAATGCGCCGCCGGAAACGGAAAGTCCGCCGGCAAACCGGTTCGTTTTCCTGATTCGAATTGGCCCGACCCCAATGCGGTTTGGCCGCGGATTCACGTGGGCAGGAATATTGAAGTTGTTGGTTCGCGATCACCGACCGGCCCTTGGCGACATGATCTCCGTCAGGCGACCGCCGCTCTTGACGTCGCCGCCGGGCGCCGGCGTGACACGCACGTCCACGCCCTGGGCATTGGGCAGTTTGCCCTCCGGATCAATGCCCAGGAGTTCATAGATGCTGGCGATGAGATCCACCGGATACACGGGCCGTTCCAGGACGTTTTCGCCGTGCGCGTCGGTGGCGCCGACGACGTGGCCGCCTTGGAAGCCGCCGCCGGCGACCACGGCGCAAAACGCCTTGCCGTAGTGGCCGCGGCCGCCGTTCCACGGCGGCTCCCATTGAATTTTTGGCGTCCGACCGAATTCGCCGCTCCACCAGACGACCGTGCTGTCCAGCAGCCCGCGCTCCGCCAGGTCCTGCAGCAGCGTCGCCATGCCCCGGTCCAGTTGCGGCAGGAGCCGGCGCATGGCCGGGAAATTCTGCTTGTGCGTGTCCCAGCCGCCGAAATTGATGGTGATGAACACCACGCCGCGCTCCACCAGCCGCCGCGCGACCAGACAGGATTGCCCGAACGTGTTGCGGCCATAGCGATCCCGCAGTTCGTCCTTCTCCTGCGAGAGGTCGAACACCTTGCCCGCGTCGCCTAGAATCAGTTCATACGCCTCGTTTTCGCACTGCGCGGCGGCGGTCAGTTGCGGATTCTCCGGCAGGGTCCGCCCCAGCGTGTTCAAATCTTGCCGCAAGGCCCGCCGGTCGCGCTGGCGCTTTTCGGAGACACCCGCGGCCACGACGCCTTCCACGGCGAAGGGCGTCTTCGCCGGGTCGCCGCCGGTGATGAACGGTTGATAGCGAAGACCGAGAAAACCGGCTTCGGGGAACCGCCCCAGCGGCTGCGTCAGGACGATGTAGGGCGGGATCAGCCCGCGATAACCGGCGTCGTAGCCCTTGAAGAGCGACACCACGGCGCCGGCGGACGGAGCCACCAGCCGGCCGCCGGGCATCCGGCCGGTTTGCACCATGTAGGCCGCGGTTTCGTGCGCGTTCACGCCGTGCGTCAGGCTGCGGATGATCGAGAACTTGTCCGCCTGTTGCGCAAGCAGGGGCAGCAACTCGCTGATGCGAATGCCCGGCACGTTGGCGGCAACCGGGTGATTGAGTGGGCCGCAGTAATCGTAACCGGCCTCGGGTTTGGGATCAAACGTGTCCAGGTGCGAGGGCCCGCCATTCATCCAAAGCTGGATCACGGCCCTGGCTTTGGCCGGCTTGGCCGCGGCCGCGGCGCGAAGCCCCAGGCCGTCCGCCAGACAGAATCCCGCCAACCCCAGCGCCCCCCGGCGCACCGCTTCCCGGCGGGAGATTCGTCGGTCAAATTTGTCAGTCCAATCGCTTCCCATGCTCAACCAGCCCCGACGGCTGGAAGCTCAGACGCCGGTTGCCGCCGGCAAGTTACGACAAAGGCAGTGCCGGCAAGCCGGGGCACGGCACTGACGCTCGCGGCCGCGGCAACCGGATCCATTCCCGGCCGGCGCAGCGTCCAAGCATCCCGCCGGCGAAGAATTCTGTCCGGTGGAGCCCCCCGCGGGTTGACGCGCCGGGGATAACCCGCCACGCTTGTTGAGACGTGATTACGAACGGTTGTTTGTTGTCGGCAATGGGTGTTTGGATCGTGGTGCTGCTGCCGACCGCCACGTTGAGGGCCGGAGACGCTGCCGCGCTTCGGCCGTGGAACGACTACCGCGTCATCATGTGGGTGGGCGATTCCGCGGCGAAGCAGCCTGCCAGGCTGCCGCTGTTTTTTCAACGGCTGCGCGAAATGGGCGTGGACACGGCGATGGTCTATGGCGGCGGCAGTCCGCAGGCGCTCGTGGAAAACCACTTTCCGTATTACGTCGAGAACATCGTCAACCGGGGGCTTTGCCTGAAGTGGAATTCGCGCGTCGCCGACTGGGACAAGTTCGTCACCGGCTGGGTCCAGGGCGGGCGGCCGGAGTCGGCGCTGGCGCGGGAGTATTCTCTCGATGATCCGCGGTGGCTGACCTGGGCGCAGGGCGAAATGCGCGCCGCCGCGCGGCGGCACGCGGCGCACCAGCCGCTCGCCTACAACATCCGCGACGAACTGTCGGTGACGATCTCGGCGAATCCGTTCGACTACGATTTTTCGCCGGCCGCGCTGGCCGGCTTTCGCGTGTGGCTGAAGACGCGCTACGCCGGTCTCGCCGCGTTGAATGCCGAGTGGCAGACGCAATTCGCCGCGTGGGACAACGTGACGCCGTTCACCACGGACGAGATTAAAAACCGCATGGCCAGCGGTGACGCGCGCCCGCGCGGCCAGCCGGACTGGCAGGCGCTCGAACAGCTCAAGTTCAATCCGGCCACCGCGCGTGCGTCGCCGACGCGCTGGAATTTTTCGCCGTGGTGCGATTTCCGCACCTACATGGATTTGTCGCTGGCCCGCACGCTCGACTCGTTGCGCCGCGCGGCGCATGCCGTTGATCCGGCCACGCCGGTCGGCATCGAGGGCACGCAAATGCCGAGCGCGTGGGGCGGCTACGATCTCTGGCGGCTGGCGCGGTCGCTGGACTGGATCGAGCCTTACGACATCGGCAACGCGCGGGAAATCCTCGGCTCGTTCATGCCGGGCAAACCGATCCTGACCACGGTTTTCGAGCAGGAAACCAACGCCGCGCGCCGCCGCCTCTGGCATTTGCTGCTGGAAGGCGACCGCGGCTGCCTGATCTGGTGGAGCGAGGATTGCATTGATTGGAAAAGCGGCGACTACGCGTTGACGCCGAAGGCCCGCGCGCTCGCGCCCGTGCTGAAGGAATTGCACTCGCCGCTGGCCCGGCTGTTCCTGCGCGCCCGGCGGGAATACGATCCCATCGCCATCCACTATTCGCAGCCGAGCATTCAGGCGGACTGGCTGCTCGAATCCACGGTGGACGGCTCGACGTGGTTGCGGCGCTTCTCCAGTTTTGAAGCCGATCACAACCGCCAGGCCCGCGTGCGCAACGCCTGGCTGAAGGCGTTGCAGGATCTCGGCTATTCGCCACGGTTTGTTTCCGACGAAGAAATCGCCGCGGGCGGTTTGCGGAAAGGTGGTTTTCGCACGCTGGTGCTGCCGGATTCGTTGGCGTTGTCCGCGGCTGAGAGCGAACAAATCCGCGCCTTTCTGTTCGCCACGCCGGGCAAGGCCAGCCGGGTGGTGCTGTGCGACGGCTCGCCCGGCTGGTTCGACGAACACGGCCGGTTCCAACCGCAGAACCGCCTGCAGGACCTTTTTCCAGCGGCCGCCTCCGACGAACGCAGCTACGGCCGCACCCGCGAGGCGAGGACGATTTCGCGGAAAGGCGACATCAGCGACTACGTCAGGGATCGCGCGACGGTGCGGCCGGACCTGGCCTGGGCACAGTGGATCGGCGAACAATTGGCGTCGCTGCCGCCCGCGGTGGCGGTGCCGCTGGCCGCGCGGGTGCGGGTTCACCGTTACACCGTCGGCAGCGCGCGGCTGCTGGCCTTCGAGCGCGGCGTGGATTACCACATGAGCGAGGAGTTGAAACAGGCCGGGGGCAATCAGGCGCTGGAGAAGCCGGTGGAAATTGAGGCCCGGCTGGCGACCCCGGCGTTCGTCTATGATCTGTGGACCGACGCGTATCTGGGCTACACGAATCGCCTCCGGTTCACGCTGGATCCCTGGCGGCCGGCGCTGTTCACCCTGTTGCCGCAACCGGCTCCGGAAGGGCGGTTGATGGACACCCTGTCAGCCACGGGCCGGCGGCGGTGAGGCGGCCCCTTGAAAGCCGGACCGCCGGATGCGCGCAGCGGCGCCGGATCGGCGCCGTTTCAACCCGCCATTGGCCGCAAATTACCGCTTGCCTGTGGTCGCGCCCCGTGCAATTGTCCCGCCCGCCTGAGCCCCGCGTGTGCGGTGGCTCATTGAGGCTGAGAAACGAATGGTTAACGCACAACCTAACTTCAACCTCCGTTGCCCGGCAACGTCTGGTCCGTTAGGCAATGGAGTCTTCGCCGGGAACAGTTGTCCCCCGACCAAGCCTCCCGCAGTCAGATCACAGTCCATCTAGTATGCTCACCATGGAAGAAGCCCTGCGGCACAGCGAAAAGAGCTTTGCCGCCGGCGAAATCGTCAAAGGCACCATCATCGAAGTCCGCCCCAAGGAGGTGTTGGTGGACATCGGCTACAAGAGCGAGGGCGTCGTCTCGCTCAGCGAGTTCAACGAGCCGCAGGCCGTCAAGGTCGGCGACGTCGTGGACGTGCTCATCGAGAAGCTCGAGGACAAGGAAGGCATGGTCATCCTGTCGCGCGAGCAGGCCGAGTTTAAGCAAAACTGGCAGAAAATTCTCACCATTTGCAACGAAGGCGGCACCATCGAGGGCAAGGTCAAATCCATCGTCAAGGGCGGTCTGCTCGTCAACATCGGTGTCGAGGCCTTCCTGCCAGCCTCGCAGGTGGACATCATTCCGCCAAAGAACCTCGCCGGCTTTGTCGGCAACAGCTACCAGTTCAAGGTTGTCAAGATCAACCAGGAGCGGCAGAACATTGTCCTGTCCCGCCGCGAACTCATCGAGCAGGAACGCAACGAGCGCCGCGCCAAGTTGCTCACCGAAATGGTGCCGGGTGACATCCGGAAGGGGACGGTCAAGAACCTCACCGACTTCGGCGCGTTCATTGACCTCAACGGCCTGGACGGCCTCCTGCACATCACCGACATGAGCTGGGGCCGCATCGGCCATCCCAGTGAAATGCTCAAGGTCGGCCAGGAGCTGGACGTGGTCGTGCTCGACATCAACCGCGAGAAGGAGCGTGTCAGCCTCGGCTTGAAGCAGAAGATGGCCAACCCGTGGGACAGCATCGAGTCCAAATACCCCGTCGGCGCGAAGGTCAAGGGCAAGGTTGTGAACCTGGTTCCTTACGGCGCGTTTGTCGAACTCGAACCCGGCGTCGAGGGCCTCGTCCACGTCACCGAACTCTCCTGGACCAAGCGCATCGCCAAGCCAAGCGACGTGCTCAAGCAGGGCCAGGACATCGAGGCCATCGTGCTGGGCATCAACCGGGACGAACAGAAGATTTCCCTGGGCGTCCGCCAGCTCGAATCCAACCCGTGGGACCAGGCCGAGGTGAAGTATCCGAAAGGCACCCACGTCAAGGGCAAGATTCGCAACCTCACCAGCTACGGCGCCTTCCTCGAACTCGAAGAAGGTCTCGACGGCATGATCCACGTCTCCGACCTCTCCTGGACCCGCAAGATCAACCACCCCTCCGAACTCCTGAAGAAGGGCGACGAGGTGGAGGCCCTCGTGCTCGAGGTGGACAAGGCCAACCAGCGCATTTCGCTGGGTGTGAAGCAGCTCGCCGAGGATCCGTGGGAGAACATTGACAAGTATTACCGGGTCGGCGACCTCGTCAGCGGCAAGGTCACCAAACTCGCCAGCTTCGGCGCGTTTGTCGGCCTGCAACACGACATTGACGGTCTGGTCCACATCTCGCAGGTCAGCGAGGAGCGTGTGGACAAGATCAAAAACGTCCTTAAGCCGGACCAGGACGTCACGGCGCGGGTCATCAAGATTGACAAGGGCGAACGGCGCATCGGTCTCTCGATCAAGGCGGCCAACTACTCGCCGGAACAACTGAAAGCCGAGCAGGCCGTGCTCGACGCGCTCAAGCCGGGCGAAGATCTCGTCGCCCTCCAACACGCGTTCGACGCCGCCGACGAGGCCCGCCACGCGGAAGAGGCGAAAGACATCAAACCAGATAAATAGCCGCCGCTTCCACGGTGTCTTCACGACGGGCGGGCTGTCATCAGCCCGCCCGTCTTCACTTAATACGCATCGCACGCGAATCACTTTGACCCCGCCGGACAGATCGCTAACATCACCCAAAAATTTGGGCGTTAACCCGCATCCTGGATGAATCCTTCGCTTGCACTCCTGGCCAGGTCGCAACTGGACGTGTTCTACGTCTGGCAGCGCGCCACCTTCGAAGGCAAGGTCATCATCGGCGTGCTGATCTTCTTCTCGATCATCGCCTGGTCCATCATGGCCACCAAGGCGGTCGAGATGCGCAAGGCGCGCCGGTTGAACCGCTACTTCGATCGCGAGTTCCGCAACCAGAGGACCGTCCTCGCCATCCACGACCGCAAGGTGGATGTGGACGGCTGCCCGATGTTCACAGTCTATCGCGCCGGCTGCGTGGAACTCGATGCCCGGCTGCACCGCGACGGCCAGCCCGAGCGGCGGACGCGCGTCTCGCTCAAGGGCATGGAGCACGTCAAGCGCACGCTTGAACGCAGCGTGGCCGAGGAATCGTTGAAGCTGGAGTCGGGCCTGATCCTGCTGGCGATCGCCGTCAGCGGCTCGCCGTTTCTCGGTCTGCTCGGCACGGTATGGGGCGTGATGAGCGCGTTCAGCGGCATCGCCCAATCCGCGGCGGCGGGCGGCCGGGCGGACCTTGCCTCGATGGCGCCGGGCGTCTCCGGCGCACTGATCACCACTGTTGCAGGATTACTGGTTGCCATACCTTCAATGTTTGGATATAATTGGCTCGTTCACAATCTGCGCGTGCTGACTGTTGAACTGGATAACTTTGCGCAGGAGCTTGTATCCAAAATGGAAACCGAGTTTTTGGACGAGGATGATGTCTGAGCGGTCGCGCCATACGCCCGCCGCCCCGGCGCCGGGGACTTCGGGAGTGCTCTGCCGGCGGTGCGAACATCTGAATCTGATCGTGGACGAGCGTTGCGGCCGATGCGGCGCCGAACTCTATGTGCCTTGCCCGGCGTGCGGCCATCGCAACCGAAGCGTTTACGATCTGTGCCGCAAGTGCGACGCGAAGTTGCGGCCCCGCCTGGTTGACCGGCTGCTCCCCTCACGCCATTCCCGGCACCCGTTTCGCCGGTTTCTCCGGTTGATCCTAAAACCGCTGGGCATCACCCTGGGGCGCGCTGGCGATGGGGGGACCTGCTCTACTTGATTGACCGCCACCACTGACGGAGCGAGACTCCGGCCACGATTCGATGCGCCGCTTCTCACAACGCAACTCGCTCGTCACGCTGAGCGACATCAACATCACGCCGCTGCTGGATCTGGCGTTTGTGCTGCTCATCATCTTTGTCATCACCACGCCGCTGCTCGACCAAAGCATTGACATCAAGCTGCCCGAAGGCGGCCGCGCCAGCACCAAGGTTGAACGCGATGACCTCCGCGTCATCGAAATTGATCGGACGGGCCGCTACAAATATGATCGTCACTTCGTCAGCCTTGATGAACTGGAACAGGCGCTGGTGCGGGCGCACGAGGCTAACCCGGACATCATCGTCGTCGTCCGCTGCGACAAGCAGGCATTCGTCAATTATTTCTATCAGGTCTATGACCGCTGCATTCGCAACGGCATCCGGAACCTGAGCCTCAAGACCGAGCCGCCGGGCCGCTCATGAACCGCCTTCAGCGCAAATGCTTTCTCGCCTCCGCCGCCCTGCACGGTCTGCTCCTGCTGTTGTTGGCGACGGGCGCAGCCTTTGTCGCTTCCCGAACACCACCGGTGGATTCGATGGCCATCCTCACCTACGTGCCGGACGCGCTGGTGGACGCGGCAGTCAGCGGCGGCGGCGAACCGGTGACGGCGCCGCAGCCGCCGGCCAAGGCCCAGCCGCCCGCCGTTCAGTCCGCGCCGCCTCCGCCGCAGACGTTGCCACCGCCCCGGCCGGTCAAACCGCAAGTTCGTCCTGAGCTGCAACCGCCGCCGGAGAAAGTGGTCAAACCGGCGAAACCCGAGCCGGAACCCGACCGTGCCAGCGCGGAGGGCACCCGCAAGGTGACGCCGCCGAAGACCCATCGCGTGGAACTGGATCGCAGCGAGCTGACGCGCACGATCCGCACAACCAAGCCGCCGCCCAAGGAGGACCCGGCCCTTGCCGAAGTCCGCGCGGCAGCCGAGGCGGCCGAGCAGTCCCGGCGCATTGCCGCGGCGCGCCAGAGCCGCATCAACAGTATCGTGTCCGGCATTCAGAGCCGGCTGACCTCCACGACCACCATCACCTCGCCTGGTCCCGGCGGTGGCGGGGTGAGCTATGCGAACTACGGCCTGTTCGTCCGCAGCGTGTATGAACTGGCCTGGCAGCCACCGCAGGAAATGGCCAACGACACCGCCACGGCCACCGCCCGCATCGTCATCGCCCGCGACGGCCACATTGTTTCCGCCGACCTCGTCACGTCATCCGGCATCGCGCCGCTCGACAAATCCGTAAACGCCGCGCTCAAGCGCGTGACCACCATCGGCCGGCCGTTCCCGGCAGGCGCGACCGAGGAAACCCGCACTTTCTTCATTGATTTCAACCTGCAATCCAAACGTCACCTCGGATGAAACCCGCGTTCTTCATGATTCGTTCCCTGCTTGCCACCACCGTCCTGGTTTGTCTGGCCGCCGCCCTCGGCGCGGACGACGAACACCTCACGATCACCGCCGAAGCCACCGCCACCCAGCCGCCGATTCCCATCACCCTGGTGGGTTACACCGGCGAGGCCGAGAGCGTGCTGCGGTTCGATCTTTACGTCGCAGGCTTCAAGTTGGTCGGCGGAAACGAGTCGCCGCAATACGAATTGAAAGGCGCCAACAACGGCCAGGTGGAAGGCCGGCTGACGGATGCGATCAACAAGACCGTCAAGTTCGCCAAGGCCTTCAGCGGCGGCACGACGCGCAGCCAGGCGCACGCCCTGGCCGACGCCGTGGTCCAGGCCGTCACCGGCGTGGCGGGGATTGCCGGCGGCAAAATCGCCTTCAAGGTGCAACGCAACGGCACCACCGGCCCCGGCGAAGTTTACGTGGCCGATTACGACGGACACAACGCCACCGCCGTGACGCACGACAACGCCATCGTCGCCGACCCGTGCTGGATACCGGGTCGCCGCGCGCTCATTTACAACACCTACAAATTCGGCAATCCGGACATCATCATGCATGACTTGAGCACCGGCGCGCGATCCGTGGTGGCGCGCTACGCCGGGTCGAACATCAGTCCGGCCGCGTCGCCGGACGGCCGGCACGTCGCCATGATTCTCAGCAAGGGCGGCAGCCCGGATGTGTATGTGGCGAACATTGATGGCTCCGGCCTGCGCCAGCTTACGCACACGCCGGAGGACGAGTCGTCGCCATGCTGGTCACCGGACGGCCGTTGGATTTGCTTCGCCACCCGGATGGAGCACCGCCGTGTGCTGGCGAAGATTTCCGTGGATGGCGGGGCGGTACGCCGGATCACCGCCAACCTGGGCATCAATCCCACCGAGCCGGACTGGTCGCCGGACGGCAAGCAGATCGCCTTCACGTCACAAGCGGGGAAGTATTTCCGGATTTGCGTCGTGCCGGCGCAGGGCGGGGACGCGCGGATTCTCGCGGACGGCCAGGATCCGGCTTGGGCGGCGAATTCCCGGACACTGATTTTCAATCGCATGGTGGGCGGGCGGAGCGTTCTGTCTTTGCTTGACGTGCCTACCAAACAGAACAAGGATGTGCCCCTGACGATCGGCAACTGCTCACAGCCCAGTTGGGCAAAATAATGGTGGTTGACGCCACCTGGTTACAGACATGAAACGCGCGACTTTCCTCAGCTATCTCGTGGCCGGCACAGTGCTTACCTTGGTCGGTGCGGGCTGCAAGCATCCCCAGACTCCGGTCACGCCGATTCCGGCGGCCAAGACCATCCGGGTTCCGGGACCATCCAACCCTGTCGTCAACAACGCCGGTGGCAACGTGAATCCGGGCACGGCGGGCACGGTGGCGCCGCCGGAAAATCCAAACGCCAATCAGGTCAAGAATGTCGCGGCCGGTGGCGGCCAGGAGGGCAGCCTTGCCGACATCGAGGGCATGACGCCGGACACGAATCATTTTGCCGGGCAGACGGTGCATTTCGACTTTGACAGTTTCGTTGTCAAGACCAGCGAGCACGCAAACGTGGAGGCGGTCGGCGACGAACTGAAGGCCAAACCCGAGGACAAGCTGATGATTGACGGCCATTGCGACGAACGCGGCACCGAGGAGTACAATCGCGCGCTCGGCGAGCGCCGGGCGCTGGCCTTGCGCGAGTATCTGGTCCGTTACGGTGTTGCGCCGGATCGCGTCTTCACCCGCAGCTTCGGCAAGGACATGCCGGTGGATCCAGGCCACAACGAGGATGCCTGGGCCAAGAACCGCCGCGGCGAGTTCATCCTGCTTTTGCCCAAGCAATAGCCGGTCAGCCGTCGTCGGTGACTTTCGTTTCGCCACAGTTTTGGTTCTTTACTAACCGGAAACCGTGGCTTAACGTTTTCCACGATCTGATTTTTTATGAACAATTTGTTGGCAGTGTGGGGTCTGAGCGGCGGCGAACTCATCGTGGTTTTGGCCGTCATTCTGATCCTGTTTGGCGCCCGCAAGATCCCCGATTTTGCCAAGGGCCTCGGTCAGGGCATCAAGGAATTCAAGAAAGCCTCCCGTGAACCGGAGGACACCACCCCGCCGGCCAAAAGCTGACTATGGCATCTTTGCTGGCAATGCTGGGCTTGAGCGGCGGCGAGTTGATCGTCGTCATGGCCGTCATTTTGGTGCTGTTTGGCGCGAAGAAGATTCCGGACTTTGCCAAGGGCCTCGGCCAGGGCATCAAGGAGTTCAAGAAGGCCTCCCGCGAGGTGCAGGACGAACTGGAACGCGCGGCGTCGGAAGCCAACTCGCCTCCGCCCCCCACCCCGGCGCCGAAGCCGGAGGTCCACGCAGTGGCCCAGACATCCGCAGTTGCTCCCGCTGGCGCGCCGGAGGCCACCGCCGCCGAAGCCGCTGCGGTTGAGCCACACACGTCCTCGTCTCCGGCCACGAAGGGCTGATTGACACTGCTTCTCCGGTAATCTCTCATGGCCGATTCGAGCGAAGCCCCGCGACCGGAGACTCCTGACGCGACGCCAGCCCCTGCCTTGCCGGACCCTTCCCCGGAAGTCAGCGTGGATGAGGACGAGGAAGGCGGCGGGCCGGTCAAATCCTTCCTCGAACATCTCGAAGACCTCCGGTGGGTCATCATCAAGACGGGCGCGGCCGTGATGATCGCCATGGTCGTCTGCCTGCTGGCGGTCAACCAGATCGTCACCATCCTCAAATGGCCGCTGGAGCGCTCGCACCGCGTCCAGTCCATGTTCGACCTGTGGAGCAAGAAGAACCAGCAGGTCACCGTCTTCCTCGGCACGAACAAGCTGTCATCGTTCTCCACCCAGAACCGCCAGTTTGGCGCGCTGGATCTGGGCACCAATCGCAACGTGTTGCTGCAACTCGAACCAGTGCAGATGGACGGCCACCAGTTCCTCGAAATCAAGCCGGCCACCAACCTGCCGCCGGATTTGGCGGCCGGCGGCGGACCGGGTTTGATCTTTCTTGATCCGGCGGCCCCGTTCATCTCCTCGCTGCATCTGGCGTTCTTCGCGGGTTTGATTCTCGCCGCGCCATTTGTGTTTTACTTCCTCGGGCAGTTCATTGTCCCCGCGCTCCGGTTCAAGGAAAAGAAATACGGCCTGCGCGCCTTCGCCCTCGGGTTGGGGTTGTTCGCCACCGGCGTGTGTTTCTGCTATTTCGGCATCATGCCGTTCGCCCTGCGGGCGGCCGAGGCTTATTCGCTGTGGATGGGGGTGCAGATGCCGGACTGGCGGGCGGAAACCTACTTCAGCTTCGTCACCAAGTTCATGCTCGGCATGGGCCTGGGGTTTGAACTGCCGGTCGTGCTGCTGGCGCTGGTTAAAATCGGCATCCTCGATTACCAGAAGCTGGCGTCCATGCGCCGCTACATGATCGTCATCAACCTCATCCTGGGCGCGTTGCTCACCACGCCGGAGGTCTTCACCCAACTGCTGATGGCGGTGCCGCTGCAAGTCCTTTACGAAATCGCCGTCTGGATCGCCTGGTATTGGGAGCGCAAGGAGAAGAAACTCGCCGCCGCGGCCGGCCGCAACGACTAGGCCCATCCGGCTCGGCCGGTTTGGCGGGAAAGCAAACGGCCCGCCGTTCAGGCGGGCCTTTGTGTTCGTTGAGAGAGTCCGGCGACGCGTTCAGGCGCGTTCCATGTATTTGCCCGTCCGCGTATCAATTTTGATCTTTTCGCCCGTCTTGATGAACAGCGGCACCTGAATCGTGATGCCCGTTTCCAGTGTGACCGGCTTCTGCACGTTGTTGGCCGAATCGCCGCGGATACCTTCCGGCGCGTCCTTCACTGTCAGCACCGCCGAAGCCGGCAGTTCGATCGAAACCGCCTTTTCCTCCACGAACGTCACCGCCACCGGCATGTTCTCGACCAGGAAGTTCTTCGCGTCGCCCACGATCTCTGACGACAACGTGACCGTCTCGTAAGTCTCCGGATTCGAGAAGACGTAATCCTCGCCATCCTTGTAGCTGTATTCCATCTTGGTGACGACCATCGGCACGACGTCCACTTTTTCGGTCGAGCTGAAGCGCACGTCGGAAGACTTGCCCGTGCGCACGCTGCGCAGGGTGGCCTGGACGAAGGCCCGGAGGTTGCCGGGCGTGCGATGCTGCGCATCCAGCACGACGCAGATGTCGTTATTGTAAAGAATCGCCATGCCGCGGCGAAGATCGTTCGCTGATACCATAGTCAAAAAAGTAGCGCCGTCCGGGTGCTCCCGGCGACAGCGGGACGGGGAAAATAACCGATTGCCGCCGCTTGGCAAGCGAGGAATTACAGCCAACCGCGGGTGGGTGTCTCTTCATTTCTCGCGGGGTTGAAAACGGTGGGCGGGAAAGGAGGCACCCGCGAGCATTGCGCCAGAAAGTTTCCGGACACAGCAGGGCTACGTCGCCGGCCTGACTTCCCAACTGGCCCGGCCGCTTCAACCGGCATTGTGCCTGCCGACCGGCGGCCGCGATCGGGCCACTGCTAATTGCCTGATGACTCTGACCACCGACGCGTTCTTGAGTTGCCGGACCCGCGGTATGAGTCACGGTTGCGCTGGGCCTTGTCTTGGCCAAACAACGCCCGCCCGACGGCGGCCAGAGGTTGCACGGCTTGGGGGGAACGTCCAGGCGCTGGCGGCCTGACCCATTCGCGCCGGCCAAACCGCCGGCCGAAATCGAGGCGAACATGGACCGCCCAGGCGCTTGCCGGGGCGTTGTCATGCCCCCCCGTAAGAAAGTGAAATGCGCCCCGGGGCGAATTCCGCCCGAAATCGGTGTTGACTTGGCCGTCCGTCTTGCTAGGTTCGCCCCCTTTGATTTGCGAGAGAATGAAAACGTATCTGCCAAAAGTTGATCTGAACGCCCGTAAATGGCATGTGGTGGATGCCGACGGCAAGGTGCTTGGCCGCCTGGCGGTCGAGGTCGCCAATGTTTTGCGCGGCAAAAACAAGCCGGTGTTCACGCCGCACCTGGACGCGGGCGATTTTGTCGTCGTCATCAACGCCGAGAAAGTGGTCCTGACCGGCAAGAAGGAGACAAACAAATCCTACATGTCCTACTCCGGCTGGAAGGGCGGCGAAAAATACACCACGGTCGCCCAGGTTCGCGCCCGGCATCCCGAACGCCTGATCATGCACGCCGTCAAGGGCATGATCCCCAAGAACCGCCTCGGCGACCGCCTGCTGACCAAGCTGAAGGTTTACAGTGGTGGCACGCATCCGCATCAGGCACAGCAACCGGCCCCGTTGACGCTCTCCAACTAGCTCGCATCATTTTTCGCATTTATGGCCCAAGTCACTGAATTCCTCGGCACCGGCCGCCGCAAGACGGCCGTCGCCCGCGTTCGTCTCGCGCCCGGTTCGGGCAAAATCACCGTCAACGGCCGCACCTTCGAGAATTACTTCCCCACCGAAGTTCAGCGTGCGGTCGTCGTGCAGCCGCTCACCTTGACCGAAACGGCGGCCAAGTTCGATGTCCACGTCAACGTCGCCGGCGGCGGCCCCGACGGCCAGGCCGGCGCCGTGCGGCACGGCATCTCCCGCGCGCTGCTCAAGGTGGACACCAACCTGCGGCCCGCGCTCAAGGCGGAGGGTCTGCTCACACGCGACCCGCGCATGAAGGAGCGCAAGAAATACGGCCAGCCCGGCGCGCGCAAGCGTTTCCAGTTCAGCAAACGCTGACCACCCGTTGCCCCTTTGCCCTGCGGTCCCCGCCGCAGGGCTTTTTCTTTGGCGCCGCCGCCGGATTCGGAGCTTGGCGGCCGCGTCATTTCGCGTTAAGAACCGCCCGTGTCCGAAGCCGGCCCCATTTCACCCGCCACGCGTTACTGCGCGGTCTTCGGCCATCCCATCCGGCATTCCGCTTCGCCCGCGATGCAAAACGCCGGTCTGACTGCATTGGGCCTGGACTGGCGCTACCTTGCCTTCGACGTGCCGCCCGCCGAACTCCCCGCCGCGCTGGCCGGGGCACGGGCCATGCGCTTCATCGGCCTGAATCTCACCGTGCCGCACAAATTGCTCGCCGTGGAACTCATGGATGAACTCGATGTCTCGGCGCGAACCTGGGGCGCGGTGAACACCGTCCGGTTCGAGGCGCGCAACGAGCGTGGCGAATGGCAGCGGCTGGCGGATTTCCCCGAGCCGCCCGCCGCCGAAATCCGCGCCTGCGGCTTCAACACGGACGCCGACGCCATCACGCGCGCCTTGCGCGAAGACCTGGGACTTGAGCCGCGCGGGGCACGCGTCGTCCTGCTGGGCGCGGGCGGCGCCGGCCGCACCGCCGCGTTGAAACTGGCGAGCGACGGCGTCGGTGAATTATTTCTCATCAACCGCACGGTTGAAAAAGCCGCCGCGCTCGCCGGCGAAATCCGGGAACGCTTTCCCACCGCGCGCGTCGCTGTGGGCTATCCGCGCGACGACGTGGACTTGCTGCTCAACGCCACCTCGCTCGGTCTGAAGGCGGACGACCCGCTGCCGCTGGACGCCGCCGCGTTTGCGCCGCGGCGGGCGCGCGCGGTGTTCGACATGATCTACCGGCCGGCGATCACCCCGTTGTTGCAGGCGGCGCAGGCGGCCGGCTGCCAGACGGCGAACGGCCTGGGCATGTTGCTTTACCAGGGCGCCCGCGCGCTGGAAATCTGGACCGGCCGGCCGGCGCCGGTGGCGTTCATGCGCCGCGCGCTCCAGGAAAACCTCTACGGCGGAGCGGAGCATGTTTGACCCCCAGCACTGGGCGGGCATGCCCTTCCACTTCTGGTCCGTGGTTTTTTTCGTGCTCGGCGCGATGATCGGCAGTTTTCTCAACGTCTGCATCCACCGGCTGCCGCGCGAGGAAAGCCTCGTCTCACCCGGCTCGCATTGTCCGCACTGCGGCACGCCCATTCCGTGGTATCGGAATCTGCCGCTGGTTTCCTGGCTCGCGCTGCGCGGCCGGTGCGCGAACTGCGCCGGGCCAATTTCGCCGCGCTATTTCCTCGTCGAGCTGCTGACGGCGCTGCTGTTTCTGGGCTGCTGGCTGGCGTTCGGCGTGCAATCCTGGGCGCTGGCGTTGGTTTATTGCGTGCTGCTGGCGGGCCTTGTCGTGGCCACGTTCATTGACTTCGAACACTTCATCATTCCGGACGCGATCACGCTGGGCGGCGTCGGCGTCGGCTTCGTCGGCTCGTTCCTCGTGCCGGCGTTGCACCGGACGGACGCGCCCACGGTGGCGCTGCAACGGTGTTTCCTCGGTGCAGGTTTTGGCGCGGGCGTGATCTACGCCGTCCTGCGTCTGGGCAAATGGCTCCTGGGCAAACAACGCCTGCAGCTCGCGCCTGGATCGCGCGTCATCTTCACGGAAGCCGCGCTGGTGCTGCCGGACCATGAAATCCCCTACGGCGAACTCTTCTACCGGCCGGCCGACGCCATCCAGCTCGATGCCGCGCAGGTGGAGCTGGTGGACCGCTGCTATTGGAACGTGCCGGTGCGGCTCACACAAACCACGCTGCGCATCGGCGAGGAGGAATTCCCCACCGAATCGGTGCCGGGCTTTGAAGCGGTCACCGACCGGATCGTCGTGCCGCGCGAGGCGATGGGCCTGGGCGACGTGAAGTTCATGGCGGCCATCGGCGCGTTCCTGGGCTGGACGGGCGTGTTGTTCACCCTCTTCGCCAGCGCGCTGCTCGGCTCGGTGGTCGGCGTCACGCTCATCGCGCTCCACCGGCAGGAACGCTCGCGGCCGATTCCCTATGGTCCTTACATCGCCGTGGCGGCGACGATCTGGATTTTCGCCGGCGACCGGCTGCTCAAGTGGTGGCTGGGCGTGTGACGCCCGGCGTGCTTACTCACACTGCGCCTTGTGTCGCAAGGCGTGGTCCGCCAGCACCAGCGCGGTCATCGCCTCGACCATCGGCACCGCGCGCGGCAGCACGCAGGGATCGTGCCGGCCGCGGCCCTTCAACGTCGTGTTGTGGAGCTGCACGTCCACCGTGGCCTGCTCGTGCATCACCGTGGCCACCGGTTTGAACGCGACGCGGAAATAGATCGTCTCGCCGTTCGAGATGCCGCCCTGGATGCCGCCGGAGCGGTTGGTCGTCGTCCGCACCCGGCCGCCGCGCATCCGAAACGCGTCGTTGTGTTCGCGGCCGGTCATCGTCACGCCGCCAAAACCGGAGCCTATGTCAAAGCCCTTCGACGCCGGCAGGCTCAGCATCGCCTTCGCCAGGTCCGCCTCCAGCCGGTCGAACACCGGTTCGCCCCAGCCGGGCGGCACACCGCGTGCCACGCCGCCGACGATGCCACCCACGGTGTCGCCCGCCTTGCGCGTCCGTTCGATGAGCCGGATCATTTTCGCCGCCACGGCGGCGTCGGGACAGCGAACGATGTTCGACTCGACGGCCGCAGCCGTGACGATTTCCGGGTCCACAGCCGCAACGATCCGTTGCACCTGCGTGACGTAGCCCAGCACCTCGACGCCACACCGCTCGCGCAGCAGTTTTTTCGCGATGGCGCCGGCGGCCACGCGGCCGATGGTTTCCCGCGCGCTGGTGCGGCCACCGCCCGGCCAGGCGCGGATGCCGAATTTGGCCTGATAGGTGTAATCCGCGTGCGACGGCCGGAACTTGGTGGCCATTTCGGAATATGCCTCCGGCCGGGCGTCCTGGTTGCGCACCCAAAGGCAAATCGGCGTGCCGAGCGTCCGGCCCTCGAACGTGCCGGAAAGGATTTCCACGCAATCCGCCTCCTGCCGCGGCGTGACGATGCGCGACTGGCCGGGCCGGCGGCGGTCAAGATCGGGCTGGATGTCCGCCTCGGTCAACGCGAGCCGGGGCGGGCAGCCGTCCACCACCACGCCCACGCCGCCGCCGTGGGACTCGCCCCAGGTGGTGACGCGGAACAAATGACCGAAGGTGTTCGCCATGCCGCGAGCGTGCGCGAAAACCGCCCGCGGGTCAACCCGACGGCCGTGCGCGCCCCGCCATGCGCCCCCCCGGCAGCGACGTTGTTGCCGGCGTCACCGCGCCAGCCGCCACCGGCAGAAACCGCCCAGTGTAAGGCCGAATATCAGATGCGCGCTCGCGGTCAGAAACACGAAGCGTCCGTTGAGCGCCAGACCGAAGAACGCAGCGTAGGGCGTGAGCAGCAACATGCCTTCGATGAACAAGGCCCACAGCACCGGTCCCCAGAACAACCACGGCCGCCGGAAGACGCTCACGCCGGCGAGAAACATGATGCCCAGCGCCGCGCCGTTCGAGAAGTGATACGTCCAGCCCACCGAATGCACCAGCCAGCGCGGTTGCGTGGCGCCAAGCAGGAGTTCGCCGAAGCGCGGAAACATCTTGAAGAGCGGTTCGCCGTGCAGCACGTAGGGCAGCCGATACAAGTCGTAGGCAAAGGCCGCCAGCACGCCGCCCGTCGCGCCCTGCACGATCCAGGTGTGCGGGTTGTTCAGGCCGGGCGCGTCGTGGCGGTGCCGCCACGCCAGGAAGACGAGCAGCGCGGTGGCCGGCGGCAGCCCGCACATGCCAAACATCCGCATGGTCCACAGCCCGTAAAACTGGCCGAGCAGGCAGGCAAAGGAGGAAAACGCCAGGAGGAACACGACCAGACGCGTGCCCGGCAGCGGCGGAACATTCACGAGTGAGCGCATAACGGTCAAACGGCTCCAAGCTCCGTCACGACCGCGGAAAAGCAAGCGCGGTGGACCCCGGCCGTTATCGCTGGGATGTCCGCATTCCTCCAACCCCGCCCTCGCCGCGGCTCCGCGACCCGGCGATGAAGTTTGATCCGCCTTTCTGCGTCCGTAACGCGTCCGTTCGCCGGGGCCGCCTGCCCACTGCGCCAGCCGACGACGATGGGATCGAACAAACGTTGAACCGGGCGCACCTTGGCACTGCCGCCACGCCATGCCGGAAAACGGAGCGCCGGCCGGCGGCCGGCTTGCGGACGGGCCTGGTTCATCAGGAACATGCCGTTCGCGACCCCGTCCCAAACCGGCTGGAAGCCGGCGCTCCGGCGGTGTGTCAAGGTTGCACCCCTTGGACCGTGGAACCGCGCCTGCCGCAACGAGCTTGACCCGGCGATGGCGATACAGAAGAGTGCGCCATGCACAAACGTGGACACTCTCCCGACACGTCGTTGAGGGTGAATTTCCGCCCGGTGTGGCGGACAACCACAGACAAGGTTCATGGGCACAGCCACGAGATCAACGAACTGCCAAGTCAACGAACCGGCGGACGTCACGCCGTGGACACCGGCCGCCGCCGACGTTACGGATCGTCGGCCGCAACCAGGAATCCGCCGCGTCCGCCGCGCCGCCGGATCACCTGTATTCGGATGGCCCGGCCATCTCAAACGTCTGGCCAAGCACCCGACGGCGATAACCTTGGTGACCGGGATGAATCGAAACGTGCTCCTTTGCCTGGCGATCCTGGGCACCTGCGCCCGCGCGGAGGAATCGAACGAGTCAACCAACCGCATCCCGTGGCGGCCCGCCCCGGCGGACATCGTCGCCCCGGCGGGCCTGCCGGAAATGGGGAAGTGGATGTTCGATGCCCGGAAACAGCCGGCGCAATGGCTCGGTGAGCGGTATCAGGGACGCAACCTGCGCGAACCCATCAACCTGATCATCGTGGACGATCTGGCGGACTCCGCGGCCCAGGCCAGGGAACGGCTGTTTCACAACTTCAAGGAAGTGGGCTTCCTCGTTCGCGAAGGCCATTCCGCAGGCTACCAGGGCTACATCGCGGGCCGCCTCTATCCGCAAATCCCGGAAGGGGGCAAGGTCGCCTTTTCCGACAAGCCATTCGAATTCGGCAACAATCACGGCCGCCTCTTTGGACCGCATCCCTTCCAGGGCGGATGGCTCTTTATCGGGGCGGTCAGCCGGGAACGAATCGAGCCGCTGCAAAAGGTCAAACATCGCTACGTGTCGTTCAACCGGGCGCGCGACACGTTGGTCCAGCGACTCGATCTGATGACGAGCTACAAAGTCGCGGCATTCTCCTGCCTCAGCAATGCCGTGATCGGCGACGGCAAAATCTCCACCGGCGATCATGACACGATCGCCGTGCTGCTGCGAACGGTTCCGACCGATTTCGTGACGGCGCCACCACGCAAGGAACGACCGCAATGACGAGGTTCACTCCGCCCGGTGCGGATGGCGTATCGCCGCCGTGGCACGCGGGACGCGCGCTTCCCCTCCACCCCGCCACAAAACACGGCCGGGGAATCCGGCCCCGCCAGGAATCCTCCCTGTGCCCGCGCGTCAGCTCGCCGGTTTTTGCAGCGGGTGCCGGTAGCGGCGCTTGAACCGGTTGCAGGACGACATGGCGGTCTTGCCGTCGTCGTTTTCCCAGACTTCGTCGTAACGCGGCTGGCGCGGCCGGGCGCGAAGTTTTCGTTCCTTCAAGATGTTGCCCTGATCGTCGCAATCCACCTCCCAGAAGCGCGCCGTTTGGCGCGGGTCCAACCGATTCGACAGAATCACCAGAATTGTTCGTTTCTTCATGTAGCCGGCAAAGGTGGGATTTTGATGGACCGGATGCGGGCGTCAACTGCCGTTTGTGCCGGGCGCAGTTCCATTTACATTTGCCGGAGCACGCTCTAGCCTGTCGCCATGCAGATTGAGTCCAACGAATTCTCCGTCGCCGCCCACTGGAGTGGCGGGTTCGACGAGCGGGGTTTGCAGAACTGGGCCGAGGAATTGCGCGTCCGGCTGAGCCGGCCGGTCACGTTCGGCCTGGTGTTTCTGACGCCGGCGTTGTTCGCGCACGCGAGCCAGGTGCTGGAAATCCTCCGCGTCCACGCCCGGATTCCGTTGCTGGCGGGCTGTTCCAGCACGAGCCTGGTGGCCGGCGAGGAGGAACTGGAGAATGACCAGGGCCTCGTGGTGGGGCTTTACCATCTGCCGGGCGCGCGCCTGACGGCCACCCGCTTCACGCAGTCGCAGGTGGAGGAAGCCAACGGCCCCGGTTACTGGCACCTGGAAACCGGCGTGGGCGTGGAGCAGACCAACGGCTGGCTCGCGCTGGCGGATCCGTTCCACCTCGACAGCGAGTCGTGGCTGGCAGGCTGGAACGAGGCGTATCCGGCCGTGCCCACGCTCGGCGGCCTGGCCAGCGGCGACATGTCCGAGCAACGCACCCAGGTTTACCTGAACGGCGACGTGTTCGAGGACGGCGGCGTGGCCATCTCCTTCGGCGGCGACGTGCGGCTGGAAGGCGTCATCTCCCAAGGCTGCACGCCGATCGGTGACGTGTGGACGATCACCAAGGCGGAGGGCAATTTGATTCAGGAAATCGGCAACCGCCCCGCGTATCAGGTCCTCGTGGAGACGTTCAATTCGCTCCCGGAAGAACAGCAGAAACGCGCCCAGGGCAACCTGTTCGTCGGCCTGGTCATCAACGAATACAAGGAGGATTTTCAGCGCGGTGATTTTCTCATCCGCAACCTGCTGGGCGGCGATCCGAAGTCCGGCGTGCTGGCGGTGGGCGCCCGGCCGCGCGCCGGGCAGTCCGTGCAATTTCAGTGCCACGACGCCACCGCGGCGACCGAGGACATGAAGGTGCTGCTCGGTCAAACGCGCCGGCGCATCGGCAAATCGCCGATTTACGGCGGCTGCCTCTGTTGCTGCAACGGCCGCGGCGCCCGGCTGTTCGGCGCGCCCAATCACGACGCCGGCCTCGCGCAGCAAAACTTCGGGCCGCTGGGCCTGGCCGGCTTCTTCTGCAACGGCGAAATCGGCCCGGTGGGCAACCGTAATTTCCTCCACGGCTATACGGCGTCGCTGGCGCTGTTTCTCCCCAAGTGAGCCAGCCTGCCCTGCCCGCCGCGGCCGTGCCCACGCTGTTGCACCGGCTCACCTCGGTGGTGGACCGGCTCGATTTCACAGCCCTGTTTTCGCGCGTCCAGCCGGTGGAAGTCGAACTCGGCAGCGGCGACGGTTCGTTTTTGCTCGCTTACGCCGCGTTGCACCCGGAACGCAATTTCCTCGGCCTCGAGCGGCTGCTCGGCCGGCTGCGCAAGCTCGACCGCAAAGGCCGTCGCGCCGGGTTGACGAATCTCCGCGGCCTGCGCATCGAGGCGGCCTACGCGGTGGAATACCTGCTGCCGCCCGGCGCCGTGGCGGCATTGCATATTTACTTTCCCGATCCGTGGCCGAAGCGCCGGCACTGGCGCCGCCGGCTGGTGAACGAACGGTTTCCGGCGCTCGCCGGCCGCGCGCTGACGCCAGGTGGCTGCGTGTTTCTCCGCACGGACAACGTGGAGTATTTCGCGCAAATGCAGGCGGTGTTCGCGCGCAGCGACGTTTTCCGACCGGTGGAAACGCCGGCCGAACTGAGCGCCATGACGACCGATTTCGAGCGGGATTTTCTTGCCCAAGGCGTGCCCACCAACCGCGCGGCGTATCAGCGCGTCGCGGCCTGAGCGCGGCGCAGTTCAGACATCAATCACCGGCCCGCCGCGTCGTGCAGCGGCTGGACAGCTTGAGAAGAAGCCCGCCTGCACATTAATCACCAGCACGGCTGCCGGTGTTGGAATTGTCGTCGCATGATGAAGACGGGCAAAACGTCAGGCGTATTTGTTTCAACAAAATCATTGACGCACTTTGGAGGGGAAGGACATAATCGCCCTCGTCAGCTCAAGGCATATTGGTCCGCAGAAACAAGGAATCTTTGTGGACGGGTGGGCAATCCAGACAACCGCAGCGGAAACCAGGGTCAAGCCGGCCAGTGGCCCAGCCGATGACCTGCAACCTGGCACGGCCGGTTCTCGAACGATCCTCGAAGGATGACCGGCGCAAGTCCCGGCCGCTCCCAGCTCCCAGCTCCCTGTGCGCCGAACGGCCGGAGTGGGTCCACTTCCAGTGCCGCACCTTCACCGATTTCTACCTGGTCATCAGCGACCTGGGTTCGCAACGCGATCCGCTGATGTCGCTGGGCATGTTCCGGCAGTTTGTGGCGCCTTACCTGAAGGAGATGGTCAAGCGCATCCACAGCCCGGGTGGAAAGGCGCTGTTCCATAGCTGCGGCCTGGTGCGTCCCTTCATTCCCGACCTGATCAGCCTGGGTGTGGGCGTGCTCGATTCCATCCAGCCCACCGGCCCGGAAATGCAGCCGGAGGGATTGAAGCGCGACCTCGGCGAGCGGCTGAGTTTTCACGGCGGTCTGGACATGCAGAACCTGCTGCCGCACGGGTCTTCCGCCCAAGTCGAGGCGGAAGCCCGTCGTTACTGTGAAGTGGCCGGCGTGGGAGGTGGCCCTATCCTCGGTCCCGCTCATCGGTTTCAGCCCGACTTGCCGCCCGAGAATATTCTGGCGGTTTATCGGGCCTGACTTCGCAAACGTTGCGACAGGGAAAATACGGGGTGGCCATGGCGACACGGATTCCCCGGCTTCGGGCGGGCGAAGCTTGCCACGGTCATCCGCGGTTATCGCGAGATGGTCTCCGCCGGGTGGGCGCTGCCATGGTTTTGGCTGGTCGAGCCGGTGCCATCATCGTGCCTTCACGTCGTCGAGCACCGCCAGCAGAGCGTAGTAATTGTCCACGAGCAGACCTTCGTAGCCGTGGCAACCACCCTGCCAGTCACGCCAGTCACGCGACTTGCCGTTCGCCCCGAAGCCCTGGAATTTGCCCGTGGCGTAGCCGGCCAACATCGGCGCGAAAATCCGACGCGCATCTTCAACCCGGCCGAGCTGGTAGAGCGCCCGGACGGTGTAATAGGTCCAACAGCCGGTCGCGCCGCCGTTTTCGTAGAACTGGAACCCGTCACTGCCGTCGTCGAGCCGGGGTTCGCCGGTCGCCTCCGGGGGGTTCTTTTCGTAAACGTAATCGCCTTTCTTGATCGGCACGAGGTTGCCCGGCAGGCCGAGGTCGAACCGCGTGTAGCCCACCGCCTTCATCTTCGCCAGCAAATGGTCCATGACGGCGTTGGCGGTTTTGTCGTCGAGCAAGCCATAGGTGACGGCCACGCCCTGCACAAACGTAAACCAATAATCGTGAAGCTGTCCGTCGGCGCTTTTCCAGCCGGCCAGCACGCCGGTGGCCGGGTCAAGAAACGTTGGCGCGTAGGCGGCCCGGAGTTGGGCGGCCTTGGCAGTGAAGAACTCCGCGTCGTCAGCATGTTTCAGCCGCCGGGCAAGGTCGGCGAACATCCGACAGGCCCGGTAAGCCAGCGCGTTGGCGTAGGCGTCCTCGTGGCCGAAGTTGATCGTGTCCCACCAGTTCGACGGGCGCCTGGCGGTCAGCGGCCGGTCGCCAAAGTTGCCGGTGCCGGGATACTCGATGAGGCCGTTGCCATCCTGGTCGGCGGCCATCATCGCGCGGGCCCAGGCGGCGAGCTGGTCGTAGTTGGCGCGCGCCCAGGTCCAGTCCGGCGCGCCGCTGGCGTAATCGCAGGCCGCGATCAGGAACGACGGCAGCGTGTCGAGCGAAGTCCATGGTGTTTTCCACGGAATCAGGTCGGCGTCCGACGGCGTGCAGGCGTAGCCGACCTGGCCGTAGCCTTTCGCCCCCGCGAGGTAGCGGTCGAGCGTCATCCGCACGAGATCGAGGCAGGTCAGGCCGTCGGCCAGCGGTGGCGCGTGCAACGCCACGTCGGCATACTCGAAGAGCGTGAACGAGCACGGGTCGCTGGAGGCATTGTTGGCAAGCATCTGCACGCGCGGGTTGACCTGGAAGATGTTCAGGTAGTCGCGGCGGAAGCCGTCGTAGTGCGCGTCCTTTTCGAGGCCCGGCAGCCTCGGGTAAAACGCCGCGACTTCGAGCCGGAACTCGACATGCGGCTGCTGTGCCGTGGCCGGTGGAAACGCGACGCGCACAAACGGCGTGGGCACATACCGGCGTGCGTCGTAGTCGAGTTCCCCTTTGCCGGTGATCCGCAGCGACCCCATGTCCGGGAGATGGAGCACGCACGGCAGGGCCATCCGCCGCTCGCCCGGCTTCATCAAACCCAGCAGGGTCGCGTGATTGGCTCGTTGATTGAACGTCAGCACGAACGGTGGCGCTGCGACGCCGGCCGCGTAGTCGGAACGCAGCGTCAGCGTTTTCTCGCGACACTCCACCCGCCAGACCGTTTTGCCGTTGAACTTATAGGTGAAGCGCCCTTCCAGTTGCAGCCCCGGCACCGCATTGGTTTCCGCCAGCACCGGGTTCTGACTCAACTTCCCCTGGCCGAGGGAGTCCACCGCGAACACACTGAACGCCGGCGCGCTGCGCGAGAAACCGACGGCGAGATGCCGGGATTGAAAGTCCGGCCTGGCGGCGTGAAGCACGGCCAGCGAAGTCAGCAACAGGGCTGCCACGGTGGGTGTTGTCATGGATTGCATAATGGTGATGAACGGATCGGCGCGTCACGGATGCGCGGCCTGCACGTATTCCTTCAGCAGACGCAGGTAAACCCGGTATTGTTCAAGCGCAACGCCCGGCGGGGTTTGGTGATCCACGCTCGGGATGAATCCGCCTTGTTTCATCAGCGGCGCCAGGCGTTCGAACTCGGCCCGCATGGCCTCTTCGCCGCGCGTCATGGTCATCTTGTCGAAATGTCCCGCCATGAGCAGGCGCGGATACCGTTTGCGCAGCCGCAGACCGTCCACCCCCGCCTGTCGTTCCAGAGGCAGCACCCCGTTCACGCCCAACTCCGCCAGCCACGGCACCAGCATCGTCACGTCCCCGTCCGTGTCCACGAACGGAACAATGTTGTGCTCCAGCAACCGCGGGATGATCTGCCGGTAGCAGGGCGCGACGAACTCGTCGAAGGTCCGCCGGGAGATCATCGGCCCGTGGTTGTAGGACATGTCCTCGGCAATCGTCATGAACGTCGGCGGGCAAACCGGGAGGATTTTGTCGAGCAACTGAAGGTTGAACCGGAGCAGGTCGCGGTTGATCTCGTGCAACAGCTCGGGTTGGTCCCCAAAAGCGAACATCAATTTCTCGAAACCCATGAGGGTTCGGGGAAACCAGAAGAAGCCCTCGAGGGTGCACCACACCACCGCCTCGCCGGCGCGCTGACGGGCGACCCACGCCGCCATGCCCGCGATCGCGGCGTCGTGACACGGGAACAGCTTCGGCCGGATGCGCCGGTAATCGTCCATGTTGGCGACGATCCCCTCGACATGGTGCTGCGTCGCCTCGATGGTCGGGTCGGTGGTGCTGAACCAGAATTGCTGGTAGGGATCCAGGCCAAACCGCGTCGAGATGGCAAACACCTGGCTGAACTTGAGCTGCGGCGACAAGCCCTCGCGATGCCAGCGATGAATCGTTTCGTCCCACCACATCGCCCATTCCCAAGCCGGCAGACGGTCCACGGGTTGGAAATTCATGACCGCCCGGAACCGCTCGACATGGTTCATCGTCTTCACGTTAAGAGCAATAGATGCGGGCCAGAGGCGTTTGACAAAGACCACGACGGCGGACGTTGGTCGCCAACGCCCGCCGCCCCGCTTGATTCAGATTGGGCCGTCGCTCATTACGCCATTGTCGCGACGGCTGGCGGGACTTCAGCCTGGCCCTACTCCAGCGGCTTGATCTCGATGTCGCGGAAGCAGACCGGGTCGTTGTGGCCGGCGAAACCGAAGTGGCCTTTCGTCCGGTCCTTGCCCGGATGCGCGCTGTTGGCCATGAATTCCGTCACCTTGGACACGTCGCCGTCGAGGATCGGCACGCCGTTCAACTCGACCCGGATCTTCGAGCCTTTGACGGTGACTTCCTCGAAGTTCCACTGGCCGATGGGCCGCTGGTAGCCGCGCTGGGCGGCAATCATGCCATAGACCGAGCCGTGCGCCTGGCGCGGGTCAATCTTGTCGCCGGTGGCCTGCTCGTAGTTGTCGTCGAGCACCTGGAGTTCGCACATGCCCACGTAGGCGGTGTCGCCCTGGCCGGGGTAGCGGATGGCCAGGCCGTTGTTGCCGCCGGGCGGCAGCTTGAACTCCAGCCGCGCCATGAAGTCGGAATATTCGGCCTTGGTGTAAATGGTGCCGCCCTTGGAAGGCTGGCAGCAGATGGCGCCGTTCTTCACTTCGTATTCGCTCACCGGTCCGGCCCAGCCGTCAAAATTGCGGCCGTTGAAGATGGATTGGAAGCCCTCGTTGCCGTGGCTTTCGAGGATGCGGTTGGCCTCGTCGCCGGGGATTTCGCGGATGAAGATGTTCCGCCAGCGGATTTCGCCGCCGTGGGTCTGAAGTTGGATGGGGCCAAACTTCGGAACGGCGGTTTTGCGGTCGTAGTAGTTCTCCATGATGGCGTGGTCCACGACGAGCTGGTCGTTCAGCCAGACGCTCACGCGCGAACCGACCATGATGATGTGAAACTTGTTCCATTCGCCGAACGGCTTGTCCGCGAGCACCAGGGGATCCTTGCCGGGTGCGCCGGGGCTGTTGTTCCAAAGGCCGCCGGAGCCTTTCTCGGCGCCGTTGCTGAATTCGCGCTGGTTGGTGTGATCCCAGATTTGCACCTGCGGGCAGCCGCGGAGGTAAACGCCGGAGTCAGCCAGCGGGACGGTCTTGTATTCGACGAACAGCTCGAAGTCGCCGTAGTCCTTCTCGGTGGAGGCGTAGGCGCCGAAGCCGTCGTTCACCAGCTCGCCGTTTTCCACATACCAGTGCGGTTTGCCGGTCTTCGCGCTCACCTCGAACATCGAGTCGGTCCACTTCTTGATCTGCGCCGCGCGCTCGGCCGGCGGCATGGCGAGCAGCTTGCGATGGTCAAACGTGTCACCGCCGCGCCAGCCGGTCAGGTCCTTGCCATTGAACAAGGCGGTGAAGCCGGGTGGCGGATCGTCCAACGCCAGCGCCGCGCCGGCGAAGCACACGACCGCGGCGAGGCCCGCGAGTGACGACAACAGGGTTTGGGAAACACGACGAGGAAACATCATGGCTTGCATAACGGGACCGCTTCATAACGCCTCGCGGGCGAAAGGTCAACCCGCGAGACGCGGCAGGTTTCATTTGCGGCACCACCGAAATCCGCCCAAAATCCGCGCATGGGTCAGGCCAAGCTTCCCGACGACGTGTTCCTGGCGTTCGACGACGTTGCCCTGCGCGACGCCGACCGCCTCGTTTTCCGGCGCAGCCGCTGGACCTGGCGGCCGGGCGAACAATGGGCGATCCTCGGGCCGAACGGCGCCGGGCAATCGCTCCTCGCCCGCGCAATCGCCGGCGAGGTTCCCGTCGCGCACGGCGAGATTCGTTACAGCCTGGGCGACGCGGCGCCGGAGGCGGCCATCGTGCGGCTGGCGCCGGAGTCGCAGCGTGCGTTGATCACGGCCGAAAGTTCCTTTTACCAGGCCCGCTGGCACAGCGGCGTGACCGAAGGCGAACGCACGGTGAAGCAGTTTCTGTCGCCGGCGAGCGTCGAGCAACGCAACCGCTTCGAGGTCGGCAACCGCCGGCGCGGCGACCGCGAGTTCGGCCAACGGCAACGCGACTGGATTCGCCGATTGGGCATCGAGGCTTTGCTGCCACGCAAACTCATTTTTCTGTCGAACGGCGAACAGCGGCGCGTGCTGCTCGTCCACGCCCTGCTCCGTTCGCCACGGGTGTTGATCCTCGAACATCCTTACGACGGCCTGGACGTGGCCACGCGACGGCGGCTGCAGGCCGTCATCCACCGGCTGATGCACGGCGGCCGGCCGGTGGTGGTCGTCACAAGCCGGCCGGACGAGCTTCCGCCGCTGGCGACGCATCTGTTGCTGGTGGACCGGCAACGCATCGTGGCACAGGGCGCGAAGGCTGATTTGCTGCGTCATCCACTGGTCCAACGATTGGCCGCCAGCGGCGCCGACGGTCGCGAATTGCCGCCGGAAGCAATCGAGCGAAAGCCGGCGCGAGGTTCGCCAAATGCGGCGCCGCTGGTGGAATTGAACGACGTCACCGTGCGCACTGGCGGGCAGCCGATTCTCCGCGACGTGCGCTGGACGGTCCGCCGCGGCGAACGCTGGGTGTTGCTCGGGCCGAACGGCTCCGGCAAAACCACGCTGCTCAGCCTGATTCAAGGCGACCATCCACAGGCTTACGCGCTCGACCTGCGCCTCTTCGGCCGGCGGCCGCACGCCACGCACACCGTCTGGCGCACGCGCCAGCGCATCGGCTGGCTTTCGCCGGAGTTGCACCTGCACCATCCGGCGGCATGGAGCTGCCTGGCGGTCGTGTGCTCCGGTTTTTTCAACAGCGTCGGGCTGTTCCAATCTTGCACGCCGCGACAGCGCGCCACGGCCCGCCGCTGGTTGCGGGAATTTGGCCTCGATGATCGTGAAGAAAGCGCGTTCGGCGAACTCGCGCACGGCGACCAGCGCCTGGTGCTGCTCGCCCGCGCCGCCGTGAAGCAGCCCGATTTGCTCGTGCTGGACGAAGCCTGCCAGGGACTCGACGCCGCGCACCGGGCCGCAATCCTGGACGCCGTGGACCGACTGATCGCACGAACCAACGCCAGCCTGATCTTCGTCACCCACCACACCGGTGAATGGCCGCGTTGCGTCACACATCGGCTCCGGCTGCGCGCGGGCCGTGTCGTGGAAGTGAAACCGCTGGCCGGCTGAACACCGGTTCACTTCGCCCCGACGCGATAAACCTTCAGCGGAAACCGCCCCGCCTCGTCCGGTGACGCAAACAACGCGGGATCGAGATCGTGGCAGCCCGGCGCACGATCCAGTTCCGCCGCGACCGGTTGATCGCGACGGACGACAATCAATTCCGCGCCGGAGGCGAGGTAACGCACCGCGGTGGCGCCGGGTTCGTCACCAAACCAAGGCTCGTTGATCAGGAACGCGAGGTAAAGGCCCGTCCGCCCGCCGAGGATCGTCGCCGAGCCGGCGACCGGACCACGAATGTTCGCGTGTTCCAGCCGCGTGGCGAGGTTGCGAGCGACGGCCGCCGCAGGGTTGGGCCAGCCCGGCAACGCCAGCGCGAAGCTCAACAACACGGGCGCGGCAAAGGAGACAAACGCACCGCCAACCAGCGCCAGCCGCACGGCCGCGGCGCGCGGCTGCCAACACGTGAACAGCCAGCCGCCGGCGCCGAACACGCACGCCAGCATCAGCGGATAGCCCGCATAGAAGTAACGCTGGTCTGTCGGCAACACGGACACCGGCAGGTAGATTCCGGCCAGCAAAACCAGCGGCACGGCCGTCCAGCACCAGCGCTGGTCAGCCAGCACACGCCGGTGAAACCACAAGCCGGCCAGAGCGATCGCGACCGCCAGAGGACCGAGCCAGAGCAGGTCAAAACCGTCGAGCAGCCCCAGCACCGTGCTCGCGTTGGCGGCGATCAAGTTGAGTTGATGGTGGAAATATCTGGCGTTGGCGAACGGCGACCAGTCGCGATACGCCATGCGCGACGGATCTTCCCATGCTGTGATGCGTCCTGGCTCCGGACGGTGAAAGGTGATGGCAAAGGGGTGGTAACGTTCGACATCCGACGGCCCGACAACATCGTGCGCGATCCGACCGGAGGTGGAAAAGGTGAGGTGGCTGTATTTCAGCGAGATGACGGTGATCCACGGCAATGCCACCAAGCCACACACCAGCCACGTCAGCACCAACCGGCGAGCAACGGCCCGGCGCTGCGTAGGTCGGGCCAACCACCAGAGTCCGGCGATGGCGAGACTCGTGATACCAGCCAGCGGCAATGCCACCGCTTTCGCCAGATAAGCCAGGCCCCAGAACAGTCCGGCCAACGCGGCCGTCCGTGGCGAGGCCAGCCAGCACGAGGAAACGATTTGCCCCAACGCGAGCAGCATCCAGGCAGCGACCAGGAGGTCCGGCGAAATGTATTCCGCCGACCACCCCACGCTGGCGAGTGCTGCCAGCGCGGTGCCGGCCAGGACTGCGGAACGCGGCAGGTTGACTGTCTGAAAGAGCGTTTTTGCGCCGAAGGAAAACAGCATCGCCGAGCCGGCCATGACGATCCTGCCCGTGGGGAGTGGCTCCACGCCGAGCGCCAGCAGCGGTGCGATCAGCCAGCTCAGCATGGGTCCCCAGTAGCCAGAAATCATAAGGCTGGACTGACCGTGCGCGTAGTAACCAGCGAGACGCAAATAGGCGATGGCGTCCGTGTTCAACGCGTGGCGGTTGGTCCAGGCAGCCCAGGCCAGCAGCACGGCTTGAATGGCAAAAATGGAAACGGTCGTCACGCCTGAACCGGCCCGCGCCGGAGCGCCAGTTTCGGGCGGACTAGGTTCATGTTGGCGGCGCGCGCGCACGGCGCGGGCAGACTACCGGCGACGGTGCGGCAAGGCGATGGCAAGTTTGGTCGCATTTGACGATTGACGCGCGTCAACCGGCCGGCAAATCCTCGCCGCCGTCATGGCAAAGATTCAACGCGCCCTCCTTTCGGTGTTCGACAAGACCGGCCTCGTCCCCTTCGCCCAGACGCTCGCGGCCGCGGGCGTCGAGCTGATTTCCACCGGCGGCACCGCGCGCGCCCTGCGCCAAGCCGGCTTGCCCGTGCAGGAATTGAGCGATTTCACAGGGTTTCCCGAGATGTTGGACGGGCGTGTAAAAACCCTGCATCCGAAGGTTCACGGCGGACTGCTGTTCATCCGCGGCGACGCCGGGCACGAAGCCGCGGTGGCGGCCCACGGCATCCGGCCGATTGATCTGGTGGTGGTGAATCTCTATCCGTTCGAACAAACGGTCGCCAGGCCGGGCGTCGCGCTCGCGGAAGTCATCGAGAACATTGACATCGGCGGACCGGCGATGCTGCGCAGCGCGGCGAAGAACCATGCCTTCGTCACGGTCGTCACCGACCCGGCGGACTACGCTGAAGTGCAGGCGGCTATTCAGACCAACGGCGAGACGACGTTGTCATTGCGCCGACGGCTGGCAGCGAACGTTTATGCCCGGACGGCGGCCTACGACGCTGCGATCGCCAGCCACCTGCCGCGTTTCTTCGCGGCGGCGGAGGGCAACACCGCAGCGACGGAACCACCGGCGGCATTGAGCGTGCAGGCCCCGCTCGTGCAGGCGTTGCGTTACGGCGAGAATCCGCACCAACGCGCGGCGCTTTACGGGCGGTTTAACGAGTTTTTCCGCCAGCTTCATGGGAAGGAACTTTCCTACAACAACATTCTGGATCTGACGGCCGCCGCGAACCTGATCGGCGAGTTCGCCGGCGAGGCCCCGACACTCGCGATCCTGAAGCACATGAATCCGTGCGGCGTCGGCCAGGGCGCGAACCTGCGCGAGGCGTGGGACAAGGCGTTTGCGACCGACCGGCAGGCGCCGTTCGGCGGGATCATTGCCGTGAACCAACCGCTTGACGGCGGGTGCGCCGCGGCCATCGCCGAGATTTTCAGCGAGGTCATTGTGGCACCAGCGTTCACAGCCGAAGCCCTGGCGGTGCTGCAAAAGAAGAAGAACCTCCGGTTGTTGCAGGTCCTCAGAAGCCCGGCGGACGCGGCGGGCTGGGATGTGCGCAGCGTCGGCGCGGATTCGTTCCTCTGGCAGGAGCGTGACGCGAAAGCGACGACGGCGGCGGAAATGAAGGTGGTTACGCGACGCACGCCGGGCGAGGACGAGATGAAGGCGATGCGATTCGGCTGGCGGATCGTCAAGCATGTGAAATCGAACGCGATCGTGTATGTCGGCGCGGACCACACGCTGGGTATCGGCGCGGGCCAGATGAGCCGCGTGGACGCCAGCCGGATCGCGGTGTGGAAGGCACAGGAAGCCGGGTTGTCGTTGAAGGGAAGCGTGGTGTGCAGCGACGCGTTCTTCCCATTTGCAGATGGTTTGATCGCCGCCGCCGAGGCCGGCGCGACGGCGGCCATCCAGCCTGGCGGTTCCGTGCGCGACGCGGAGGTGGTCGCGGCGGCGGATGCGCGCGGCGTGGCGATGGTGTTCACCGGCACGCGGCACTTCCGGCACTGACGCAGCCGCCTCAGTGGGTAAGCCAGTAAACCAGACTGAACTGGACGACCACCAGAGCCGCCAGGGCAATCCAGGTCGAAGTCTCGCGTAACGCCAGCCCGGTTTGCACGGCCGGGCTTAACCAGAACTGCAGGCGGACTTCACCCAGTTCGATGAGATCGCCATTCCGTAACGCCGTTTCCTCGACCTTCTGACCGTTCACGAGCGTGAGCGCCGCCGCGTGCGAGCGCAGCAGTAAGCCGCGCCCGGCATCCCTGGTCACTTCGCAATGCTCCTCCCAGACCCCGCCCCCCTCAATCCGCAGGTCGGCCCTGGCAGCGCGTCCCACCCGAAAAGGAAAATGGCAGGCCACAATCTCCGCGCCTGCCATGCTGCCCGAAAGAATGCGGAACAGAACCATCACCAAAAGCGAACCGGCACGTAGATGCTGTCACCGGGATAAATCGGGATGTCCAGCCTGGGATTCTTCTGGGCCTTCTTGCAATTGACAATGATCTTGGTGCCGTTCGCGCGGGTGACTTCGACCACGGTCTTCTTGGCATAATCTGTGAAATCACCGGCGGCTTTGATGGCTTGGAGCACGGTCATCGTGCTGAGATATTCATAACGATCCGGCTTGCGAACCTGGCCGCCAACGTAGATGATCCGCTGCTCAACTTTGATCTGGATGGACAACCGCTGGAAGAATTTGGGCACGTAATGATCACGGATGTCCTTCTCCAGTTCGGAAACCGTCTTGCCCGCAGCATCAAAGTCGCTGTTGTCGAACAGCAACTTGATCTTCCCGTCCTCGCGTATTTTCTGCTCGATGGCAGGAATGTTCGCCGGGTCGGCGACGGTGATGGTGAGGTTGTCGCCCACCCGCAGCGTATCAATGCCGACACCCGCCTGCGCATTGGTGCCAGCCGTGGATACAGGTTGTGCCATCAGCGGCATGGTGGTGGCGACCGGACTCCCGGAGCCGGACGGAGACCCACAACCGCTGAGAAACAACGCAGTGGCGAGTAAAACCCCCGCGCTCACGGCCGCCGGCTTGAGGACCTTGAACAACAATACTTTCATCTTGCTGGGAAACTTGAACGTCAGAACAAACTAGCCCGTCAATACTTTCCTTTAAGCTCTCCAACGTTGGAGGCCACGGAACCAGGGCGAACGGCCGCTCCGTTCGACTTGCCTTTTTCGGAGTCATCCTTGTCTGACCTCGAATAGTAGTCGTAGTAGTAACCGCTGTAGTAGTAGTAGTAGGAATCCTGCGAAATGTTGATGTTGTTCAACACGACACCGAGCAGGTTGCCGCCGACCTTTTCCACCATTTGCTTGGCACGCAGGTTGATCGCCTGCGGATACTTGCGATATTGCACGACCAATACAGCCAAGTCCACTTCGCTGGCCAGAATGGACGCGTCGCTGACACCCATGATCGGGGGCGAGTCAAAGAACACAAAGTCGTAACGGGCCTTGACGTCTTTGATGAACTCCTGCATCCGCGCCGAATTGAGCAAACCGAGCGAGCTGCTGGGCAGCTTGCCGCTGGGCAGAAAATCCAGTGTCGGCAGCTTCGTCGTTTGAATGACTTCTTCGAGCGTGCTTTGCTTCAGGAGGTAGTTCGTCAGCCCGGTGGCGTTGCTCAAATTAAGGAATTTGTGCAGGCTCGGCCGGCGAAGGTCCGAATCAATCAGCAGCACTCGCTGGCCGTTTTGCGCAAAGACCGTGGCCAGATTGAAGATGGTTGTGGACTTGCCTTCGCCCGCGCCACCGCTGACAACCGTGATCGTATTCTCGTTTGGATCCTTCCGGGCAAACAGAACGTTCGTGCGAAGCACCCGATATGCTTCCGCATGTGGACTGTCCGGCCCCTCGTTTATCAGCAAACCGACATTCTGGGGAATGACGCCGATAACGGCCGCGCCCAAAGCGCGTTCCACGTCATCAATCGTCTTGACGCTGGTATCCAGGTATTCGATGAAGAACGCCAGACCGACGCCCATGACCAGGCCCACGACGATGCCCAAGGCAACGTTCAGAGGAATATTCGGCCGGACTGGCCGCAAACCAGGCTCGGCCTTGTCAAGGACTTCCACGCTCGAGGTGGTCGGAATTTTGGCGTCCACCTGCTCCTGGCGGGCACGCAGCATCAGCGCGTCACGGATTTTTTGCTGCGTTTCCAAATCACGCTTCGTTTCATAGTATTGGCGGGCCTTGCTTGCCTCTGCGGCGACGATATTCCTTCCTTCAGTCACCTCCTGTTCGAGTGCATCCACGCGGGCTTTGAGGGCTTTAACATTATCGCTAAGACCGGTCAAAATACCGTCAAGCCGGTCTTCGACCTGCTTCTCCACCTGCAGGCGCCATGCCTCGGCACGCTTCACATCCGGGTTGTCCGGACCGTAATCCTGCTTGAGTTGGGCCAATTTTTGTTCCACCGCCGAAAGCTCATTCAAACGGTCCGGCAAAATTTGCTCCCCCACGACGACTGTCAGCACCGCCTTGCGAAGCGACTGCCGATCAAGCTTCTTCAGCTCCACCAGTTTGGTGTTGTAAAAGACGTATTCGCCCTTGGCCATCTCAAGCTGGTTGGCAAGCGTGCTTAGTTTTTCGCGCTCCAGCGATGCCTGATAGGTGGGCATGGAGGTGTCCGCAGATTCGGCGATGCCTAATGTGACGCGCATGTCGTCCACCCTGGCCTGCAGGTTGCTCACGACAACTGTCTGCTTGCCCAACTCATCGTTGAGCACATCAATGCCCTTTTTGGACATGTCCTCGCGGTTCTTGCTTCGCAATCCCTTGTAGGAATCGGCAATGGCGTTGGCCAAATCAGCCGCTTCATTCTTGTCCTCGTCCAGCACGCGAATCTCGATCAAGCTCGTGTTGCGTGACTGCCGCACGTCAAGGTTGCGTAACAGGATGTTAAAGGTGTCCTGTTCCGTCAGATCCTGATTATCGCTGTAGCGCGCCGCCCATTTCTTCTGGAGATTAAACTTCTCGATGACCGGATACAGCACCGCCTTCGACTGGATTTTCTCGAATTCGGTTGCCAGGAAGTAGGGGTCAAAGCTTTGTTGAACCTGCTGGCGCAGCAACGGATCAACGTCCTTGGTATCCTTGTCCACCGAAATCACGACCGTGCTGCGATAGGCCGGCTTCAAAACCAGGGTGACCGCCACGGTTGTCAATACAACCAGCAGCCACACGGCGATGATCACCGTTTTCCGGATGCGGATGATCCGCCAGTAATCAAGAAAGTGCGCTTGACTGGCCGGTGTGGCCGAAGAAGAAGATGAGGACTTGGTCGCTTCCATGGATTAAAAAAGGGAGGCTAGAATCCAAACTCCAGCCTCCCGTATCACACTCCAAACCTTGATAACTAATAGCTGGCGTTAACGCCAAAGTAAACTCGGTTGCGCGTAAACGAGCGAGCAATACTGGGATACGCGGCGCTGTAGTAAAAAGTGATGTCCGAATCCAACCGGTCCAGCGCGTAGCCAACCTGCGCCGAGAGATAGCGATTAATTTCGTAGGTCAGATCCACGTCGGCCGAGTAGTAATTATCCTGTTGATTGTTGTAAAAACCCCCGTTGAACGTGGCCATTTGCCACTGGCCTCGAACCGTACCAATGAGACGAGGCGTCAAACGATAGGTCAGAATGCCATACAACGTCAACGACTGGGTGTCGGTTGTGGCCACGTCTCCGTTGTACACGCCCACATCAGTTTGTTCCAAATCATTCTTCACGCCGACTTGAATCGAATTGCGCTCCCCGAACTTGTATTGCAGCATGGCGTCAGCGTAGGGAACGATCCGACTATTGTCCATGCCGGCAACCGCATTCGGATACTCGGCATATTCAAAACCGGCGCGAATCTGAGTGGAGAACTGCGCGTTGAAGTCATGGTCAACGCCAAGGAAACCGTAGTGATCATACCGGTCACGCACGTTCGTTGGAACCGTTCCCGCAAAATCAAGCGTGTCGGTATTGTCCGTCTGTTCGGTATAACCAAACTGATAACCGATCAAGGCAGTTGTCGCCGGAGTGTATTGCCAACGCAGGTCAACGCTGGCGAGCTGCTCCATGCGGTTCAGCAACGCCGCGTAGCTGCCATTCCCGGTCTGGTCGTAATCGTAAAACGTGTTCTGATAACCAATCCTGGACCCCAATTGATCCGTAAAACTCGACGTGAACGAGATGCCCGCGTAATTGCGCATGTTGTTACCGTTCAAGCGCATATACGTACCACTGCTGGGTGTTCCACCCGGACTGAGCAGCGCCGGCTCCTGGCCCACCACAAAGGAATCAAAGGCATCCATCTTGTATCTTTCCGAGAACGAATGCGAAAGACTGCCGGTGAAGTTGTGCGAAAAGTCTTCCTCGTTATTCACGCGATCCGCGTAATAACGCATGTCAAAATCATAGTTCAGCCGGATGGTGGTGAGATCCTGAACTATATTGAGACCCACGGAAGGATTCACGTCCGCGCCCCAGCTACTGCGCTTGGTGATCGGGTAGCCCGTCGGAGTATTGGCAGGTGCCGTGGTATAGTTGTCGTCATAGAAACCCCGGAGGTTTGCCCCGACGTTCCACGGTTTGCTGGGCGCCGGATCCCTCATGTCCTGCGCTTGCAGACTCATCGCACCCACCGCCGCCATTCCCACACAAGTTAGTAGTGTCTTCATAAATCTTCGTCTTGTTTTAACGCTGTTGCGCTGGCCCAGCCTTAATTTTCGTCCATTACAGATGTGCCCGTTTTACGGTTGCGCCAACTACTTGTCAAACAGAAATCTCAATTCCCTCACCACTTTTTACCGTGTCGTGCCGCCGCGACCACACCCATGAAGCAAGCGCCAAGCATCCGTATAAGTCAAGCCGGCAAGTCATTTTGAGGGAGCTTCGCGCGCCAAGCCGAAGTGTCAAGCTTGAATTTAGGGTCATTCGCGGAAACTCTATGCATTCCTGTTGGTCAAGCCCCCCCATCAACTTCGTCCATTCCGGCGCAAACTGTCCTTGATGATCTCCAAGGCGGCCGCAATGTCGGTGGCAGAAACACCGAGATGTGTCACAGCGCGAACCAGATTGGGCCCCGTTGCAAGCAACCGCACGCCCGCGTCGTCGAGAATCCGAACCCAATCCCGCGCGGGCACCCCATCCAGGCGAAACACGACGATGTTCGTTTCAAAGCTCGCGGGATCAAGTTCAACTCCCGGCAACGTCGCCAACCGACGGGCCAACGTTTGGGCATTGACGTGATCCTCCGCCAGCCGGGCGCGATGGTGCTCCAAGGCGAACAGCGCGCCCGCCGCGATGATGCCCGCCTGGCGCATTCCACCGCCGAGTTGTTTGCGAAACCGCCGAGCGCGGGCAACAAACTCGGCGCTGCCCGCCAGGGCTGAGCCAACCGGCGCGCCCAAGCCTTTCGAAAAGCACACGTTCACCGATTCAAAATGCGTGGCGTAGGCCCGTTCCGGCACGCCCGTCGCGACAGACGCGTTCCACAACCTCGCCCCGTCGAGGTGCAACCGCAGTCCATGCTGCCGTGCCACGGTGGCGACGCCGGCGATTTCAGTCAGGGGCCAGACACTGCCACCTCCGCGGTTGTGCGTGTTTTCCAGACACACCAACCGGGTCGGCGGGAAATGAATGTCCGCCGGCCGGAGGGCGGCTTCCAGGTCCGCACCGCTGAAAATCCCGCGCCGGCCAGTCAGGCAACGACACGTCGCGCCGGACAACGCGGCCGGCGCGCCGGCTTCGTAGTAAACGATGTGCGCGTTCGCCTCCGCCAGCACTTCGTCGCCGGGTTCGGTGTGGGCGCGGATGGCCAATTGGTTGGCCATGGTTCCGGACGGCACAAACACGGCGGCTTCCTTGCCCAGAATTTCTGCCGTGCGCGCCTCCAGCCGCCGGACGGTCGGGTCCTCGCCGAACACATCGTCGCCCACCTCCGCCGCAGCCATCGCCCCGCGCATCTCAGCCGTGGGCAAGGTGACGGTATCGCTGCGCAAATCAATGATCCGCCGGGCTTGAGTCCCGGAAATTGTCTGCGTCATGCCCCGGATGAAAGCAGAAATTCGTGCCGCATACCATGATTTTGCCACCCGCCAGGCGGCCGACGGAGAAAGCTTTTGACACCGAACAGCCCGCGGCTAGTTTTGCTCCGCCGGTGCCGCCAGAGGCGGATTCCGGCACGGCGCAGGTGCCGGTTGTCACAACACCGGGCCGACCCGCCGAATTCAGGACATGATCATGCTGACACAAGACACCGTTCAAAACGCCCTCAAGGCGGTCAAGTATCCGGGTTACTCACGGGACATCGTGTCCTTCGGGCTGGTGAAGGAAATCGCCGTCAACGCCGGCGCCGTGGCGGTGACCCTGCAACTGACCTCGCCGAACCAGGAGGCAGCGGCGCAGATCAAGGCCGACGCGGAGCAGGCCTTGCGCGCCTTGCCGGGCGTCGAACGCGTGCTCGTGGAAGTCCACCAGCCGTCGGGCCCGAACAAAGGCCCCGATCCGTGGGGGAAACAAACCCGCGTGCCGGGCGTGGCGCGCGTCATCGCCGTGGCCAGCGGCAAGGGCGGCGTCGGCAAATCCACCGTGGCCGCCAACCTCGCCTGCGCGCTGGTGCAGCTCGGCCAGCGGGTGGGCCTGCTGGATTGCGACATTTACGGCCCCAGCATTCCGCTGATGATGGGCTGCCGCGAACGGCCGACAATCAGCGAGCGCGAGCTGCTCGTGCCGCCGGTCCGTCACAACGTCCGCCTGATGAGCATCGGCTTCCTGCTTGAAGACGACCAGCCGGTGGTCTGGCGCGGACCGATGATCAGCAAAACCATCCAGCAATTCCTGCTCTCGGTGGAATGGGGCAATCTCGACTACCTGCTCGTGGACCTGCCGCCCGGCACGGGCGACGCGCAGCTCTCGTTGTGCCAGACGGTGCCGCTGGACGGCGGCGTCATCGTCACCACGCCGCAGGAGGCGTCGCTCGGCGTCGTGCGCAAGGGCATTGCCATGTTTGAGAAAGTCAGCGTGCCCATCCTCGGCATTGTGGAAAACATGAGCTATTTCACGACGCCCAACGGCGAGCGGATTGAAATCTTCGGTCACGGTGGCGGCCAGGTCGAGGCGACCCGACAGAAAACGCAATTTCTCGGCGAAGTGCCGATCTTTACCGAAATCCGCATCGGCGGCGACCGCGGCGTGCCGGTGGTTGTCTCCGCGCCGCGTTCGCCGGCGGGCGAGGCGTTTCTCGCCGTCGCGACGAAGTTGCGTCAGGTCGCCGGCTGAACTGGCGCGTCAGACTTTCGGTTCCCAGCCGGGCCGGTAGGAGCGACGCCACAGACGGGCCGCGCCTTTGTCGCCGAGGAGCTTTCCCGTGCGTGGATCGCAGTTCAACGTGCGGCCAACACGCCAGGCGATGTTGCCAAGGAGGCAAAGCAGCGTGCTCTTGTAGCCCTCGGCGATGTCCGCGTTGGGCCGCCGGCCCGTGCGCAGGCAGTCGAGAAAATTCTGCAAATGCGGCGCGTCGCTGCCGGAGCCGCTCACTTTGCCCAGTGGTTTGTCCTGCGTGTCGAACAGCGTGTAGCTCGCGCCGTCGAGCACCATCGTCCCCTGGTCGCCGTAAAAGGCGGCGCCGAACATCGAGCTTTCAAAACCGTGCCGCTGGCAGCTCCGGCCTTCCCATGTGATCATCGCGTCGCCGAAATCGAACGTGACGACGTTGGTGTCCGGTGTTTCCTGATCGTCGTGAAAATAATAACGTCCGCCGCCGGAGGTGACGCGCCGGGAAAACTCCACGCCCAGGCCCCAGCGGCACAGATCGAGCGCGTGAACGGCGTTGTTGCCCGATTCACCTGTTCCCCAATGCCAGAACCAGTGCCAGTTGTAGTGAACGATGTTGTCGCGGAAGGGTCGTTCCGGCGCCGGCCCCTGCCACAGTTCCCAGTCCAGCCACGCCGGCACGGGCACCGGTTTGCCCTGGCCGATGGAACCGCGGGTGTTGTTATACCAGCCGCGGGCAAACCGCACCCGGCCGATGACGCCGGCGCGCAATCTGGCGATCGCCTCGATGCTCGTGGGCATGCTCCGGCGCTGGGTGCCAATCTGCACGACGCGGTCGAATTTTCGCGCGGCGGCGACGGCCAGCTCGCCTTCGTGGGGATTGTGGCTGGCAGGCTTTTCGCAATAGACGTGCTTGCCGGCGGCGCAGGCCAGGATCGTGGCCGGCGCGTGCCAGTGGTCCGGCGTGGCGATGACGAGCGCGTCCACAGCGCGGTCGTCGAGCACACGGCGAAAATCCTTCGCGCCCCGGGGCGCGGGCTGGCGGTCGCCGGCGGCGGCGATGCCCTTGGCGATGGCCCGTTCGTCCACGTCGCAGATGTAGGCAATTTCAGCCTGCGGCAGGGCGGCAAAGCCGCGCACGAGGTCGCTGCCGCGTCCGTTCACGCCCATGAAGCCAAGGCGGACGCGGTCGTTGGCACCCAGGACGGACAGGCTGGGAGCAAGGCCAGCGAACGCGGCGGCGCCGGCGGCCAACGCGGTATGGCGGCAAAGAAACGCGCGACGCGAAAGCGGGGTTGATTTCATGCGCGGCATTTTGAGACCGCCAGCGCGGCGGGTCAACTCAGCGAGAACAGCCGGAGGAGATGCAGCTTCTCAACGCGGATCGTGCCGATCCGGACGAGTTGCGCCGGCCAACGAGCAATCCGTCAGCATGGTGCGGCCCCGCGAGGACTTGGTGTGAAAGGACGAGTTGCGCCGGCCAACGAGCAATCCGTCAGCCGGCGCGCCACCTTGAGGGAAGTAAGGGAGGAGTTACTTCGTGGAGAATTTGTAAATCGTCGTCTGCTTGTAGGTTTCTCCGGGCCGCAGGACGGTGTTCGGGAACGCCGGGTGGTTAATGCTGTCCGGGTAGTGGTCGCATTCCAGGCACAGGGCGGCGTGTTGCTGGTAGGTGATGCCGTATTTGCCGGTGAGCGTGCCGTCGAGGAAATTACCGGTGTAGAACTGGATGCCCGGTTCGGTGGTGAGCACGTCCATTTCGCGGCCGGACTTTGGCTCATACACCTGCGCGGCCAACGCGAGCTTGCCACCGCCGCCGTTCAGACAGTAGTTGTGGTCGTAACCGCTGGGCTTGTTGGTCAATTCGCCGATGCGGTCGCGGATGGGATGCAGCGTGGTGAAATCCATCACGGTGCCTTTGACGGGCGCGAGTTCGCCGGTCGGGATGAGCGTGGCGTCCACCGGCGTGTAACGGGCGGCGTTGATCATGACTTCGTTGTCGAGAATGTCGCCGCCACAGGCAAGATTCCAATAGCTGTGGTTGGTGAGGTTCACCGGGGTCGCCTTGTCGGTGGTGGCCTTGTAGTCCAGCCGCAGTTCGTTGTCGTCGGTGAGCGAATAAATCACCGTCACCTTGAGCGTGCCCGGATAGCCCTCTTCGCCGTCGGGGCTGGTGTAGGTGAACCGCACCGCCGCGGCGTTTTTCCGCCGGAGAACGGCGGCCTTCCAAACCACCTTGTCGAAGCCCTTGATGCCGCCGTGCAGGTGATTCGGGCCATCGTTGGTCGCCAGCGTGTAGGCGTGGCCGTCGAGCGTGAACCTGCCCTTGGCGATGCGGTTGGCGACGCGGCCCACCGTGGCGCCGAAGAAAGGATCGCCCTTGAGATACTGGTCGAGGTTGTCGAAGCCGAGCACAACGTCACCCATTTTGCCATTGCGGTCGGGGACATCCAGCTCGGTGAGAATCGCGCCGTAGGTGATGACCTTCGCCTTCAGTCCCTTGGCGTTGGCAAGGGTGTATTGGTAGATGACGGCGCCGTCGGGCATGGTGCCGAACTTGGCCTTCTGCACAGTTGCTTTCATGGTGGGATTATCGGTGGCGGCCCCGGCCGCGAACGCGGTCGTGACAAGCGTCGCCATCGTGAGCATGGTCCAGACAGTTTTTTCCATAAGCGTTTCCAGTCGTTTCATTGAGACCCGATCAGGTGCCGAATTGATCAAAACATCTTGTGCCCGCGGCGGCGATGCCGAAGCCGGCTGCGGCACACAACCGCTAAGATTCTCCGGCCGTGGCTCACTTTGCGGAGCGGCCTTCCGCACCCGGCTCGTCGGTGGCGCGCGCACCCTTCCACGCCAGCAACAGCATCAACGCGCCAAACACCAGCAGCACTACGCCCCAGATCAGGTCAATGTTGATGTCCAGCGATTTCCGGTAGTCAGCCGGCGAGGCCACGACCCCGCAAAGCACCAGCAGCACGCCCACCAGCGAAAACATCAGGCCGATCGGCCAGCGAATATCGAGCATAAATTCGTTCCTTTCTCACCAGAAAATCAAGTTCAGGATCACACAGCAGCCCAGCAGCACGAGGCCGAGAACGGCCGGGCGCAGATACCACGCCTCCGCCTCATCCTTGAGCTTCGGGGTCAGCGAATAGACCAGGCCCTTGAGTTCCTCGTCGCTCTTGGTCCGGGCGGTCATCAGGGAGATGACCAGCGTCAGCAGAAAACACACGCCGAACGCGAAGCTCGCCAGCCAGAAGTTCTGGGCCATTTCGCTGGGGAAGGTCTGCACGACGCCGAGGTAGCCACCTTTGACGCCCGGCGCGTTGCCCGTGGCCAGCGTCAGCGCGTGGAACAGGGCCGAAGTGCCCGTGCCACCCAGCAGACCAAGGAAGGCGCCGGTGCCGGTCGCGCGTTTCCAGAACATGCCCAGCAGGAACGTGGCGAACAGCGGCGCGTTCACGAAGCCAAACACGAGCTGCACGATGTCCATGGCGTTCGAGTAATTGCTGGCGAAGTAGGCGCAGGCGATGCTCAACAAGATGCCGACCACCGTGATGAACCGGCCCATCCACATGTAGTGCTCGTCGCTCTTGTTCTTCGCGAGGTAGGCCTGGTAAAGATCGTAGGTCCAGACCGTGTTGAACGCGGTGACGTTGCCCGCCATGCCGGACATGAACGACGCCAGCAGGGCCGTCAACGCCAGCCCCAACATGCCGGTGGGACAGTATTTTTTCACCAACGACAGGATCACGCCGTCGTAGTCATTGGTGGTGACGGCGTCCTGAATCCGGTCGCGCAGCCCCGACTCGGACAGCGGACTGGCCGCGTTGTCTTTCAAAATGAGGGCCAGTTTTTCGTGGCTGAACTTCAGTTCCTTCCAATCCTTGGCGAGTTGGGGACCCAGCGCGTTGTTGATCTGGGTCAGCGCCACCTCCACGTCCAGTTTCGCGGTGGAAGCCTGCTGGATGGCCGGGATGGCCTTTTCATAAATCCCGTTGTCCACCCGCTTCGGCGGCAGCCGGTAGCCGTCCTTGCCGGTGAAGGCCAGCGAGGCCGCGATCATGCCCGGCAGGATGACGAGCGCCGGGAAGAGCATTTTCGGCACGGCGGCAATCAACGGCGTGCGCCGGGCCGCGCCCATGTTTTTCGCCGCCATGGCCCGCTGCACGACGAGGAAGTTCGTGCACCAGTAACCGAAGCTCAGCACGAAGCCGAGGCCAAACAGCATCGCAAACAGGTCCACGCCCATCGGATTGCCATTCGAGCCGGCCAGCAACGGATGCCACGCGCTCGACCACGCGTCCGGGGCAAACGTCTTGCTGCCGAGGCCGACCTTGGCGGGATCCTGCGCCACGCCGGCGAGCGTCGCCGTCATTTTGTGCCACCCACCCACATCCTTGAGACCAAGATAAACGACCGGCGCAAAGCCGAGCACGATCATGAAAAACTGGAGCACCTCGGTGTAGATCGCCGAGGTCAGGCCGCCTTTGAGCACGTAGAGCAGCACGACGCCCGAGCAAATCCACAGGCTCAGGTTGTAGTCCCAGCCGAGAAGCTGGTTGAGCAGTTTGGCCAGCGCGTTCATCGAGATGCCGGACGCGAACACCGTCATCACGGCGAAAGTGAGCGAGTTCAGGCAGCGCACGCGCTCGTCAAAGCGCAGTTTCAAATACTCCGGCACCGAGCGCGCCTTCGAGCCGTAGTAAAACGGCATCATGAACACGGCCAGAAAGATCATGGCCGGGATCGCGCCCACCCAATAAAAGTGGGCCGTGGCGATGCCGTATTTCGCCCCGCTGGCCGCCATGCCCACCAGCTCCAAGGCGCCGAGGTTGGCCGAGAGAAACGCCAGGCCGGTGACCCAGGCCGGAATGCTGCGGCCGGACGTGAGAAAGTCCGACGAGGTCTTCATGTAGCGCCGCAGCGCGAAGCCGATGCCGATCACGAACGCCGTGTAAGCGAGCAAGATCGCATAATCTACCAAGCCCAAGTGTATTTGTTGCATAACGGAGGCGGGCGCTGTTGTGCTTGGTTTGCCGCTGATTGTCAACCTTTCCGCGCAAGGCGGTTCCCCCGCCGGTCACGGCCGGAGAAACCGCTCGGCCGCCAGGTCGGCGAACCGCAACCCGCGGGGCGTAAGCTGAAAACGGTCGGCCGCGATCCGCCCCAGGCCCTGCCGTCCCAGCCACGCCATGTCGCCGGCCCATTCGCCACGCAGGTCAAAGCCGGTGACGCACTCGAACTCGGCAAACGGCCAGCCGGCGTTCATCCGCAGGCCGAACGCGGCGATTTCCCCGGCGCGACCCAGTGGCGGCAGTTCCTCGGTGGATTCGATGGCGCGCCGGCCCTTTTCAAGTTGCTCGCAATACAACGGCGTGTTCGCCCAGTTCTTCGTCCGCACGCCGCGGACGTAACTCGTCGCGCTCGGCCCCAAGCCGTAAAACGAGCCGCCGCGCCAGTAATTCACGTTGTGCCGGCAGGCGCGATCAGGCACCTCCGCCCCCGCCAGCCCGTGGTGCCGGGCGAAGTTCGCGATTTCATATTGCCGGAAACCCGCAGCCTCCGCCGTCGCCACCAGTTCCTCAAACATGGCGCACGCGAGATCCTCGTTCACGTCGCAACGGCCGGCGCGGAGTTGCTCGAACAGCGGCGTGTCCTCCTCGTAAATGACCTCGTAACTGGACAAATGCTCGCTGCCCAACGCCAATGCCTCGCGCAGCGTGGCCTGCCAGACGGCCATCGTTTGACCGGGAATCGCGAACATCAAATCGAGGTTCACGTTGGCGAAACCAGCCCGGCGGAGAATGTCAAACGACCGGAACACCTGCTCGCGGCTGTGGATGCGGCCGAGCCGGTCCAGCAGCGACTCGTCCAGCGACTGCACGCCCATCGAAACGCGGTTCACGCCGGCCGCGCGCAGCAGTTGCGCCTTGTCCGGCGACACGGTGGCGGGATTGCATTCGACGGTCCATTCGTCCGCGCCGGACACATTGAGGCGCGCCAGCGCAGCAAGGATGGTTTCCCACTGGCGCAGGTTCAGGAGGGAAGGCGTGCCGCCGCCGAAGTAAATGGTCCGCGGCCGCAGGTCCGCGGCGACGAGTTCCAGCTCGCGCACCAGCGCGGCGACGTAGCGGTTCACCAGCTCGCCCTGGGCGGCCTCGGAGTAAAACGCGCAATACTCACACTTGTGCGCGCAAAACGGCACATGGACGTAGAGATGGCGGACGGGGCCGGTGTCAATCGCGGTCACGCGCTGAACTTACCCGGCCCGCTGCCGGGCCGCCAGCCCGTCCGCGGAGGGCGCCGCACCGGTCAGGGATTCGCCGCGTTCGGCGGCACGATCTGGACGTCGTATTCCTTCTTGAGCTGGGCGTAGTAGGCAGGCAGGCGTTTCTCGACCTCCTGGCTGAGCAGCAGGTTGCGAATGTCGCTTTCCGCCTTGTCGAACGGGATTTTGCCGGCGGCGTTGCGCTCCGCGACCTTGACGAGATAAAACCCGATCGGCGTGGTGATGATGTCGCTGACCTGGCCGATCGGCAGCGAGAACAGCGCCGCCTTCAACTCGGGAATCGCCACGTTGTCGCGCGTGGTCGTGTATTCGCCGCTGCTCCGCATGACGTCCGGATCCTCGGAACTTTCGCGGGCGACCTTGGCGAAGTCCTCGCCGTTTTTCAGCCGGGCGAGGATCTTCTCGATGCGCGCCTTTTTGTCCGCCTGGACCTCTGCCGGCAGCGGGGTCCGCGTCACCACGTCAATCGTGTAGAGAATGATCAGACTGGCGCGCACGGTTTCGGGGCGGTCCAATCGCGCCAGGTTGGCCTGCTTCATGGCCGCCAGGCGGTTGGTGCCGTCGCTGTAAAACGCGGTGTTGGTCTGGCCGTCCTGCTGCATTTTTTCCAGCAGCGCCTGCAGATCGCGGACCAGCACGTCCACGCCCTGATCGTAGTAGGCCTTGATCTCGTCGGGCGCGATGGTGAGTTTGTCGCGGATTTCGTGGTTGACGACGGTTTCCACCACGGCCTGCTCGAAGGCGCGCTTTTCAAACACCTCCGGCTTGATGCCCACGGCGATCAACTGGCGGCGGTAGGATTCCTCGGACGGCGCGCGCTTCTTCGTCTCGGCGATGAATTTGTCCGCCGATTCCTTGGCCTTGGCTTTTTCCTCCGGCGTGGCTTTCTGGAGCAGGATGCGGCTGAGGATCATCCGGTCCAGCGTCCGCGCCTCGGCATCCCCGCGCTGGCTTTCCGGCAGGGTCTGCCCCTGGGCGGCGAGGGTGGCCCGGAGGCCGGTGATCGCGTCGTCCACGTCGTTCTGACGAATCTCAAAACCCTTGCCGCGGGCGACAACGGGATTGGGGAACAACAGGTCCGCCGACAGCTTCGCGGCGGAATCGTCCGTATTGGTGGCGTCCGCGGCCGAGGCAAACGGGACCGCCAGCACGAGGGCCGCGGCACACGCCCCGGCCAACCGAGTAATCCATTTCATGTCAGGAAAGTTTGACGACGCGCAGGTTGCTGATGTCCGGGTCATTCCGGAGTTCCTCCAGCACGGGCGCGGGCGGCACGCTGTCGAGGTTCAGGACGGTGAGCGCCTGCCCGCCGGCACGCTCGCGGTTCAGGCTCATGCTCGCGATGTTGACGCGGTGTTTGCCCAGGAGCGAGCCGACGTGGCCCACCATGCCTGGCCGGTCCTTGTTGTTCAGCAGCAACAGCACGCCCTCGGGGACAATCTCCACCGGCTGGCCGTTCAGCCGGACGATGCGCGGGTGGTGATGCGAGCTGAAGAACGTGCCGCCGGCCGAGACTTTCTGGTCGTCGGTGAAGGCCGCGACGTGCAGCCATTCGCTGAAATCGGTTTCCTCGGTGGACTTGACCTCCTCCACCAGCAGGCCCAGTCCCGCGGCGAGCGAGCGCACGTTCACCTGGTTCACGTCCGTGCCGCCGGCTGATTCCAGAAACCCCTGCAACACGGCGCGCGTGACCGGGTCGGTGGGCAGTTCGTTGGCCCGGCCGCCATAGGTGATCACCAGTCGCTCGTTGCGCTTGGCGCCGAGCTGCGCCACCAGACGGCCCAGTTTACCGGCGAGCGTCAGATACGGTTTCACGATCTGGAAGGTTTTCGCGTCGAGGTTCGGCAGGTTCACCGCGTTGCGCACCGCGCCAGTGACGAGAAAATCCGTGATCGCCTCGGCCACTTCGATGCCCACGTTGTCCTGCGCCTCGCTGGTGCTGGCGCCGAGATGCGGGGTCAGGATGACCTGCGGCAGGGAGCGCAACGGCGAGTCCTTGGGCAGCGGCTCGGTTTCGTAAACATCCAGCGCGGCGCCGGCGACGTGGCCGCTCTGCAACGCGGCCAGCAGGTCGGTTTCGTTCACGATGCCGCCGCGGGCGCAGTTGAGAATGCGCACGCCCTTCTTCATCTTCGCAAACGCCGCCGCGTTCACCATGCCGCGCGTCTCGTCGCTCATCGGCATGTGGACGGTGAGGAAATCCACCTTCGACCACAGGTCGTCGAGCTTTTCGACCAGCTCCACCTGCAGCGCCTTGGCACGTGACAGCGTGAGATAAGGATCGTAGGCCAGCACGCGCATTCCGAAGGCAATGGCCCGCCGCGCCACCTCGCTGCCAATGCGGCCGAGGCCGAGAATGCCGAGCGTCTTGTTGTAAAGCTCCGTGCCGGAAAACGCCTTCCGATTCCACTCGCCGGCTTTCATTGAAGCATTTGCCTGCGGGATTTTCCGCGCCAGCGCCATCATCATGGAGAACGTCAGTTCCGCCGTGGAAATCGTGTTGCCGCCGGGCGTGTTCATCACCACCACGCCCTGCTGCGTGGCCGCCTCCACGTCCACGTTGTCCACCCCCACACCGGCGCGGCCCACGACGCGCAGCTTCGGCGCCGCGGCGATCACCGCGCGGGTGATCTTGGTTTCGGAGCGCACCACCAACGCGGCGGCGTCAGCAACCACCGGCACCAGCTCGGCTTCCGGCAACCGCTTGTCGAGGACGACAACTTCGAATTCGGGCCGCTGCTGAAAGAGGGCCACGCCTTTGGGCGAAACGGGGTCGCAAACGAGAATTTTCATAATCGTGTAAGCAACGATTCAACAATCGCGGACTGACTCTAGGGAAACGTGACGGTGCGGTCAAACCCGGAGTCGCCGCCTGCATCCAGAGGGAACCCGCGCACGCCCGGCCCGCCCTTCGGGAGCAGGCGCCCGCCGCCGCCCCAGGCCAACGGTGGACCCAGCAACGCACGAATTAGAACAACGCATGTAATTTGCCAACACCATTCCCGTATTAACCATCAAAGGCAATTGTCAGCGAGGCCAGGCCCCGGCTTTTCCGTCGCTGTAATGGGGAAAGGACATCTGGCAGTTGGTCTTGGTCGGGAAGCTACAAAACCAAATAACTGCCATGCAAACAAAGCTGTTCCTTCTGGGAGTCATCATGTTGATTCCCGCTTTCAATTCCGCCATCGCCGGCACCCTGCAAGGAAGCACGAGCGGCATCTTCGTCAATCCTGGTCCGGCCAGCGGATCGTTTTGGTGGTCCGGGGTCGGGACCGACACGTTTAGCTGGGGCGAGGCGTTTCCAGACCAGAGTTGGATGAAGTTCACCGGCACGTCGTTCGACACCGATACCGAAACCCTTTTCTCCCTGGGGAATCTGTATTATCACAACGGCACGATTGTGAGCGGTACGGAGGCCGACAATGTCACGCTGAAGCTGACGCTCGCATTCACCGCGCCTCCATCGCAACCGTCACAATTCTTTCAATACAACTTCACGCTGGTGAACACGGTCAACACCGGCGATCCGGTTGCCAGCGCGGATTATGTGTACCTGCCGTCGCCGGTGCCCGCGGAGTTGTTCACGATCGGCGGCACGACTTACACGCTGCAGATGGGATTCGGCAAAGTGGACGCCGGGGGCTTCTCCACCATCAGCCAGTTCCACGTCTTTGAAGGCGACAACGCCACGGCCGACCTGATTGGCATCGTCACGACCAAGACCACGCCCATCATTCCCGAACCTTGGGAATATGGCCTGCTCTCCGGCCTCGGCCTGGTGGGCTTTGGCCTCTGGCGGCGCGCCGCAGCCTGAATTTCACTCCAACCGAACTCCCGCAACCGCATCGGCCGGCTTGTCCGGGCGGTGCGGTTGTTCTGTTTTGCAGATCGCAATCCACCGTTGACCCGGCTGCGCGCCGGGTGGTTCGTTGCATTCCAGCACCCTCAGCGGGCCTGAGCAGCGCGGGTCGCCGACTGAACGTGACCCAGGTCAAGGAGCGTGGCATCCGCCCGGACTCCGTCTTGACCCATCCAGCGGGGGATGTTAAGCAAACCATGACAATCGGTTTGCATGGCGCCGTGGCCGTAACGCGGAAGCGGGCGGAACGCGCGGCGTATTACCGGCAGACCGGGGCCAACTTGACGTATGGACGTTCTAACCTTGTCGCGGTTTCAGTTCGCGCTGACGGTAGGTTTTCATTACCTCTACCCGCCGTTGAGCATCGGCTTGGGCGTGATGCTGGTGCTCATGGAGGGGCTATGGCTGAAAACGAACCGCCCGGTGTATCATCAGATGGCGCGGTTCTGGACGAAGGTTTTCGCGCTGACGTTCGCCATTGGCGTGGCCACGGGCATTGTGATGGAGTTTGAGTTCGGCACGAACTGGGCAACTTACTCCCGCTACGTGGGGGACGTGTTTGGCAGCGCGCTGGCCGCCGAGGGCATCTTTGCGTTCTTCCTTGAATCCGGTTTTCTGGCGCTCCTGCTCTTCGGCTGGAATCGTGTCAGCCGCGGGATGCACTTCTTTGCCACCTGCATGGTCTGCCTGGGCGCGCACTTCAGCGCGGTGTGGATCGTCGTGGCCAACTCCTGGATGCAGACGCCGGCCGGTTACCACCTCGTCACGCGCGACGGTGTGACGCGCGCGGAGATCACGAATTTCTGGGAACTGGTCTTCAATCCCTCCACGGTGGATCGGCTGACGCACACGGTGGGCGGCGCGTGGAGTTCGGCGGCATTTCTCGTCGTGAGCGTCAGCGCATGGTATCTGCTCAGGCGGAAACATCTGGAATTCGCCCGCGCCTCGCTGAAGGTCGGCCTGAGCATGGCGCTGGTGGCGTCGCTGTTGCAGGCCGTCACCGGCCACTTCAGCGCGCAGGGCGTGGCGAAAAACCAACCGGCCAAGCTCGCAGCGTTCGAGGGGCTTTACCCAACCACCTCCAACGCCCCGCTCACGGTTGTCGGCTGGGTGGATGAAACGCATGAGCGGGTCGTCGGCCTCCAGATTCCGAATCTATTGAGCTTTCTGGCACACGACAATTTCCATGCGCCGGTCACCGGCCTCAACGAGTTCAAGCCGGAGGACCGGCCGCCGGTCCAGGCGTCGTTCATGCTTTTCCACGGCATGGTCGGCCTCGGCTGCGCGATGATGGTGATCGCGGCGCTGGGATTCCTTTATTTCCGCCACGGTTCGCTGCACGAACGGCGGTGGCTGCTGTGGATTCTGGTTTTCTCGGTGCTGCTGCCGCAACTGGCCAACCAGTGCGGCTGGTTCGCCGCCGAGGTGGGCCGGCAGCCGTGGATCGTTTACAAGCTGCTGCGGACCTCGGAGGCGCTGTCGGCCATGGTCAAGGCCAATGTCGTGCTGACCTCGATCATCCTGTTCAGCCTGATTTACCTCCTTTTGTTCGCCGTCTTCCTCTACCTGCTGAACGACAAAATCCAGCACGGGCCGGACGAGGCGGACCTGACGCCGTCCGGCAAACTGGCGCTGCCTCGACGCGAACAACCCGCACACTGAATGGCAAAACTCGGAATCTCCTCCGCCCATGAACTTCGGCTCCCTTGATTTGAACGCGATCTGGTTCGTCCTGATCGGTGTGTTGTTTGTCGGCTACGCCATGCTCGACGGTTTCGACCTCGGCATCGGCGCGCTCCACTTGTTCACGGACACGGATGACGAACGGCGCGTCATGCTCAACGCCATCGGCCCCGTCTGGGACGGCAACGAGGTGTGGCTGGTGACCGGCGGCGGCGCGCTGTTCGCCGCGTTTCCGAACGTCTATGCCACGGTATTCTCCGGGTTTTACCTGGCGTTCACGCTGTTGCTGGTGGCGCTGATCTTCCGTGCCGTGGCCATCGAGTTCCGCAGCAAGCAGCCAATGCGCTGGTGGCGGCAGATGTGGGACGTGGCCTTCTGCGTGAGCAGCCTGTTGTCCAGCCTGCTGATCGGCGTGGCGATGGGCAACATCGCCTGGGGCATTCCGGTGGACGCGCACGGCGAGTTTGCCGGCACGTTCCTCGGTTTGCTGCACCCTTACGCCCTGCTGCTGGGCGTCACCACCGTGGCGCTGTTCATGATGCACGGCGCGCTTTACGGTGTGCTCAAAACCGACGGTGCATTGCACGACAAACTCCGCGGCTGGGTGAACAACTGCATCATTTTCTTCATCATCTGCTACGCGGCCACCACGATGGCCACGCTGCTTTACCTGCCGCACATGGCGGCGCGGATGCGGGCGAATCCCTGGCTGTTCAGCATTGCCTTGGTGAACATGCTCGCCGTCGCCAACATCCCGCGCGAAATTCACCACGGCCGCGACTGGCGGGCCTTCCTTTCGTCCTGCCTCGCCATGCTCGCGCTGATGGGACTGTTCGGCCTGGAAATGTTCCCCAACCTGGTGTTCAGCAATCCGGCGCCCGAACACAGCCTCACGATCTACAACGCCGCCTCCTCGCCGAAAACCTTGGGCATCATGCTGACCATCGCGCTGATCGGCGTGCCCATTGTGCTCGCCTACACGATCAGCATCTACTGGATTTTCCGCGGCAAAGTGAAGCTGGACAAGACGAGTTACTAGAGCGTATTAAATGAAACTATAACCACAGGAAGCGAACCAGTTCATGGCGTCTTGGGCGGTGACGCCGGCCAGGGCGGCGGCAATGGCTTTCTGGAGTTCTTCTCCGGTGCGGGCTTCCGCACTCCGCAGGCACTGTTTCACCTTGCTCCACATTTTCTCAATCGGGTTCAAGTCTGGCGAATGGGCCGGCAGGAATCGGACCGCCTCCCCGGTTTGTTCAACCAGTTGCAAGGTGGGGTCATGTTTGTGGGGCAAGAGGTTGTCCATGACGACCACGTCACCCGGTCGCAGCGTCGGACACAGCACTTCCCGCACATAGGTCTGGAACCCTTCCGTGTCCGTAGCCCCTTCAATCGTCATGCCGGCGGTGGAACCGTCCAACCGGATGGAAGCGAGCATCGTGGTGGTTTGCCCGTGGCCGGCAGGAGCACGGGCGTGGACTCGCTGGCCGCGTTGGGCCCGGCCACAGCGACGGGTCAGGTTGGTTTTCGCGCCCGATTCGTCGAGGAAGACCCGCCGCGCCGGATCAAAACGTAATGGATGGCCGACAGCATGCACTTCAGTGCCCGCCGCCGCCCGCAGTTCCTTGAGGGTCAGATCGGGCTTCTGCTGAACCATCGCCCGGAGTTGGTCCTGTTGCCGGGCGACACGGCCGGGCTTGCGCCCGGAGCGATGGTGTTGCGGGCGCACATCCTGGATCCGCCGGCGCTGCTGCAAGAGTTTCTTCACCATGCCCAGCGAAACCCGGAACCGGGACGCCACCGCCTCCCGGGTGCCCTCCCCGGCGTCATAGGCGGCCAGAATCCGTTCCCGCAAATCCAGAGAGATCGTCTTCACGATCCCCGTCTGCCACCCCCGGACAAATGGCTGCAGTTTTATTGGAAATGCTCTAGATCTCGCTCCAACCATGTTCGTCCCATTCCCGATTCAATCCTGAACCAAGCTCACCATATCCCTTTCGTTCCTGTATCCGTGATGCTTCTTTCTCATTGTGGTCCAGGTGCTTCAAGTCTGATAGAGGCGTCGTCCTGACTCTGTCTGAACCGGAATCGAAAGGCGCGGGGGCACCCCGCCCCCGCGCCGGCCTGCGGGCCTTTGCCAAAGCCGTCCTGCTTGAACCCCACGAACCCCCACACGACTTTCGCTTGCACCACAGGCTTGACACGGATAAGGAATTAAAAATCAATAGTATATGTCAAATCAATTCGTAAGCGGATGCCGCCCGGGGCGGCGACGATACACCTCCTGACGATGTCACCGCCGAGTTGCGGGGACGCGGAAAAAGGTTGGGGGCGGTGCTGCCGCTGCCCCACCTCCGGCGGGTGCTTGGTCAGGGCTGTGGAGCGCGCAGCCCCACCACACACCCGGCTGACGGGGAGGTTTCGCCTCAGGGGTTCGCGGCTCCGTCGTCCCAACAACGGAAGCTCACGGCGTCGGCGTCACGGCGACCCGGAAGAACTGATAGGGCGCGGCGCCCGACCCGCTCATCGGCGTGGCCGCGCGGACGGTCACAAGCTGCAACTGGCCGCTGCCGGCGACATCGGTCTGGCTGACGACAACGAAAGCGTTGGGCGACGTCAACTGGTCGGTCCACTGGACCAGATCGAGCGAGCTTTGGACCGAGCAGGCCAGGTCCACCGGGTCTTTCCAACGGACGAAGGTGATGGTGAGGTAATTCTGGTTCGTTTGCGTGGCCGGGTTGAGCGCGCTCACGCTGCCGGGCACGGGCACGCCGCCGCCCTGCATGACGGGCGCGTTGCCATCCGCCAGCAGCGGGTTCATGTCGAAGGCGTATTCCAGCAGGTTGACGACGCCGTCGCCGTCCGGGCCTGCGGGCACACCGCTGACGGCGGGATTGGTCAACTGGTTGGCCGAAAAGAAGGCGTGGCTCCAGGCGGCGAAGGTCATCCGCGCCCGTTGCGTGGGCAGCAAGGTGAGGGTGGTGTTTGTGTGGCTCGCCAACGAACCGTCGGAAACCGTGAGCTGGAAGGTGAGTGCGGTCGGCGTGGTCACCGGCGTGGCAACAAACGAGGCCGAGGCGCTGGCGATGTTACTCAAGGTGACGGCCGGGCCGGAAACCTGCGCCCAGCGGAAGACGAACTGAAAGCCCACACGAAGCGTCTCGTTGCGGAGCGCGAAATCCTGCACCCCGGTGTCCACGGTGATCAGGTCATACGCCCGCGGATGGACATCCTGGCGGAACAGCGTGCCGTCGTCCGTCAGGATGAACAACGCGTCCACGCGCTGGAGGATCGTCTTGTCATACGTAAATCCCACGAGCTTCCGGACATGGTTGCCATTCGTTATCTGCGGATTTCCGGTGTAGCCGGCGGTCAGTTCGTTCTGCGGGTCCGTGCCGTCCGGATTGATGCTGTTCACTTGAAACTCGTCCGCGTTGTTGTCGGTCCAGTAGAGGCGTCCGTTCCACGTCAGCATCACGCCAAAGTGGAACCCGCTGGCCAGCGGCGTGAACGGCGTGGGAATTTCCGTGGGCGGATCGGTCGGCTGCGCGGTGACGGCCTTCTTGTAAAGCCGGCCATCGGCCTCGTCCGTATAGTAAATACTGGTCGTCGCGCACGACGCCTGTCACGATGGGCTGGCAGTCCCGTAGCACGTAATGCAGCAGAAACGGCGGTGACGTGAGGTAGCCGAGCAACCCGATGTGTCGGCGGCTGGTGAACTCGCCATTGCACAAGCTGTCGCCGGAAACGAAGTAAAGGCCGGAGTCGTAGAGGTCGTAGCGGTTGATCAGGTTGCCAGGGTCCCGTCCGGCGGCTCGTTGACCAGGGTCTGGATTTGGGCGGTGGCTTTCAGGGTGAAAGCGATCACGAGCATGGCGGCACCGATTCCCCAACGCGGTGTAAACTTCATAAACAAGGTTCCCTGCACAACCATGCTCCGGCGCAGCCAAACGGACCCCAGTTACCGACCCACCGGGCGATCCGCCGGAAAAGCGCCCAAAATTCAGATCAACTTGTTATTGTCATTAGTGGTTATTAAAGTGCCACCGCGCTCGGAAATTGTCAAAGGGGCGGGAGGGCGGCAACCACCACGATGCTCGCCGGCATGCAAGCACCGCCGGCGGACTGCGGGCGCGCCGGTTCGCCGCGTCACATCAACCGTTCGAGGTAAACCACGTCCAGCCAGCGGTCGAATTTGAAGCCGATTTGCCGGAAGCGGCCCACTTCCGTGAAGCCAAATTTCGCGTGGAGGCGGATGCTCGGCGCGTTGTCACTGTCAATCACGGCCAGGATCGCGTGAAAGCCGCGCGTTCGGGCCGCCTCAAGCAACGGCGCCAGGAGCTGTCCGCCCACGCCGCGGCCGCGGTGACCGTCAGCGACGTAAACCGAATTTTCCACCGTGAAGCGGTAGCCGGGCTTCGCGTGGTAGCGGCTCAACGAACTCCAGCCCACGACGCCCAGCGCCGGGTCCACCGCCACGAAGATCGGGAAGCCGTCGCGGCAATGTTCGTCGAACCAGGCCAGCCGCAGTTCCAGGGGATGCGGCTCGTAATCGTAAGAAGCCGTGGTGCGCGCGACGGCGTCGTTGTAGATCGCCAGGATCGCCGGCACGTCGTCGCGCCGCGCGGGCCGGATGAGGATCGGTTCCGCCATGCGTTCAGAAGGGCACGTCGTCGCCATCCGCCGGCAGGGAGCGGATCACCCGCGCCATTTCCAGCGCCGTGTGGGCGGCCTCGGCGCCGCGGTTGTGGTCGGGATCGAGGCAGCGGGCGCGGGCCTGGTCTTCGTCTTCGAGCAGCAGGACTTCGTGGATCATCGGCGTGCCGGTTTCGATCTGGAGCTGAATCAACGCCTGCGTGACGCCGGTGCCGATGTGTTCAGCGTGCGTGGTCTGGCCGCGCAGAATCACGCCCAGACAGATCACGGCGTCGAACCGCGGCGCGGTCAGCCGGGCGAGCCGGCCGGCGACGACGGGAATTTCAAACGCGCCGGGCACGCGGACGACCCTCACCTCGGCCGCACCGGCAGCTTGCAGCGTGGCGCGGGCGGCGCGCAGCATGGCGTCCACGTAGCGGGCGTTGTAGCGCGAGGCGACGATGGCGAACCGGCCGCCGGCGGCGCGAACAGATTTGGCTTTGACAGGTTTGAGCATTTGATAGTTTCAACGCTGGCCGCGCAGATAGTTCCGCACTTCTTCGTGGTTGCCCGCAAAGTCGAAAGTCAAACTTCCCTTCTTCGCGAGAAAAACCAACCGCAATTCCAAATCCGTCCGGCACTCGAAAGTATCCGGCGCGATTTTTCGGATGCTTAATCCGGTGTGAACATGAGGCTGGCCGAACGCGGCTTGAACTTTTTGCAAAGCCTCGAGCACGTCGGCTTTCTTTCCGACGATGCACTTGCGGAAGTGAGACGAGGTTTTAATCTCGCAAGCCACGGATGTCCCCGGTGAACGTCTTCAGCGTGCCGCGTTTACGCTCGGCGGTGAGGCTCTTTTTGATGCGACACTCGGCGGCTTTGGCTTCCGCTTCCGTCAGCCCGTATTCCTGCAAGGCATAGTCGCCGGAATGCACTTCCACCGGACGGAGCGCGACAATTTTGTCGCCGCAGATGAATCCAATGTCCTGACCGCGCAAGGCCTGGTTGAGCCAGTAACCCAGCCGCCCGCGGCCTTCGGTGATGGTCAGCGTCTTCATACGCTCATTATACGCGGCGCAGTTTTCACGGCAACCTTCCTTCCCCAGGCGTCAAAGCTGATGCTGCGATGACAAACCGCTCCTCCGGCGGCACGAACGGATTTGGCATTGACAGGTTTCAGCATGGTTCAAAGATCGGCGACTTTGTTCCCACAGACAGAGGTAATCGTCGCGGGAAAGGCCGGCATCCCTCACAGCAAATGCCCCATTTTTTCCCGCTTGGTTTTGAGGTAGCGAGCGTTGTGACGGTTGGGGGCCACGCGGATGGGCACCTGCTCGACGACCTCCAGGCCGTAGCCTTCGAGGCCCACGATCTTCTTCGGATTGTTGGTCAGCAGCCGGATCGTCTTCAACCCGAGATCGGCGAGGATTTGCGCGCCAAGGCCGTATTCGCGCAGGTCCATCGGATAACCCAGCTTCAGGTTCGCCTCGACGGTGTCCAGGCCGCGTTCCTGGAGTTTGTAGGCGCGAATCTTGGGCTCAAGGCCGATGCCGCGGCCTTCCTGCCGCATGTAAACCACCACGCCGCGGCCGGCGGCGGCGACCTGCTGCATCGCGTGGTGAAGCTGCGGCCCGCAATCACACCGCCGCGAGCCGAAGACGTCGCCCGTGAGGCACTCGCTGTGGACGCGCACCAGCACGCGCTCCTGGCCCGCCACCTCGCCGCAAACGAGCGCCACGTGGTGGGCGCCGTCAACCTGCGAGCGGTAAAGGTGCAGGGTGAAATCGCCAAACTCGGTCGGCATCCGCACCGTCTCGACGCGTTCGACCAGCTTCTCACGCCGGCGGCGGTGTTCGATGAGCGCCTCGATGCTGCCGAGCTTGAGCCGGTGTTTGCGGGCGAACTTTACCAGTTCGTCGAACCGCGCCATCGAGCCGTCATCGTTCAACACCTCGCAAATCACGGCGATGGGCCGGCAGCCGGCGAGCACCGCGAGATCCACCGCCGCCTCGGTGTGGCCGGCGCGCTGGAGCACGCCGCCCGGTTTGCTGCGGAGCGGGAAAACGTGGCCGGGCTGGACGAGATCACCGGGCGTCGCGGTCGGATCGGCCATCACCGCGATGCTGCGGGCGCGGTCGGCCGCGCTGATGCCGGTGGTGATGCCCGTGGCCGCATCCACGCTGACCTGGAAGTCCGTTTTGAACGTCTCGCGGTTCTGCGCGACCATCCGCTCGACGCCAAGCTGCTGGAGCCGTTCCGACGTTGTCGGCACGCAAATCAGCCCGCGGCCGAACTTGACCATGAAGTTGACCGCTTCCGGCGTGACGTGCTCCGCCGCCATGATGAGGTCGCCCTCGTTCTCGCGGCTCTCGTCGTCCACGACGATCACCATCCGTCCCCGCCGCACGTCGGCGATGAGGTCGTCCACGGTCGCCACCAAGTGTTGTTTCGCCACGCGCCGAGGTTAAGCCGCGTGGCGGCGCTTTTCAGCAACAAATCGCACGCCTGAGGAATCGCGAGTTTCCTGGGCGGGAATCCTCAGTCAACGCTGATGAGCCGACGAACTACCCGACTGGCCGGTCACCCATTTCACCATACCCAGTTTCATCAATGCCTCCAATGAGTTAGAACCACCGGAGTGCTCAACGATTCGCCCATCGCGGATCTTCTGGATGTTTACGCCTCGAAGTAGGATCGGCTTCCTGAATCACCCGCCGCCCGTCATACACGTATGCCACCGTGGCGCTGACCTGCCAGGTGCTCCCGTTCCAGGTGTAATCCGTCCGCTTGCGCGCTCGGCCCAGGCCATCGTAGGCAAAGTCGCTGCGATAGACTCCGGACGCGTAAACGCTTACCAACTGGTTCTCATCATCATACGTGCCATTGCGCGTCAGGCTCCCACTGCCATAGGGCGTGACACACGCGGTCTGATTGCCATTGCCATCGTAAACCGCCGAGCCAACCGGCGTGCTGGTCAACTCATTGAGTGCATTCACCGTGAACGTCCCTACGGTCCCATTATTGGTCCGCGTGTTCAGGTTCCAGGCGGCATCATAGCCGTAACCCAGGTTCTCCGTGGACAGCCCTCCGCTGCCCAGGGCCTTGATCAACTCCTGCGCGCCGTTGTAGGTGTAGGTCACCGTGCTGCTGTCGCTGCGGGTCATCCGGGTGCGTTCATTGGCCTGGTTAACTTGGTAACTGTGCCGGTTCAGCACCGTCCCGCTGCTGCTCCGCAAGGTCGTCTGCGTCAGCCGTGCCACACTGTCATAGGCGTTGGTAATCACCGCGCTGTTGGGCAAGGCCAGGTTCGTCCATACCGTTCCCGCACCTCGGTAGGTGTAGGTAAAGCTTCCCGCCGGTGAACTGACGCCCGTCAGCCGGTCCGCCGCGTCGTCGCCGTAAAGCATCACGTCACCGGATGAAGCGTTCGTAACCAAGCAGCCATCACGGCGTTTAAGTTCGCTTGTTATCATCGGTGCTTTGGTTGGCGCGTGGAAGTTCATTTGCTCGCTGGCATTCCCTCAGTGTTCTTATGAACTCGTCAGGACACTCCGGCGTTAGGACATACCGGCGCCATCTCGACTTAATGACAATGCCGTCTACAAAAAGTCGAGTGTGTAGCCAAAGTGGGAACAAGAGGAAAGACCTCAACGTCCATAGTTGCCGTGCTCTAACGATTTCAGCAGACCGGATGTACCGATACGGAATACGGAATAGGGGCAGGCCAAAGATGCTTATCCGAATCGCTCGTTTGCTCAGGCGGTACGTGATGATCAGTACGCGAAGCCACCGAAAAACCAGGTAGGTCCCCGCCGCGAATAGGACAAGCGCGATCACGCCGCCTAAAATGTCCTGCGAATTCATGGTTGCCTCGTGAGGTTACTCTGTGGCCACCGTTCCAGTTGGAAAGCCGCTGACGCTTCCCACATCCCCTATCCCAACGCTAATCGAGATAATCCATATTCCACCGGATTTCCCAAAGCTGATGCTGCCTATTGGCGTATTAAGATTCCACTGTCTGAATGGGCCCCGGAGATTCCTGGCTCTATTCGCATTTATAAGGAAAAATCCACCGCCGCCGCCGGCGTAAGCTCCAACCGCCCATGGCGTTTGGTCGAAGCAAGGTTTCTGAAACGAAACCACGCCAGGCGACTCCCTGGTGAAGGCACCCCCTCCAGCAAACGCTCCTCCATTGAGTCCACTGCCCGATCCCCCAAATAGCCCCGCACCGGCAAATGCCTGTCCGCCACCACCGATGCCAATGCCAATATCACCACCACCTACAACAATGGCGCCGAACCCCCATAATCCATTGGGATCAATATAGCCCACGGGTGAGTCGTAAACGTAACTGTAGATATTAGCCCCGTCGTAATTTTCCCACGGGTTGAGTGCGACCTGACTTCGCGCCGTTCGGACTTGAATGTCGGGCCAACCGCTCATCGGATCCCGATTCAGCCATCGTTGCAAATTGGGATCATAGAACCGGAAACCGTAGGAGTACAACCAGCCTCCCTGCGCGCTGTTGAGCATGATTTCCTTGCTCGAAAAGCGATACACGTTCGCACTGGCCAGCGTGCCGCTGCTGTAGGTCGTGTTCCCATACGGGTCATACCGGTAGGTCGCCACCACGTTCTGACCACTGTCCGTCAGGTTCGCGATGTTACCGTTCCCGTCTGCGTAATAGCAGTAATGCGTTCCCCACGCCCCGGTGCCGCTGCTATAGCCGCTGCTGCGGGCCAGCAGTCCACCGATTCCACCCGCCCCTTCCAGACTCCCGGAAAGGTCCTTGCCGCGCGTGTAGCTCACCGTTGGGTTGTTATTCCCATCCCGTTCCTGGATCACCCGCCGCCCGTCGTACACGTATTCCACCGTGGCGCTGACCTGCCAGGCGCTCCCGTTCCAGGTGTAATCCGTCCGCTTGCGCGCTCGGCCCAGGCCATCGTAGGCCAAGTCGCTGCGATAGACTCCGGACGCGTAAACGCTTACCAACTGGTTCTCATCATCATACGTGCCATTGCGCGTCAGGCTCCCACTGCCATAGGGCGTGACACACGCGGTCTGATTGCCATTGCCAT
>JAJXZJ010000067.1 GCA_021780105.1 bacterium
CGGGTGCCTTCGCCGGCGTCATACGCAGTCAGAATCCGTTCGCGCAAATCCAAGGAGATCGTCTTCACCTCCCCAGTCTGCCTCCGCAGGCGACAAATGGCTGCGCCTTTATTTAATACGCTCTAGCTCACACCATCACCCCAACGCTGTCCACCAAATCGAGGCAAGGCCACATCACCGGCGGCGGCGCGGATTTGGCCGTGGGATCACGCTTGTTGCCGGACTCAAAGACCACACGAGGCTGGAAGCGGGAAGTGTTGAGCTGGGTTTACAGCAGGCTGATCCGCCGGGCGTTGGGGCTGCGGGTGCGGGACGCCCAATGCGGGTTCAAGGCAATTCGACGGGAAACCGCACGGGCGTTATTGCCCCAAGTGAAAGACCGCGGCTGGTTCTTCGACACAGAATTATTAGCACTGGCCCAGCGGGCCGGGTATCGGATTGCCGAAGTGCCGGTGCGTTGGGTGGACGATCCGGGCAGCACGGTCAAGCTTCTGCCCACCATCTGGAAGGATGTTTGCGGTGTCTGGCGGCTGCGGCGGCCGGCTGGTTGAGCGGACGGTCTGCGGTGGAACTTTGCCTGCTATCGTGCGTGGTCTTCCCACCGAAGTTCAAGGCCGCGGACAAAACCCGGCTTGCCGGGCGCCTGGCCGCCGGTATCCTGTTTCTCACCACGATTATGAATGGCACCGCTTCCACCATCCGCCTCGGTTTGTTCGGCATCGGCCTCGACACCTACTGGCCGCAGTTTCCCGCCTTGCGCGAGCGGCTCGAAGGCTACCAGCGGCGCATTCACGAACGTCTCCAAGCCGCCGGCGTGGAGGTCGTGGATGCCGGCCTGGTGGATTCACCGGACAAGGCCCGCGCGGCGGCCGCGCAATTCCAGCGCGAGGGCGTTTCGCTCATATTTCTCTATGTTTCCACTTACGCGCTCAGCTCCACCGTGCTGCCGGTGGTGCAGCAGACGAAGGTCCCGGTCGTCGTGCTGAATCTCCAGCCGGTGCGCGCCATTGATTACGACGCCTTCAACCGCCTCGGCGACCGTGGCGTGATGACCGGCGAATGGCTGGCGCACTGCCAGGCCTGCTCCGCGCCGGAGATTGCCTGCGTCTTCAATCGCGCCGGCATTGCCTACCATCTCGTCACCGGCACGCTCGACGACGACGAGGCGTGGCACGACATCGGCGCGTGGGTGGACGCCGCGCGCGTCGCCGCCGTCCTGCGCGCCAACCGCGTAGGCGTCCTCGGCCATTACTACTGCGGCATGCTGGACGTTTACAGCGACCTCACCCAGCAGGCCGCGGCGTTCGGCTGCCACTTCGAGCTGCTGGAAATGTGCGAACTACGGTGGTTCCGCGACGAGGTCACGCCCGCGCAGCTCGCCGAAAAACTGGCCGCGTTCCAGCGCGAATTCGAGGTTTCGCCGGAGTGCAGCGAAGTCGAACTGCGCCGCGCCGCGCAGACCAGTTGCGCGCTGGACCGGCTCGTGGAAACCCACCGGCTAGGCGCGCTGGCTTACTATTACGAAGGCCAGCCTGGCAACGACTACGAGAACATCGTCACCTCGGTCATCGCCGGCAATTCGCTCCTCACCGCCCACGGCGTGCCCGTGGCCGGCGAGTGCGAGGTCAAGAATGTCCAGGCGATGAAAATCCTCGACGCCTTCGGCGCCGGCGGGTCGTTTTCCGAGTTTTACGCGATGGATTTCGACGACGACATCGTCCTGCTGGGCCACGACGGTCCCGGCCATGTCGCCATCGCCGAGGGACGCGTGAAGCTGGTGCCGCTGCCGGTCTATCACGGCAAGCCAGGCCTCGGACTCTCGATCGAGATGCGCGTGCAACACGGCCCGGTGACGTTGCTGTCCATCGTGCAGGACGGCCGTGGCCAACTAATATTGCTCGCTGCGGAAGGCGAATCCGTGCCGGGGCCGATTTTGCACATCGGCAACACGAACAGCCGTTACCGGTTCAGCATCGGGGCGAAAGCGTTTGTCAACGCGTGGTCGAAGGCCGGACCGGCGCACCACTGCGCCATCGGCGTCGGCCACCTGGCGCACAAGCTGGAGAAACTCGCCGCGCTGCTGGAGATCGAATATCGTCGTGTATGTTGAAAACGGCCCGGCGCTGGCTTTTTAAGAACAAGCCGAAGCCGGCTGCAACATCGCGAATGTTCGTAAGTCTGTGACCGTTCTGTTTCTGCTTGCCCTCGCGCTGCGGGGTTTCGTCATGAAACTCGTCGCGCTGCTGGTGCCCGGTCGCGGCCGCAAGACCAATTGGGCGTTTCTGCTTTCGCCCGTGGTTTCACCCACTTCGCTGCGCCGGGACGGCTCGTCCGAGCAACTGCCGCGCCTCGTGCGCCGTCCGGCGCGGTGTTTCCTCGCCGTGTTGTTGTTCTACGGGACTTAATGGGCGCTCGTTCCCGCGTTGCATCCAAGCGGAATGATCGTGGGCTATCTCGCGGCGCCCGGCGTGGAACTCATCGCCGAAGCGGGCGGCTGTCTGGTTCAACCTGCTGTGGTGGCGGACTGGATGCCTGCTGCCCCCAATCCACAGCCGGCCTGCGGGCGCCAGCGGCATCGCGGATTTATGGGGCAACCGCTGGAACCTGTGGTTCAGCGACTGGTTCCGGTTTGCCATCTTCGATCGCTGGCGCCAGCGGCCCGCGCTGGCGATGTGGACCGCTTCGCCGTTTCGGGCCTCATGCACGAGTGGGTCATCAACCTGCCGCTTTATTGCGCCACCGGCTGGAGGTTGTTTGGCACGATGCTGCTGTATTTTCTGCTGCAGGTCGCCGGGGTGCAGGCGGAGCACCGCTTCCTGAAACGTCATCACCGCGCGAAGATCGCCGCCGCCTGGCTGGTGGTGTTCGTGCCCGTGCCCTTGGTGTTCAACGAAGGTCTGCTGCGTGTCCTCGGCCTCTGGCCGGGCTGATCGGACGTAGTCTCCAGAAATCCATCGTCATTTGTTTGCCCGCCAGGGCCGCCGGTTGCGTTGGCCCCCAATCTCCGTAAACGCGCCGGCGGGCAATGCAGAGGAAGTTCCGCCGGCCGGACAAATCGTGGCAAGTCGGGATGGATGGTGAACCCGCCCCCCCGGTTGGAGCCAACCGGCCACCTGCGGCCCCGACTGCCGTTCCAACGACTGCCTGGCACGTTGCGGTGTTGGGCGACTATGGCGCACACCCATCGCGCAACACCGCCAAGAGCGTTTACGTTCGCATGAACTACCCGGACGACCGGAAGCTCGTCAGTGGAACGTCATGACCAGGTTTGCCCCGTTGATGGAGACGGTGCCAAAGGTGTAGGCCGTGGCCGCGTTGATGCGATAGAACCGGTTGCCGGACGGAACCGGCAGCGTGATCGTCTTGGCGGTCAGGTCCACGATGGCACTGGTTTCGGTCGTCCACGTGTCTCCCAGCCCGGCCACGGATTCCACCTGAATGGCCGGAGGCGCACTCAACGTGGTGTAGGCCTTGATGGCGTTCGGCGAAGCCGGATCGTTGACCGGCGTGCGCGTGCCGGCACTGTCCACGGAATAGAATTGGACGTGGGAGTCGCCCGCGGTTTGATAGAAGACAAACCGGAATGGATAGAGGCCGGCCGTGGGCACGACCACGTCGAACGTCCCGTCAAACGTCCCGCCGGAGCGCGAACCCAGCAGCATTCCGTTCGGGTCGGTCAGTGTGCTGCCGGAGGTCAGCTTGAAGCCGTCGTCGCTGTAAACGCCGAAGGTGACCGACCCCGCGGGCAGGTCAAGATAAGCCAGGGCCTCGATCGCGAAATACTTGGGTTGCGGCTGTTCATTAGGGTCAATGCCCGGGAAATTCGCCGCATACGGAAAGTAGGGGGATTGGGCCGGCAGGACGGCCGGGGTGTAGTCGATCACCTGGTCGGTAAGGTTGGTCGAGAAGACAGATGGAATGACCGGTGGCGTGGCCAACTGATTTTCCGCGACGGCCAGGCTGTTGTCCAGGGCGGTATTTTGGTCAGCCTCGACCAACCGCACGCTGAAGCCGCGCGTCTGCCCGCTCCCGGCCTGGCGGTTCGCCGAATCCAGACCGGTGTAGGTAACAACGAAGCTCCAGTCGTTTGTCAGCGAGACTCCCTGGTTGTCCGTGAAGACCAGCCGGGCGGTGTTCGTGCTGCCGGATGCTGGCAGGTTGGCGGAAACAAACGAAACCGCCGCGCCGTTGGCCAAACCCGTGATGGCCGGCGAAACCACGGTGCCGTTGACTGCCAGCGTGATCGTGTTGGTTTGCACGCTGGTGTCACGGTTTTGGATGGTGGCCGAGATGACCGGCGACACCGTGTTGACCGAGGTGCCGGCGGGCGGCGACACGGTGGCCACCATGGCGCGCTGCACACCCGCGTCGGCGACCGGCACCAGGATCAGGTAGTTCTGATACGCGGCGCCATCAGAGGCATCGGCGGTGGCTTGATACAGCCGGAGGGTTTTCGCCCCGCTCGCCTGAACATAGACCGGGTTGCCCACCGCGTCGGTCAGCGGCACGTTTTTATAGAGGAAGCCGGAGAGCGTGCCGAGGAACGAACCCAGACGATTGGTCGTCTGGTTGGCGGAGGTGGTGTCGCCGGAAACCTGCTGCAAAATGACTTCCGCGTGCTGCATGTTGGCCAGCGCCTCACGAAGATACACCGCGTAAGTGCCGCTGGGGAAGGTGCGGGTGTAGTTCAGCCATTGGCCTTCGAGTATTTCAGCCACGTCATAATCAAACACGTTTTTGGCCGTGCCGCCGGCGGCCGTGAATTTCGCGCGCACATTGTCCAACGAGTGTTGCATGCGGATGGTGTCGCTCGGCCGGTAGGGCACATCTGTCAAATCCGTGCGCGAATCACCGTAGTCCACGCCCGCGGTGCCCATTTGGTCCATATAAGAATTGGCTTGGAAGCCGCCTTCAGGAATCGGCACCGGATTGTCAATGAAACTGCCGCTGTTGAAGTTGTAGTCCTCAACCTCGATCGTCAGATCGCTGGCCAGGAACGTGTCAAACAACAGCGGACTCGTCGTGACGGCGCCGTCGGAATCCACCACCTGGATGGTGCCGACGTAATTCATGTTCGCGGTCAGCCCATCCAACGACACGTTCAAGCTGGCACCGGAGCCGGTGACCGTCAGTCCGTTGGTCGAGGTGAAGGTCATGCCGTTCAAAGTCACGGTGATGCCACTGGCGGCCAGCGCCTTGTCGTCGGAAACCTGGAAGGAAAGCTGGGTGGAGGCGGGCAGAAAATTCGCACCTGCTGCCGGCTGGACCTGCGTGATGAGCGCCGGCGTGTTCCCCACCACCGGCGGCGCGGCCACCGCGGCGTTGTCGAGGATGACCTGATAATCGCTTTGTGAGGCGTCGAAATCCTCGTAGCAGTAAAGCGTGTAATAGCCGGTTCCAGTGTAAGGCGCCGCCGGACTGTCGCTTCCGCTTTGCAGCGGATCGGCGGCGGCGGTGTCCACCACGGTTTTATCGTAGAGCACCGCGTTGTTGTTGTCCTTGTCCAGCACGCTGGCGTGCAGAATCACGTTCCCGTTTTGCACGGTCATGGCCAGGACCATGGTGACGTTCGTGGCCTTGACCGCGGGATCGGGCGTATCGTCCACGAAATACTTGTTGACGCCCTTGGTGATGAGCAGGTCGGTCGTGGACATGGCAAACGCGTAGCCGGCGAGTGTCTGGGCGTTGGCCACGACGCCGGGGATCCACGCCAGGACCGCGTACGCATGACCACCGTTGCAGTTGACCAAGTCGGCCTGGATTTGCAGCCGCTCACCTTCCGTCAGATCGAAGGTGCGCGACGTTTTCGTGCTCGCCACAAAGAGCGGCTGCCCCGCCGCCGGCAGGTCAAAAGTATAGACGCCATTGGCCTGCACGGGAATGCCCAGGCCGGGCACGAAGGTGAAATCCTCCCACGCCGTCTTGGTGGGGCCGTTGAAGTCGTCCAGCAGCGTATTGTCCAGGACGTAGTAAGCGGCGTTGTCGAAGGTAACCACATAGGAATCCTGCACGCCTTTGTTGCCATAGTCCTCGTAGCAATACAGCGTGTAATAACCGCTGCCGAGGTAGGGTGCCGCCGGACTGTCGCTTCCGCTTTGCAACGGATCGGCGGCGGCGGTGTCCACCACGGTTTTATCGTAGAGCACCGCGTTGTTGTTGTCCTTGTCCAGCACGCTGGCGTGCAGAATCACGTTCCCGTTTTGCACGGTCATGGCCAGGACCATGGTG
>JAJXZJ010000059.1 GCA_021780105.1 bacterium
GCGCTTGAAGGTTTCGTCGTATCGTTTGTGTTTGCGCGGGACTTGGTTTTCGTCGTTCATGGTGCGTTGTGCCTTTAGCTCACACCATCACCCCAACGCTGTCCACCAAATCGAGGCAAGGCCAGTTCGAGCTAGGCTTGTTCATCAGGAGTTAGAACCAGTGCTTTCATTGGGCGTCCCATCGGCATGACGCCTTGTTCCACACCACACTACTTTTGACACGAACTAATCAGTCACCACACTAGGAACGTGCCACACAATAAATCGCACGCCGGAGGCGGGCGTTGACATCCTGGTTCCGGCTGGTTTTCTTGACGGAAATGAAACTCTCCTTACCACGGAATTTCTGGCTGGCTTGGTGGCTGGCTGTCGGATTGTGTGCCGGCGGCGTTTGGGCGGACACCAACCTTGTTGAATTTCAGCCGTGTGGCGGGCTGCCGAACTTTCTCGCGAAGCTCCGCGCCGGCAGCAAGGTGCGCATCGCCTACCTTGGCGGCAGCATCACCGCGCAGCCGGGCTGGCGACCGAAGACGCTTCACTGGTTCCAGACGCAGTTTCCCGCGGCGAAAATCTCCGAGATCAACGCGGCCATCGGCGGCACCGGCTCCGACCTTGGCGTGTTCCGGTTGCGCCACGATGTGCTGGACCACCGGCCGGACCTGCTGTTCGTCGAGTTCGCGGTGAACGACGCCGGCGCCGCGCCGGAGCAAATCCAGCGCTGCATGGAAGGCATCGTCCGGCAGACGTGGCGCGCCTTTCCGGACTGCGACATCTGCTTCGTCTATACGCTGGCGGGCAACATGCTGGAAACGCTCCAACGCGGCGAACTGCCGCGTTCCGTCGCCGCGATGGAACAGATCGCCGCGCACTACCAGATTCCCTCCATCAACTTCGGCGTGGAAGTCGCGCGGCTCGAAACGGCCGGCCGGCTGGTTTTCAAAGGCGCACTGCCGACGAATGACACGCAACGCGCCGAACTCGCCGGCAAGCTCGTCTTCTCACCCGATGCCGTGCATCCGTATCCCGAAACCGGCCACGAGCTTTACCTCCAAGCCGTCGTGCGGGCGATGACGCAACTGCGCGCCAAACCGGGCGAGCCGCGGCCGCACGGGCTGGGCGCGCCCTTCCGCGCCGACAACTGGGAAAATGCCCGGCTCATCCCGCTGACGCGCGAAATGCTGGTCTCCGGCTGGACGCGGCTGGACCCGTCCACCAACGCGCTGGCAAAGGATTTTGGCAACCGGCTGCCGGCGCTCTGGTGCGCCGAAAATGCCGGCGACGCGCTGACCTTCCGTTTCCGCGGCACCGCGGCGGCGGTTTATGATTTGCTCGGACCGGACTGCGGCCAGCTTCGGCTGACGCTCGACGGCAAGGACACCGGATTGCGGCCGCGGTTTGACGCGTATTGCACCTATCACCGGCTGGGGCAGACGTGGATCGGCACCGGGCTGGCCAACGGCACGCACACGGTGACCCTTGCCATCGCGCCGGACCCGCTGAACAAGGCGGCAATCCTGGCGCAGCGGCACGAGAAAATGGACCCGCCGGAGCGGTTCACCGGCCGTCGCTGGTATGCCGGCGCATTGCTCCTGGTGGGCGAACTCGAACCCTGACCGCGCGCAAAGTGCTTTCCCTGGTTGCGCGGGCGGGGCACACTGCCGGCCAGTCATGAAACGAATTCGGCCCTTGTTCGCCGCGGGCAGCCTGGTGTGTCTGTGCCTGCTCGTAGGTTGCGCTCATCCGACCATGAATCCCCAATCCGCCTTCAAGCCGCGCGTCTTTCCGGATGTCGCCACGTTGCCCACGCAAGCCGACCTGCCCGATCCGCTGGTCATGTTCGACGGCCAGCGCGTCAGGAACGCGAAGCAGTGGTTCAACGAGCGCCGGCCGGAGTTGCTCGCGTTGTTCCAACATTACATGTATGGCCCGCTGCCGCCGCGGCCGGCGGCCATCGGGGCGCAAGTGATTGCGGTTTACCCTGATTTTCTTGGCGGCAAGGCGACCCTGAAGCTGGTCACGCTGTTCACCGGGCCGGGCGACGCGCCGCAGATTGACCTGATGCTTGTGGTGCCGAACGGCCGGCGTGCGCCGGCGCCGGTGTTCCTGACGCTTAACTTCTGCGGCAACGAGGCCACCACCAGCGACCCGCGCGTGCCGCTGGCCCGCGGCTGGGTTTACAGCGATTGCAAGGGCTGCTCGAACAACGTAGCCACCGAGGCCTCCCGCGGCGCGCAGTCGGACGACCGGCCTGAGCACACCTGGCCGCTGGCGGAAATCGTGGCGCGCGGCTATGCCTTCGCCTCCTTCTACAACGGCGATGTTGATTCCGACCGCGCCGACGTGAGCAATGGACTCTACGCCTGGCTGGCGAACGGCGATCCGGCCCGGAACCTGCCGGCCAACCGCGGCAGCGTCATCGCCTGGGCCTGGGGCTTCCACCGTTGCGTGGATTATCTTGTGACCAATCCGGACATTGACGCGCACCGCATTGCCGTGATGGGCCACTCGCGCAACGGCAAGGCCGCGCTGGTGGCAGCGGCGTTTGACGAGCGCATCGCCATGGTGTTCCCGCACCAGGCCGGCTGCGGCGGCACGGCGCCCAGCCGCGGCACGGTGGGCGAGTCCGTCAAGGCCATCAACGACCACTTCCCGCACTGGTTCAACGCGGAGTTCAAAAAGTTCAACGACGCGCCGGACCGGCTGCCGTTCGACCAGAACTGCCTGGTGGCCCTGTGCGCGCCGCGCCCGGTGCTGTTCACCTGCGCGCAGGACGACCTGTGGGGCAATCCGGCCGGGCAGTTCGACGTGCTGCGCGCGGCCGATCCGGTGTATCGCTTCCTCGGCGTGGACGGCCTGGACGCAAAGACCATGCCGCCGCTCGATCAGCTTGTGAACAGCCGGCTGGGCTACTTCATCCGCCCCGGCAAACACTCGCTGACCGGCGAGGACTGGAAGGCGTTCCTCGACTTCGCCGACCAGCATTTCCGGGATGCGAAATAGCTGGCGCCGCGACGGAAGGTGGCGGGAACCATCGCCGACCACCGGGTCGAGGTGAAACGGTGAGGTCGGAGACGGCATAAAGTTGAAACTCCGCGGGGCCGTGGCGGGTCTCAAGAGGATGAGACTCAAACTGCGCCCGGGACTCATCCTCGCGGGTGTCGCGCTGGTGTTGCTGGTGAGCGGGCTGGCGCTTGCCACCCGGAAAACCAAGCCGATCCCCCCGGAGAAGATCGTTGCCGTCGAGCGTGGCGACGTGGCCCGGTCCGTGGTCGCGCGCGGAAAAATCGAGCCGCTCTCAAAGGTGGAGGTGAAGTCCAAGGCCAACGGCATCATCCAGGTGTTGCTGGTGGATGTCGGTGACCCGGTGAAAGATGGGCAGGTTCTGGCCGAACTGGACAAGGAGGATTTGCAGGCGCAGGTGCGGGAGGCGGCGGCGACGCGTGATGGCGAACAGGCCAACCTGCAGGCGGCAGTCGCGGCGGCGAACAAGGCCAGAATCGAAGCGGCGAATCCCGAGCTGGCGTTTGCCAAGCGCGATTACGAACGGGCGCAGGGTTTGTTCAAGGAGAAGATCGCGTCCGTGCAGCAGTTGGACGACGCGAAGCGCGCCCTCGAGGTTTCCCAGAACCGGCAGCAACTCCTGGAGGCCGGGGTGCAGACGACGACGGCGCAGGTGGAGCAGGCGCGAGCACGGGTGGCGGCCGCCAAAGCCGCGCTGGACCGGGCGGAGGAAAATCTGGGTTACGCGACCATCCGCGCGCCGATTTCGGGGATCGTGCTCACCCGACCGACCGAGGTGGGCGACGCGGTTTCCTCCATTCTCAACCTCGGCAGCGCGGCCACGCTGATCATGACGCTGGGCGACGTGAGCAGCGTTTACATCAAGGGCGAGGTGGACGAGGCGGACATCGGCAAGGCGGCCTGCGGCCAGCACGTGCGGACGAAGGTGGAGTCGTTCCCGGACGAGTCGTTTGACGGCGTGGTCAAGCGCATTGCGCCGATGGGCCGGGAGCAGAACAACGTGACCACCTTCGAGGTGCGCGTCACCATTTCCAATCCGCAGGGCAAGCTGCGCGCCAACATGACCGCCAACGCGGAAATCGTCCTCGAAGAACACAAGAACACGCTGCTCATCCCGGAGGCGGCGATCGGGTATGAGAAGGACAAGGCGACCTACGCGCAGTTGCTGGACCCGGCGGCGAAAACCGGCTGGCGCAAGACGCCGGTCAAGACGGGCATCTCCAACGGCCAGCGCACGGAGGTGACCGTGGGCTTGAAGGAAGGGGACAAACTGGTCCTGCCCTGACGGAAAACCGTGACCTTCGCCGGCGAAATCCTGATTCAGACCCTGCGCAACATCTGGGCGCACAAGCTGCGGAGTCTGCTGACGATGTTTGGCATCTCGTGGGGGATTGCCTCGATCGTGCTGATGATCGCCATTGGCGAGGGCTTCAAGGCCGGCTACCGCAACATGCTTTCCACGCTGGGCACCGACATCGTCATCCTCTGGTCGGGCCGGACCACCAAGCAGGCGGGCGGCCAGCGCGCGGGGCGGGACGTGCGTTTCACCTACGCGGATGTCCGCGCGATCGAGGAGGAGTGCTACGCCGTCCGGCACGTGACCGCGGAACTGGGCGATTCCCTGCCGGTCAAGAGCCGCTTTAACTCGGGGATTTTCTCGACGCACGGCATCACCCCCATTTACCAGCAGATACGATCCATGACGCTGGCGAAGGGGCGGGCACTCTCGGAGGCGGATTTGAGCGAGGCGCGGTGCGTGTGTGTCATCGGCGACGATGTCAAAAAGCAACTGTTCGCCGGCCGCGAAGCCGTCGGCGCGCAGGTGTTCATCCGCGACGTGCCGTTCACCGTGGTCGGCGAACTCGCTCCCAAGGATCAAAACAACTCGTATAACGGCCTGGACGGAAACAAGGTCTTGATTCCTTACCCGACGATGAACCGGCATTTTCCCGATCCGCGTCCGTTCATCGGCCCCGGCCACGTGGACAACCTCATCTTCATGCCGGTTTCCGCGGCGGAACATCTCACCGCCGTGCGGCAGGTGCGGCACGCGCTGGGCCGCCGGCACGGATTCGATCCGAAAGACGAGGGCGCGATCTGGTGCTGGGACACCGTGCAACAGGCGCAGATGGTGAGCCACATTTACGATTCCATGGAGCTGTTTCTCAGTTTCATGGCGTTTGTCACGCTCGGTCTGGGCGGCATCGGCGTGATGAACATCATGCTGATTTCCGTGGCCGAACGGACCCGCGAAATCGGCGTGAAACAGGCGGTGGGCGCCACGCCGGGCCGGATTCTGTTCGAGTTCTTCCTCGAGGCCATTGCGCTGACAATCCTGAGCGGCCTGGCGGGGCTGGTGGCCGCCTGGTTTCTGTGTTCCGTGGTGAGCCGGTTTCCCCTGCCCACGTTGTTCGCCGGTCTGCCGGTCACGCCGACGACGGCCGCGGTGGCCTTCGGCACGCTGGTGCTGGTGGGCATCCTTTCGGCCATTTACCCGGCCCGCCGCGCGTCGTTGCTCACGCCGGTGGAAGCCCTGAGATACGAATGATCCGTCACATTTTTTCCGAGGCCGTCGGCGCGCTGGCTCATTACCGGCTGCGCTCGGCGCTGACGATGTTGAGCATCGTCTGGGGCGTGGCGTCGCTGATGCTGCTGCTGGCTTACGGTCAGGGTTTTGAACACGCCCTCACCCGCGCGTTCCTGCAAATCGGCAAGGACCTGGTGGTGGTGTTTCCCGGCCAAACCAGCCTGCAGGCCGGCGGCGAACGCTCCGGCCGGCGCATTCCACTCGAATTGAGCGACGTCAAGGCCATCCAGGACGGCGTGCCGACCGTCGAGGCGGTTTCGCCCGAAGTCCGGCGCTTCTGGCCATGCACGTTCAACGACCGCATCCGCAGCTACGGCGTGAGCGGCGTTTACGCCGGCTACGCGCGCATTCGCAACGCAGCGCTGGCCCGTGGCCGATACCTTTCGGAGGAGGACGTGCTGCACCGGCGGCGGGTGGTGGTCATCGGCGACAACCTCCGGAAAGAGTTGTTCAGCGGCCTGCCGGCGCTGGGCAGCGACATCAAAATCAACGGTGTCCGCTTCACCGTCATCGGCATCCTGGAAAAGAAAACCCAGATCAGCAACTACTCGACACCGGACGACATGACCGCCTTCGTGCCGTTCACGACGCTCGCGGGCATCACCGACGCCCGCTACCTCGACGACATTGTCCTGCTGCCCGCCAGCAACCTGTTCCGGGACCGCATCACGGCGGACGTGCGGGCGGCGCTGGCCCGCGCCCACAATTTCAACGTCAACGACACGCGCGCCGTGGAAATCATCGAATGGAGCAAATTCCTGGCGCTCGTGACCAGCTTGAGCCTGGGACTGAAAATCCTGCTGACGATCATCGGCACGCTCACGTTGAGCATCGGGGCCGTGGGCGTGGTGAACATCATGCTCGTCTCCGTGGCGGAGCGAACGCGGGAGATCGGCGTGCTCCGGGCATTGGGGGCGCGGCGGAAACACGTCCTCCTGCAAATCCTGTTCGAGGGTTTGATCCTGACGCTGACCGGCGGCTTGCTGGGCTTCCTGCTGGCGGCCGTGCTGATCAAGGCGATCGGCTCGCTGCCGTTTCTGGGACCGCTCTTTGAGGACACCTCCGGGCGCAGTGACATTCATCTGGCGGTGTCGTTGTCCGCGCTGGTGGTGTCGAGCACGATTCTGACCGCGGTGGGTGTCATCGCAGGGATGATTCCCGCCATCCGGGCGGCGCGACTGGATCCGGTTCAGGCGATCCGGAGCGAATAGCTCCGCCCCAGACGCGTAGGACAGGCATCCTGCCAGTCTCTGAGTTCAGAATATTGGAGACAACCGGGATGGCTGTCCTACGATGAAGACATGCTTCAGGGTAGCGCGGCGGAGAGTTTGGGAAATAAGCGAATAAGTGCGGGAAACAGAGGACTGCGATAGGCGGTAAAAATCACACCGTTAATCCGACGTTAACGGGTCGTTTTTTGGGGGGCAGATGGCGATCTGGCTGGCGGCGGCACGAGGCGCGGCGCGGCGGCGGGTTGGCGGCGGCGCGGCAACAACGGCGCGTGCGGAGCCAAGCGAAGCGGTTTCACATGATTTTCCCAGAACCGGCACCGGATGTCACTTCGGGAGTCTGGGGTTTCCGTCGGTGTGAATCACCGACAAGTTGCACGCGGATTTCGTTGCGCGCGATGCGCAATATCATCCCCCGCCAGCTCGGACGGCCAGAGTAGATCGCGTTGGTGGCGGCAGCCAGTTCCTCCAGTCGCTGCCAGTCTGACTCTTGAAGTTTCAGACTTTCGCGGCGCATGGCGGGTGATAAATCCCCCAGTCATCGGAGGTGTCGGAGGTTGAGATTGGTTTCCTGATTCCAGGCTACGGTTGAGAAGGTCGATGGTGGCCGCGCGGTCGCGCTGGGCGGCCAGCAGATTGTTGCCTCTTGTTTCGGTCATCCCGCTAAAAAGAAAATCAACGAATAATCGGCCGCCATCAGCCAACGACCCGGCGAGCGCTCCGGCAATCTGGCATGGGTTCGGAGTGTGCTCCAACACGTCCAGGCAGGTGATGACATTGTATTTCGCTTCCAGTGGGGCGACTCCGCCAGGGGTGGTCTCGATGTAGTTTACCCGACCACCGAGCCTCCAGTGGACGAAATCCCAAGTTCGTCCCGGAACATCCACCACGGTTGCCCGGACATCCGGCCGGTGCCTATGACCCATTCGGTCAAGACCGCAGCGCCGCAACCGTATTCGAGCCGCGTCCCGTTTTTGGGAAGGTGACGCAAAAGATTAAACCAAGTCTGATTGCGACGCGACCAAGGCAGGCGGGCCACGTAAAAATCCAAAGTCAGGTATAGCCGCTGCGTTTCGCAATCGTCGAGCTGACCGCCCGCCAGACGGTTCCATTCGTCGTAAAACGCCTTCTTTCCAGACGCGGCGATCCGCACGGTGTCTTCGACACTCCAGCCGAGGAATTCAGCGGATTTCCGGACCGCGTTCCGCTGGCGGCGCGCGTTATCCGTGAGCCGAAGGAGTGAAACGGCTAGCACGTCACGAGGCATCATCCAGCCATATTGCACTTTCCGTGGGCACTGGCCGCTTGGGCAAGTTTCATTTTCATTTTTCCTTCCGTAGGTTTCCCTGCTTTTGGTTGGTTTTCAGATGTGAATAACAAAGGCAGGCAAGAAGGAACCGGTTTCCTGAATTCCTGCCTTTCTCATGGGTTGAGGGTTCACGGTTGCTCGCCGGCGGCGGCCACGACGGCGAATTGCTGGGCGCCGAGGCTCTCGGCCGGGAAGTCGGCGGCATGGGTTTCGCCGAAAGTTTTGATGCGTTTGAGGGCGTCCATTTCCGAACTTTCCAGGTGTGTCATGGTCGTTTCCTTTGGTGGCTGCGTCGGAAGAAGGCTTACCGCAGGGTCAGCGGAGGTGTAAATGAATTTTTGATGTTTCGACGGGGATTCGTGGATTACCGCTGAGGCGCAGAGACGCTGAGGAAAGAGGAACCACGGGTTGTCTGCCAATGGCGCTGCAATGATTCGGCCCCAGTAAATCTCCGCGTCTCCGCATCTCCGCGGTCATCCTCATTATCCGCCCGGATTGGCAGTTGCGTCGCACGGAGCAGTATTTCGTCCGCACGGAGGGGCCAAACGGCCGCACGGACTGGCTTCATCGGATTTCGGCGCGGGGTCAACGCCGTCGGCGGGGCGTGGTGGCGCGGACGATTTCTTCGCCGCCCTCCAGAATTTCCTCGCCCACCTCGGTCAGGGCGCGGGCCTGCCGACGCAAGGAACGCAGGGACTGCCGCGTCAGGCCGAGCAAACCGCGTGGCGTGAGGAAATACTCCGCCACCGTGCCCATCATGAGCAGCGGGTTGAACGAGCGCATGGTGCGCATCGTGCGCCAGACTTCCTCCGCCGGCCGCGTAGGAACGAGGCCGACCATAAGGTTGAACTGGGAGAGTTGGAAGCCGGCGGTGGTGGCGCCGACGACAAAATAGTTCACGTAAAGATGCTGGTGCCAGCGTGGGCCGGCCAACGCCCATGACAGCATGCCAGCCAGCGCCCAGAGCACCGCGCAGACGTGCAGCACCGGCTTGCTGCCGAAGCGGTCGCACAGCCGGCCCCAGCCCTTGAGCGTGGCCAGGCCGCCGATGCTGGCCACGGTGGTCAGCTTCACCACGTCCACCACCTTGAAATGCAGCCCGTCCAGCAGATACATCGTGTAAAACGGCATCCCCACGTTCAGCAGCAGGCCCCACACGGCAATGAAGGCCACCAGCCAGAGGTAGTTGTGGTCGCGGAACACGGCGAGGAAATCCTCCCATCGCAGCGGATTCGTCTGCCGCTCGGTGACGACCGGTGGAAATTTCATCCGCGTGAGGAAGAGCAGGCCGATCAAGCGCGCCATGCCGGCAGCCGCAAAAATCCAGCCAAAGGTCAGCAGTGGATCATGACCGACGTCCGCGATCACGCCTGCCGCCAGGATCACAATCAGCGTCCAGAAACCGAACACGAGGTTGCGGCGGCCAAAATATTTGCCGCTGATGCGGTGGGGCACGACTTCGGCGATGGCGGCGGACCACGCCACGCTCGTGACGCTGTTCGCCAGCGTCGCCAGGCCCAGCAGCAGCGCGAACACCACGTTCCGCGATGGACCGAGCCAGTCCAGCCAGGGGACCAGGCCCCACGGCAGCGCGCTCAGGACGAAGCCCAGGCACATGGTTTGGTAGAGGGAAAACCGGCGTTGCAGCCAGCGCGTGAGCGGCGGTTGCAGGAAATTGCACCAGTGCGGCAGCGCCGCCATCAAGCCGATCGCCCACGGGTCCCAGCCCAAGGCCACCACCGCAAAGGCGATCGCGAACGGCAGGTTCGGCATCGTGAGGTTGAGCATGGGCACGCTGAAGCACGCCTCGATGGTCGAATACTTCAACGAGAGCAACAGGTCGCGCCGGCGCAGGCGGCCGTCGGGCGGCCCTGTTGGCAACGGCACTGGCATGGGTGTCAAAGGCGGGCGATGAGGGTTTCGGGGGCGGGGAGCGCGAGCCTTTCGTCCGCCTCGTGTTTGAAGTAAACCGTCCGGCTCGGAAAGGCAAATTCAAGGCCGGCGGCATCGAATTGGCGCTTGATCGCCAGGTTCAGTTCCTTCATCCCGGCCAGGTAAGCCTTGTAGTCGGTGGAATTCCACCAGTGGATGACCAACAAGTTCAGCGAGCTGTCGGCAAAGCGGTCAAAACTCAGCCACACGTCGGCGGTCATCGGATGGCCCCGGAAAATCGTTTCGAGGATGGCCAGCGCGTGCTCGATCTTCTCCGCCGGGGCGTCGTAGGTGATGCCGATGTTCATCACCGTCTTGATCGTCGGCCGCTTGGACACGTTGACGATCGTGGCATTACCCATGGTTTTGTTCGGAATGGTGACCAGGTGGCCGTCGAGGTTGCGGACGCGCGTGCTGCGGAAGCCAATGGACTCGACACAACCATCCACGTTATCGAGCTGGATGCGGTCGCCGACATGAAACGGTCGGTCGGTCAGCACCGCCACGGCGCCAAAAATGTTGCCGAGCGTGTCCTGCGCCGCGAGGCCAAGGGCGAGGCCGCCGATGGAAAGCGACGCAATCAAGCCGGTGACGTTCAGGCCGAGGTTTTGGGACGTGACGAGGGCTGCCACGATGACCACAAACACCTTCAACGTTTTCCGGATGAGCGGCAGGAGCGAGCGGCCCAGCACTTCGTTTTCCGGCCCGGTGGCGCGCTGGTGCCAGACGCCGACGACGAGGTCCACCACTTTGAGCAGAACGTAGGTGAGCGAGCCGGCGACGATGATTTTGAGGGCCTTGGAGAAGAATTCGGCCAGCGCGGGCGGCCAGCGATAAACCTCCATCCCGACGTGCAGCAGGATCACAAACGTGATGACCTTGATCGGCCCGTGCAGGAGGTCCAGCAGCACGTCGTCCACGCGGGTCGTTGTCGCCTCCGCCCATCTTCGCAGCCGGCCGTGGACGATACGGTCCAGCAGCCATGCGGTCATGAAGGCCAGAAAGATGTAGAGCAACGAGGCGAAAAACTGCCAGAGCGGAATGTCGCCGAATGGTTTGTGTTGCAGCAACGGCAGGCGGTCCAGCCCGAAGGTCAGCCAGTCAGCCGCCGGGCCAGTGACGGTGACCGGCGGCGGGTTGGTCGGTGCGGTGTTGGGGGCTTCCGCGGCGTCCAGCGCGGCGCACGAGGCGAACGCCATGAGGATAAGCACGAGCCGGAACCAAGTTTGGGAGACGATCGCTTTCATACCGGCAAAACGGTGTGAACGCCCGGCGGTTCAAACCTCCTGTGTGTCCAGCTCTACGCCGTCCAACGTCAGGCTCGCGCCGGACTCACCTTCCGCGCCGACCGGCGTTCTCCCCGTCAGGCTGGCGAGCCGTTCGGAGGAAAGCCGCCGCGTATATTGAGTTTGTTGCCAAACCCAATAGACCAGAAATCGCGCCACCCCCATGGTCATGGCCGCGATGGGACCGAAGATGAAGTCGGTGAACGCAAGCACCGCGCACGCCGCCAGCAGGCAGACGCCCAGCGACAATTCCACGACTGTGGCGCGCAAGGGGCCGGGCATGACGGCGCCGAGGAATTTGTTCGTGCGCACAAACGGTGAACGGTGATCGAACAGGCACTTGATCCAACTGGCACTGAAAATCCAGCCCAGCCCGATGTGCGTCAAGTAGGCGAGCCAGATCTCACGCAGCTTGTGGCCGTCGCGCCGCAGGCTGTAGAAAATGGTCCCAAACCGCAGCACCATGAAGGTCAGCAACGTCACCGCCGAGAGCAGGATGATGTGGTCTTGCAGCGGGCTGATCCGACCGGCCAGGGCCAGCGGCGCCAGCAGGATAAGCGACAGGCTGGGCAGCAGGTTGAAATTGAACTACGCCGTCAGGTGCGCAAGAAAGCCGAGCCGCTGCCGCAGCGTCAGTTCGCGGCCCAGCGCGATGCGGCGCCAGTTGAGTTTAAGGATTTGCGCGTTGCCGAAAGCCCAGCGCCAGCGCTGTTTTTTGAGGCTTTCCAGGTCGTGCGGCATGACGCCCTGGCCGATGGTTTCATTCACATACACGGAGCGGTAGCCCTGAACGCTCAGCCGGAAGCCGAGGTCGGCGTCCTCCGTGATCGTGCTCGGGTCAAACCCACCCACGGCCTTCAGCGCGGCCACGTTGATCAGGCTCAACGTGCCCGTGGACGGCACGCAGTCGAGCGTGTTGGCCATGGTCATGTAGCCGGAGAAATAGTGTTTGAAGTCCAGGGCGATGCCCAGATTGCCGGGGCCGATGTTCCGGTAATCCTGAGGAAACTGGACGAGGCCGATCTTCGGGTCGGCGAAATAGCGCAGCCCGCGGCGCAGCGCGTTGCGCCGCACGGTGTAGTCGGCGTCCACCACGAAGATGTATTCGGCCTGGGGATTCATGAACTGTGCGTGTTGCGCTGGATCAACTGGGCGTCCCACGAAGATGTATTCGGCCTGGGGATTCATGAACTGGCGCACGTAATTGAGCGCGCCCGCCTTGAAGCCCGCGAGCTGCTCGACGTGAAAAAAGCGGAACCGCGGTCCCAGTTTCTCACAGCAGGCCTCGACCGGATGCCAAATCGCTTCATCGGCGGTATCGTTGTCAATGACCAGCACCTCGTAATTTCGCCAGTGCAGTTGAGCCAGACTCTCCAGCGTCTGACGCAGCAGTTCTGGCGGTTCATTGCAGGCCGGAACATGGATGGAAACAAACGGCTCCTTGGCGAACGCCTTGCGGCGGGCCAGATGGACGCGCGGGATGCAGGAGGTGACCAGTTGCAAGCCCAGCACGAAGAAATGGACCGCGAAATTGACCGCCAGCAACGCGGCATGGACCATTGGAAAAAGCAGCAGCAAGGCCGCGGAGCCTGCCACGCCAAAACAGATTGTCAGTTTTTTCAGCATGATTGAGTTTGATTTTCCAGGCTGTCCACGGTGGCGGAATCGCGGGACCGGCATTCCGGTGCCAGCAGCTTCCCGCATGAAGCAGAACAGCCAGTGTGACAACCCTAGGCTGATCATCCACGGCAGGCTATTGGGGTTATCCCCTAAAAAACGGCGGTGCGGTGCCGCGTGCCATGATCGCCGAACCGCCGCTTTGCTCGGCCGGGCGCGGTGTGCTACAAAACGCGCGATTGACTGGATCAAGCGAATGCCATGACGAGTGACCCTTCCTCAGCCCAACCGCGCAAAGCGGCCCGGCGATTGCGCGGTCCCAGCTTGCGGGCGCTGCTGGCGGACATCGTCGAGTCTTCCGAGGACGCGATTTTCGGCCGAAGTCTTGACGGTGCCGTAAGCAGTTGGAACCGCGCGGCGGAACGCATATTCGGCTATTCCGCCGAGGAAATCATCGGCCGATCGAGCCATGTGCTCCTGCCGCCGGACCGACCTGAGGAAATCCGCCGGCTGATGGAACGCATCCGCCGCGGCGCGCGGGTGGAGCATTTTGAGACGGTGCGACTGCGCAAGGACGGCGAGCGGCTGGCACTGTCCATGTCCGTCTCGCCCATCCGCAACGCGCGCGGCCGGATCGTGGGCGCCTCGACCATCGCCCGGGACATCACCCGTGAACGCGCACTGGAGGCCCGCCTGCTGGAGGCCGGCGAGGAAGAACGCCAGCGCCTGGGCCGTGATTTACACGACGGCCTGGGCCAGCAGCTCGGCGGCATGGAACTGCTGTGCCGCACCTTGAGGCGCTCGTTGAGCAAGCGCAGCCTGCCGGAAGCCCGCACCGCGCGGTTGCTCGTATCGCAAATCCAGGCCGCCACGAGGCAGACCCGCGCGCTCGCCCGCGGCCTCACGCCCGTCATGGACCGGCCCAACGGCCTGATGCTGGCGCTGGAAGACTTTGCCACCACCACGCGCATTTTATTCCGGATCAACTGCACCTTTCATTGCGAGGAGCCGGTGTTGATTGCCGACCGCGGCGCTGCGATTCACTTGTTCCGCATCGCCCAAGAAGCCGTCAGCAACGCCATCCGCCACGGCCGTGCCCGCCGCGTGGACCTCAGCCTGCGACGCAAGGTGAAACATCTGACACTGGAAATCCGCGACCGCGGGCGCGGGCTGGCGGCGCCGGCACCCAATCCCACCGGCCTCGGGTTGCGGATCATGAAATACCGTGCCGCGATGTTGGGCGGCACGCTGCACCTGGCCGGCATCTCACCGCGTGGCGCGGTGGTCACCTGTAATGTTCCCCTCGCCCGCCTCAACGCCGTGGTTCCCCGCCTGTGAAAACCACCGTCCATGCTGCCGGCGAGCGTCGCCGCGTGCTGATCGTGGACGACCATCCGCTGATGCGGCTGGGGCTGCGGCAATTTCTCACACAGGAGCCAGACCTCGCGGTCTGCGGCGAGGCGGCCAACGCCACCGAGGCGCTTGCGGCCGTCGAGCGCAGCCGGCCCGATCTGTTACTGCTGGACCTCTCGTTGACCGGGCGCAGCGGCCTGGACCTGCTCAAGGACCTGCGCGTCCGCTTCCCGCGGACGCCGGTGCTGGTGCATTCGGTGCATGACGAACTCATTTTCGCCGAGCGCGCGCTGCGGGCCGGCGCCCGGGGCTATTTGATGAAGCAGGAAAGTGGCAGCCAGCTCGTCGCCGCCGTGCGGCAGGTGTTGCGAGGGGAGATCTATCTCAGTGAACGTCTCCGCGCGCCGGCCGCGAAAACTGCCGGCCGCCGGCCGCCGGCAGGGCAGACGCCCATCGCGCGGTTGACCGCACGGGAATTCGAGGTGTTCCAGCTCATCGGCCGGGGCAGCAACAACCAGGAGATTGCCCGCCAGTTGCACATCAGCATCAAGACCGTCGAGGCGCATCGCGAGCACATCAAGCGCAAGCTGAGCCTGGACAGCAGCACGGCGTTGAACCTGCTGGCGGTGCGCTGGGACAGCGACCAAACCGCCTAGCGGCCGGCGGGCCAGCGCGTCGCCGGCCATCTTTGTTCTTCAAATCCCGCGGCGCAGCGGCTAACAAAGGGCGGGCGGCGGCGAGTCCTGCAAACCCCTCGGCCGGCCGCAAGGATTTCATGGCTGGACACAGCAAATGGGCAAAGGTCAAACATTTCAAGGGTGCGATTGACGCCAAACGCGCGCGCATTTTCGCAAAGCTGTCGCGCGAGCTTGCCATTGCCGCCAAACTGGGCGGCGGCGATGCCGACCTGAACCCGCGACTGCGCATGGTGCTGCTCAAATGCCGGGCGGCCAGCGTGCCGGCGGATAACATCGAGCGGGCCATCAAGAAGGGCGTCGGCGGCACCGAGGGCGTCAATTTCGAGGATCTCACCTACGAGGTTTATGGCCCGCACGGTGTGGCCATGCTGGTGGAACTGACCACCGACAACCGCAATCGCACGGCCGCGGAAATCCGCAGCCTCCTGACCAAGCACGGCGGCAGCATCGCCTCCGCCGGCGCCGTGACGCGGCTCTTCCAGCGCAAGGGCCAGATCATCGTGACGCGCGACGCCGCCGGCGAGGATCAGTTGATGGAACTGGCGCTGGAGGCCGGCGCGGAGGATTTCAAGGCGGACGCGGACGGTTACGAAATCATCACCGAGCCGGGGCAGTTCGAGGCGGTGCACCGGCAGATCGAAGCGAAGGGGATCAAGGCCGCCGGCGCCGAGGTGACTTATCTGCCTGCGCTTACGGTGTCACTGGCGACATCCGCCGACGCGGAGGCGGTGAACCGGCTGATTGACGCGCTCGAGGAGCATGACGACGTCAAGGAGGTTCACACGAACGCCGAGTTTCCCGAGGGTTGAACCGTGGCCGAAGCCCCTTCACCCGTGCCGCCGCCGTCGCCCGCCGGCGAGTCGTCGCTGGTCGTGCGCGTGCTTTCGTGGCTCACGGACGCGGTGTGTGACCATCCGAAATGGTTCACCTGGCCGCAGGTGGGGTTGTTGGTCCTGTGCATCGTTTACACGGTGCGCAATCTACAGTTCGACATGGACCGCAACAACCTGGTCGGTTCCAACCAGAAGTATCACCAGAACTACCTGCGCTACGAAAAAGAGTTCCAGGCGGACAACGATCTGGTGACGGTGGTGGAAAGCGAGAGCATCGAGAAGAACCGGCAGTTCGTCGAGCGGCTCGGACGCCGCATGGAAGACGAACCGAAGTTCTTCACGAATGTGTTCTACAAGGGCGACCTCAAGCTCATGGGGCCGAAGGCGCTGTTGCTGGAAACGAATGCGGCGGACCTCGCGGAGATGCTCCAACGGCTGGAGGAGGCCCGGCCGATGATCCAGAACTTCTCCCAAGTCACCAATCTCGACTCGCTGTTCAGCATGGTGAAGCGCCAGTTTTTGCACGCCAGTGGCGATCTGGACACCAATACGGAGGCCACGCTCAAGGCCCTGCCGGTGCTGACGCGCATTCTCAATCAGGCCGCCGACGCGGTGCGGCGCCCCGGCATCCCGCCGTCGCCGGGCGTGGCCGCGTTGTTCGACAGCAGCGAGCAGGCTGAGGCCAGTCTTTACATCACGTTTGCCACGAACCGGATTTACCTGGTCACCGCGCAACCGGCGGGGCCTGACATTGCCGAGGAGGCGATTCACGAATTGCGGACGCTCATCGCGGACACCCAGGCCGAGGTGCCGGGGGTAAACGTGGGCGTCACCGGAGGACCGGTGATCGAGGTGGACGAAATGGCGCAGGTCAAGCGCGACTGCACGGTCGCCACAATCGTCTCGCTCATCTTGTCGGCCGGGTTGTTCATTTATGCCTACTCCGAGGTCTGGCGGCCGTTGAAGGCGGTGGTGTCGTTGATCTTCGGACTTGGTTACACGCTGGGCTTCGCCACCCTGGTCGTGGGCCATCTGAACCTGCTGACCGTCACGTTTCTGCCGATTCTGATCGGTCTGGCCATTGACTTTGGCATCCACCTGGTGACGCGCTACGAGGAGGAACTGCACCGCGGCCGGACGCCGCGCGAGGCCATGCGCAAGGGCATCGTCTTCACCGGCCAGGGTATTTTCACGGGCTGCTTCACCACGGCCGGCGCGTTTCTGGCGATGGGGCTGACGGATTTCCGCGGCATCAAGGAAATGGGCCTGATCAGCGGTGCCGGCCTGTTGATCTGCCTGGTGCCGATGATGACGTTGTTTCCGGTGCTGCTGCTGCGCGGGCGACAACCCGAGGCCGGCGAAGAAGATTTGGGGCAGGCGGAACGCCGGGCGCGCATTGAACGGCTGTGGCTGGACCGGCCGGGCTGGGTCACGGCGGTCACGCTCACCATCACGGCGCTGGCCTTGAGCCAGTTTCCCAAGGTCTATTTCGACTACAACCTGCTGAAATTGGAAACCAAGGGCCTGCAGGCGGTGAACTACGTGAACGTGCTCATGACGGCCGCCGACCGGTCCGTCCTGTTTGGCGCGGTGATCACGGACTCGCCGGAGAAGGCGGAGGCCCTCACGCAGAAGCTGCTGGCGCTGCCGTCGGTTGCCAGCGTGGACTCGATCGCCCATTACCTGACGGAGGACCAGAGCCAGAAGCTTGCGCTGATCCGCCAGATCAAGCAATCCCTGGCCGGCATCCACTTCGCCCCGGTGGATCTGAACCCGGTCAACGTGCGGGATTTACGACTGACCCTGCAGTATCTCCAGACTTACCTTACGCTGGGCAGCGAGGCGGCGGCGAAGGCGGGCGAACAGAAGCTGGCGGAGCAACTCACCCATGTGCATGACGCCATCGCCCGGTTGCGGGTCGCGATGCAAAACGTTGATTCCTCCACGGCTGCCGAGAAGCTGGGTGAGTTTCAACGGGCGCTGCTGAACGATTTGCACGACACGCTGGCCGCCATTGCGGACCAGGATGCCAGCGCGGCGCTGCGGGTGAAGGATTTGCCGCCCACGCTGCGCAACCGCTTCATCAGTCAGAACGGCAAGTTCTTCCTTTTGCAGGTCAATCCCAAGCGCGATGTCTGGGAACGCAAAAACCAGGAGGAGTTCGTTACCGAGTTGCGCTCGGTGGACCGCGATGTCACCGGCGAGCCGGTGCAACTGCTGGAATACACCACCCTGCTCAAGGACAGCTACATCCAGGCGGCGTGGTATTCCTTGGGAGCAATTGCGTTGTTGGTGTTCATTCACTTCCGCAGCATCCCTTGCGTCATCATGGCGCTGCTGCCGGTGCTGCTGGGAACCACCTGGCTCGTCGGCTGGATGGGACTGGCCGGCGTGCCGTTCAATCCAGCCAACATTATGACCCTGCCGCTGGTCATCGGCATTGGCGTCACCAACGGCATTCACATTCTCAACCGCTTTGCCGAGGAGCAGAAGCCGAGCATTCTGGCCAAGAGCACGGGCAAGGCGGTGCTGGTCTCGGCCCTCGCCACGATGGCTGGTTTTGGCAGCCTCATCCCCGCCAAGCATCAGGGTATCGCCAGCCTCGGCATGGTCATGGCCGTCGGCACGGCCGCCTGCATGGCGGCAGGGCTGACGTTCCTGCCGACACTGCTCGGCTGGTTGACCGCGCGGGGCTGGACCATGCCCAACAAAAAACCCAGAGGCGATAATGCACAACCGCCACTGGGTTCTGGAGGAACCAAGGCAAAACCACTCGTGATAATGCCTCTAAACGATTAGCCGGCGCCACTCCAAAAGTCAATCGCCAACCCCGAAAAATCCCGGAAAAAATCCAGAAACACGCCTGCCATCCGCGGTTGAATGACGGCCCACGGGCCGTTGACAGCCCGGCATTCGGCGCTAGCTTCGCTCCGCCATGTCGAGTGCCAATCCACCCGCCGCCATCCGCCTGCGCGGCGTCCGCCAGCACAACCTGAAGGGGGTTGACCTCGACCTGCCGCTGCACCGGCTGATTGTCGTCACCGGCCTCAGCGGTTCGGGGAAAAGCTCCCTGGCTTTCGACACGCTGTTCGCCGAGGGCCAGCGGCGCTACATCGAGACGTTTTCCCCCTACGCCCGCCAGTTCTTCGACCGGATGGACAAGCCGCGGGTGGACAGCATCGAGGGCATTCCGCCGGCCATCGCCATCGAGCAGCGCAACGCCGTCCGCACCACGCGCTCCACCGTCGGCACGATGACCGAACTGTGCGACTACCTGAAAACGCTCTGGCCGCAAATCGCCCGGCTCCACTGCCGCGGCTGCGGCCGGCCGGTGAAAAAGGAAACGCCGCGCGCGGTCTGGGAAACGCTGGCCGCCGACGCACGGACGCATGGCGCCGAGGTGTTGCTCACGTTCGATCTGCCGTTGTCGGAAAAGCTCCCGCTGGCGGACTCGCTGGCGCTCATCGCCCGGCAAGGCTATCAACGCCTGTTGCTCGGCGGGGAAATCGTGCGGGTGGAGGAGGCCGCCGATCCGTTGCAACGCCGCGCGGCCGCGTCCGCCGCGTTGACCGTTGTCCAGGACCGCCTGCGGTTGAGCGACGACCAGCGCGCCCGGTTCGCGGAAGCCTGCGAGCAGGCCTATCACTTCGGCAAAGGCAAACTGGCCGTGCGCGTCCTGAACCGGACCGGGGCGGCGCCAGCCGGGGCCGCGCCAGGCATCAGCGGATTGACCCTGTTGTTCAGCAACCGCCTTCACTGCGCCGGGTGCGACATCGAATACGCCGAGCCGACGCCGACGCTGTTCAGCTTCAACCACCCGCTGGGCGCCTGCCCGGCCTGCAAGGGCTTCGGCCGGATCATCAACATTGACTACGACCTCGCTGTGCCGGATCGCTCGCTCACCCTGGCCGGCGGCGTGGTGAGGCCCTGGCGCAGCGGGTTCAGCGCCGAGTGCCAGGACGATCTGATGAAGTTCTGCCGCGCGCGGGAGATTCCCACCGACGTCCCGTTCAATGAGCTGCCGCCGCGCCAGCAGGATTGGGTGCTCAACGGCGATCCCGGTTACGGCAGCGACGAGGAGCACGAATGGCCGCGGGCCTGGTATGGCGTGAAAGGCTACTTCCGCTGGCTGGAATCGAAAGCTTACAAAATGCACGTCCGCGTGCTGCTTGCCCGCTACCGCAGCTACCAGACCTGCCCGGCCTGCGCCGGCCGCCGGCTCCAGCCCGACGCGTTGCTGTATTGCGTCCCGAATCCGCCGGCGGTGCCCAAGGAAACCAGCCTTGCGGGTCACGCCGCCGCCGCGCCCGACGCGCTGCCCGCGCTGACGCTGGCCGATTTCTACCAGCTCCCCATCCGCGACGCCCACCGCTTCGTGGAACGGCTGGCCGGCGAACAACGATTTTCGCCGGGCGATCCGCTGCGGTTCGTGCTGGACGAAATCCACGCCCGCCTTGGCTACCTGGTGGAAGTCGGCCTCGGCTACCTGACACTTGACCGCCCCACGCGCACGCTTTCCGGCGGCGAAACCGAGCGCGTCAACCTCACCACCTGCCTCGGCACGCGGCTCGTCAACACGCTCTTCGTACTCGACGAACCGAGTGTCGGCCTCCACCCGCGCGACACCGCCCGGCTGGTGCGCATCCTCGAACACCTCCGCGCCGCCGGCAACACCGTCGTCGTGGTCGAACACGAGGCCGCCGTCATGCGCGCCGCCGACCAGATCGTGGACCTCGGCCCCGGCCACGGCGAGACCGGTGGCCGGGTTGTCTTCCAAGGCAGCTTTGCGAATCTGCTGAAGTCGCCGGACTCGCTCACCGGCCAATACCTCGCCGGCCGCAAGCGAATTGAAATTCCGCCGCGCCGCCCGGTGGCAAAACTGAAATCCGAAATCCGAAACCCGAAACCCGGGAATGCTGACAAGGCCGCCGCCGTTCGGACCTCCGACCTCGGACTTCGCACTTCGGACTTGTCCTGGCTCACCCTCCGGCATGCCACCCGGCACAACCTCCGGGACCTGACCGTGCATTTTCCGCTCGGCCGTTTCATTTGCCTCACCGGCGTGAGCGGCTCCGGCAAGACGACGTTGGTCCGCGAGGTGTTGCTGCCCGCGCTGGAACAAGCCGTCAAATCGCCGGAGCCTGCTGACGATCCCGCCGGCGCCCGGACCGACAACGAAGGCCCGCCAGACGACGAGTCGGCGACGCCCTCGCCTTCGTCATCCGTCATGCTTGCGGGAGCGGAGCAACTCGGCGGCATGGTGCTCGTGGACCAGGCGCCGCTGGGCAAGACACCGCGCTCGAACCCGGCGGTTTACGTCGGCGCGTTTGACGATCTGCGCGAATTTTTCGCGCAAACCGAGGCCGCCCGCCAGCACGGGTTGAACGCCAGCGCCTTCAGTTTCAATTCGGCCCAGGGCCAGTGCGAGCGCTGCCGCGGCGCCGGCTTCGAGAAGATTGAAATGCAGTTTCTCAGCGACGTCTTCATCCGCTGTCCCGACTGCGGCGGCCGCCGCTACCGGCCGCACATTCTGGAAGTGAAGGTTGAGAGACGGAGTGAGTTGATGGTTGATAGGCGCGTTGCCGCGCGACGCCGTCCACTATCAACCATCAACTCAAATTCAGCCTCAACCCTTTCTTGGTCCATCGCCGACCTGCTCGACGCCACGGTGGACGAGGTCATTGATTTCCTCGCCGGCTTTGCGGATTCCAGGCCGGCGGCCCGCGCGAGCGCCGCGTTGAAATTGTTGCAGGAAGTCGGCCTCGGCTATCTGCGCCTCGGCCAGCCGATCAACACGCTTTCCGGCGGCGAAAGCCAGCGGCTCAAACTCGCCCGCCACCTCGCGGAATCGGCCGCCGTTTCCGCCGCGCCGCCTGCCTCGCGCCGCACCTTGTTCCTCTTCGACGAGCCGACGACCGGCCTCCATTTCGAGGACATCCGCGTGCTGCTCCAGGCGTTTCAGCGGCTCGTGAACGCCGGCCATTCCGTGCTCGTGATCGAGCACAATCTGGAGGTCATCAAGTGCGCCGACTGGGTGATTGACCTCGGCCCCGACGCCGGCGACGAAGGCGGGCGGATCGTGGCCACCGGCACGCCGGAGGACATCGCCGCCTGCCCGCAAAGCCACACCGGCCGCGCGTTGCGCGAGGTGGGCGTCGGCTGACGGGCTACCAGGCGCGTTGGAGGATTTCCTCCAGTTCCCCCGGCGTCAGCGGGAGCGGATTCGACTTCATGCTGCTGGCGCGAGCGGCCTTTTCGACCAGACCGGGGAAATCTTCCGGGGTGAGGCCGTAGGCGCGCAGGCCGGGAATGCCGAGGTCGCGCGTCAACTCGCGCAACCACGCCGCGCCGTCGTTGGCCGTTGCCTGTGGCCGGTCCGTGAGCAGCCGTGCGATTTCATCGAGCCGGCGCCGCGCCGCGTGTTCCGGCTGCCGCGCAGTCAGCGCGCGTTGATTGACTTCCCAAACCGGCGCCAGCAAGGCCGCGCACACCGCGCCGTGCGGAGCGGGAAACATCCCGCCGATCGGCCCGGCGAAACCGTGGACCGCGCCCAGCCCGGCGTTGGCCAGCGCCAGCCCGCCGAACAGGCTCGCCACCGCCATCTCCTCGCGCGCCGCGGCATTCGCGCCGGCCGTGAACGCCTGGCGCAACGACCGCGCCACGCGCCGCAGGCCCTCCACGCACAGGGCGTCGGCGAGCGGGTTGGCGCGCGCGCAGAGGAACGGTTCGATGAGTTGCGTCAACGCGTCCATGCCGGTGGCGGCCGTCACGGCGGGCGGCAGGCCGTGCGTCAATTCCGGGTCCACCAGCGCCACGCGCGGCAGCATCAACGGGCTGCGCAGGCTCACTTTCACGCGGTGCAGCGGCGAGGCGAGCACGGCGTTGCGCGTCACCTCGGCGCCGGTGCCGGCGGTGGTCGGGATCGCGAGGCACGGCGCGGCCGGCCGGGTCAGCGGTTGCGCGCGGCCGATGACTTCGAGGTAATCCAGCAATTCGCCGTCGTTGGTCAGCAGCACGGCGATGGCCTTGGCCGCGTCCACCGCGCTGCCGCCGCCGAAACCGATCACGCAGTCGCAGCGCCCCGCCTTGGCCAGCGTCGCCCCCGCAATGATCGCCTCCGTGGTCGGTTCGCCGGCCACGGGAAAAACCACATCGCTGACATGATTTTCCCCGAGCAGGCGCCGCAGCGCTTCGGCGCGGGCCGGCGTGTGGCCGGTGACAACCAGCGCGCGACGGCCGAGCGAACGGGCGACCGGACCGGCCTCCTTCAGCGTGCCGGGACCGAAGACGATTCGCTGCGCGGTGGCGAACTCGAAGTGCATGACGTTACCAGCCGGCGTCGTCGGGATGCAGGTTGACGAATTTCACGCTCGTGCGCGGCGCGGCCATGAGGGGCGCCACGGCATCGCGCCACTTGGCGTAGTGCGCCGTCTCCTTGTGCCGCGCCGGCGCCTCGGCGTGACGGTAAACCTCGACGAGCACAAAGCGCGTCGGGTCGTCGCTCTGCTGGATCACGTCAAAGCGCGCGATGCCCGGCTCGCGGACGCTGTGCCGGGCGTTTTCCAGCGTCGCCGCCGTGAACGCGGCGACCGCCTCCGGCTTCACCTGGACATGAACGTGGACGATGAGCATGGCGGCAGTATTTGACGCCGCCGGGGCCGAGGCAACGCATTTTGCGCGCCGGCGACCCGGCTTTTTGACTGGCCAAGGTCGGCAGTTTCTCCCGAAATCAACGTCCGTGCGAATTGTTGTTCTCGACGGCCACACGCTGAACCCCGGCGATCTGAGCTGGGACGCCTTGCGCGCCCTCGGCGAGTGCGTGATTTATGAGCGGACGCCCCCGGCGAGGGTGCTGGCGCGCGCCGCCGAGGCGGAAATTATCCTGACGAACAAGACCGTGCTGGATCGCGCCGCGCTCGGCCGGCTGCCGCGGCTGCGCTACGTGGGTGTGCTCGCCACCGGCTACAACGTCGTGAATGTCGCCGCCGCGCGGGAACGCGGCGTGATCGTGACGAATGTGCCCGCCTACAGCACGCCGTCGGTGGTGCAGCTCACCTTTGCGCTGTTGCTGGAATTGACGCATCACGCCGGCCGCCATGCGGCGGGAGTTCACGCGGGGCGTTGGACGCGCTGCCGCGACTTCTGCTACTGGGAAACGCCGTTGGTCGAGCTGGCCGGGTTGACGCTCGGCGTCGTGGGTTTTGGCCGCATCGGGCGCGCCGTGGCGGAAGCAGGCCGCGCCTTCGGTATGCGCATCCTAGCCCACACGCGCACCGTGCCTCCGGCACCGCCGGCCGGCGTCGAGTTTGTGGCGTTGGAAACGCTGTTCCGACAGGCGGACGTGGTTTCGCTGCACTGCCCGTTGACGCCGGAAACCGAACGCCTCGTCAACGCGGAGCGGCTGGCGTGGATGAAGCCGACGGCGTTGCTGCTGAACACCGGGCGCGGGCCGCTGGTGGATGAAGTGGCACTGGCGGCGGCATTGCGGGAAAACCGGCCCGCCGGTGCCGGCCTGGACGTGCTCAGCACCGAGCCGCCAAAGGCGGACAACCCGCTGCTGGCCGCGCCGAACGTCGTCATCACGCCGCACATCGGCTGGGCCACCCGTGCGGCGCGCGAGCGGCTGATGCAAACCGCCGTGGAAAACGTGCGGGCCTTTCTCGCGGGCCGGCCGCAGAACGCGGTCAACGCCGGTTGAAACGCCCGCCCGCGTCCGGCTCAGTGGCCGTGGCCGCAACTGCAGCCGGAGCCACAGGACTCGAAGTCGTCCGTGTTTGGCACGCGGCCGAGTTCCAGGGTCTTGGCCACGTAACGCGTCACGGCGTCCTGGAGCGAGTGCATTTGCTGCTGGGCGTCAATGAACCGGCGGGCGACCGCATTGTCGAACAAGGACTGGCGGTGTTGTTCGTAGTCGGCGATTTCCGTCTCGCTCAATTGCTCGCCCTGGTGCTGCTTGTGATGCAGCGCTTCGCCCTTTTCGGCGACGGTCTGGTAAAGCTGCTTGGCCTCGTCGTTCAGCAAAAAGGTTTCAATGTCACGCTGACGCGCGGTGAAGTCAGGCTGGGAAACGATGGTCTGGCAAAGCTCGAGCGTCTTGTCGAGCACCGCCCCGGATTCAAGAGTGTTGTGCATGCGATTTCTTTCGATCAGCCGCGCAAAGTAGCCCAAACATCGGCTTGCACAAGCTCTTTAGTGCCGGCCGCCGGGCAGGGTGTCCGTGGGCGCAAACCGCCCTGCCCTGGTGCGGAGGGTGATCGTCGCGGAGCGCAGCCCCGGCGCGGTGGCGGTTAATTTGATCGTGCCATGCTGCGGCCGCAGCGACTGCACGAGCGCGAGGCAAAGGCCGTTGAATGCCCGGCGCTGCGTGGCCTGGTCCGGTTCGTGGCTGCTGGGATCGCCGTTGCCGACGCCCAGCAGCCGGCCCTTGCCCGTCAGGCTGAAACTCACTTCGTTGTCGGCGACCGGCACCACGCGGCCCTGCGCGTCCACGACGCTCACCGTGACGAGGCTTACGTCCTGCCCGTCGGCGCTGATGGTTTTGCGGTCGGGCGTGAGCCGGAGCGCGGCCGGCGCGCCGGTGGTTTCGACCTTGGCGGTGGCGATTTTCCTGTAGTCACGGAAGCCGATGGCGGACAGCGCGCCAGGCTCGTAGTTGACCTTCCACACGAGGTGCCCGTTGCGCGGCATCGCCTGCCGGCCGAGACTCCGGCCGTTGAGAAACAGCTCGACGGCGTCGCAGTTGCTGTGGCACCAGACCTCGATCGGCCGGCCTTCCTTGCCGGGCCAGTTCCAGTGCGGCAGCAGGTGCAGCACGGCGCGATCGGACCACCAAGATTGGTAGTAATAGAAGTTGTCCTTGGGGAAACCGCAGATGTCAATGATGCCGAAATGGGAGTTGATGCACGGCCACTTGTAGGGGGTCGGTTCGCCTTTGTAATCGAACCCGGTCCAAACGAACCCGCCGGCCATGAAGGTGTTTTCCGCCAACGGACGCCACGCCGCCTCGGCGGTGGCGGCCCACGGCGGGAAGTTCACGTCGTAGGCGCTCACGTAACCGCGGGTCTTGTCGTTTTCGTAAATGCCGCGCGTGGACACCGTGCTCGCCGTCTCGCTGCCGAACAGCGGCTGTTGCGGATGCGTCTGATGGTAGCGCGCGTATTCGCCGCTGTGGTAATTGAAACCCTGCACGTCCACGACGTGCGAAAGACCGTTGCCGTAGCCGCCGTTCATCGCGGCGGTGACCGGCCGGGTCGGGTCCAACCGCAGAATCAAGTCCTTCATCGCGCGGCCCATCGCCTCGCCGCGGGCGCTGCCCTGCTCGCGTTCCTCGTTGCACAGCGACCAAAGAATGATGCTCGGATGATTGCGATCGCGGAGCACCATGCTCTCGACCTGGCCGAGAATTTCCGGTGAATCGCCCAGTTTGCGGTTCTCGTCCATCACCAACATGCCGAGGCGGTCGCAGGCGTCGAGCAGTTCCGGCGGCGGCGGATTGTGCGAGCAACGCCACGCGTTCGCGCCCATTTCCTTCATCTTTTCCACGCGGAAGACGATCAGCCGGTCCGGCATCGCCACGCCCACGCCGGCGAAATCCTGGTGGTTGCAGGTGCCCTTCAACTTCACCGGCCGGCCGTTCAGGAAGAAGCCGTCGGCGGCGTCGAACCGGAGGTCGCGCACGCCAAACGGCGTCACCAGGCGGTCCACGATCTCGCCGTTGCGCTCCACGGTGGTGACGAGCTGGTAGAGCGTCGGCGATTCCACCGACCACAGCCGCGCCCGCGCCAGCGCGAGGTTTTGCGCGACGGGTTGCACGCCTCCCGCCGGGACGGTGCCGTCGGTTTCCACGGTCGCGAGCGACTTGCCGCGGGCGGTTTGAATTTCCGAAAGCAGCCGAAAGCCAGCGGCCGCCGGGCCGGCGTTGGTGACGGTGGTTTGCACGTCAACCGTCGCCGCGGATTCGTCCGCCGGCAGCGGGCCGGTGACTTTGGCCGTGACGAACACGCCCCACGGTTCCATGTGCAGCGGGTCGGCCTTGTTCAGCCAGACGTGCCGGTAGATGCCGCCGCCTTCATACCACCAGCCTTCGAAGTGGCTCGCGTCGGTCCGCACCACCAGCTCGTTCGGTCCGTCGAACCGCGCCACGCCGGTAATGTCGTAACGGAAGCTCGTGTAACCACTGGCGTGGCGGCCGAGAAAATGGCCGTTCAGCCAGACCAAGCTGTCGCGATACACGCCGTCAAAATCAATCCACAGACTGCGGCCGCGGTCGCCGGCCGACAGCGTGAACGCGCGCCGATACCAGCCGACGCCGGCCGGCAGGTAGCCGTGCGACATGTCGGCGTTGCGGTCGAATTTGCCCTCCACCACGTAATCGTGCGGCACGTCCACATGCCGCCACGCGTGATCGTCAAACGCCGGCAGCGCGGGGCCGCTGGCGGTTTCCGGATGTTCGCGATCGAAGCCGAAGTCCCGGTTCGTGTCGTGGGTGTCGCCGGGAGCGAACCGCCAGCCGAAGTCGAGCAGCAGCCGTTCGCGCGGTCCGGCCGCACGAAGCGACAGGCCGAAGCAGAAAGCAGCGAGGACGAGGACGGGAAAGAATTTCGTTTTCATGCGTGCGCGCTCTTCTTACCGCCGGCACAGGCGGCGGGAAACTCATTTTTCAACCCGGTCGAAGCCCAGGTCCTCGCCGTCATGCAGCGCGACGCCGATCTGTTCCAGGCTGCCGTGGCGGCCGTTGAACCAGAGCAGCCATTGCCGGCCGTCGAAAATGGCGAACGGCTTGTAGCAGGCGTCGGCGTCCCACTGGTTGCGGCCCGGACGGATGATGGGATTGGCCGGGTGGCGCTGCCAGCCGGTGATGCCGTCGCGCGAGCGGGCGAGACCGATCTGTGCGTGGTCCACGTCCCGGAAGCCGATGTAAAACATCCAATGCCAGCCGCCGCGCTGCACCACCTGACAGGCGGTGACGCGCTCCCGTTCCCAAGGATTCTGCGGGTCGGGCCGGAAAATCGGGTTCGCCGGCAGCTTGGTCCAATGCACCCCGTCTGGACTGGTGGCGTAACCGATCGCGTCCGGTTCATACTGCCCGCCGCCGGAATACCACATGCGAAAACGCTGCGTTGCCTCGTCCCAGATCACATGCGGGCACATCACTGCCACCTTTTCCCACGGCTGTTCTGGCGAGAGCACCGGGCGGTCGCTCCTTCGTTGCCAGTGGATGCCATCTGGACTGGTTGCGTAACCGATCCACGAATGGCCCTTCGCCTGGCCCGTGAACCACAGGTGATAGCCGTTGGCGCGCTTCAACACCACCGGCCGGTTGAGGTCGTCTTCCCAGCCGGTTTCCTTGCGCGGACCGAGGACGATTTGCGGCGGGCCGCTCCAATGCAGACCGTCGCGGCTTTCCACCAGAGCGATACTCTGTTTCGGCCGCCAGGAAAGCCACATCCGGTAAAGGTCGCCTTCCTTCAACACGGCGATGTCGAAGCAGGTGCCATATTGCCCGCCCAGCACCGGATTGCCGGCGAACTTCACCCAACCGGCGGTGGCACCGGCGTCATTCGTCGCCGCGGGGGCGGTGGTTGCGCCGCTTGCCAGGAGGAGGCAACCGAGCACGCCAGCACGGGTGGCAGCGATGAGAACATCAGCCGGCTTCAATGCGGTCATGGGCGGTCAAGTGACGGTTCGCGTCGGCGCCAGCACCCGGCGCGTCATTGGCTGGCGGTCGTCGCGGGGGGCTTGATGTGTGGCACGAAGGTGAACGCGACGTTTTGAACCTGGTTTTCCGCGACCGTGATGTCCGCCGTGTGGAGGCCGGCCTTGGGATGAACCGCCGCCAGCGTGTATTTGCCGGGCGGCAGGCCGGGCGGAATTTTGAATTCACCGCGCAGGTCGGTCACCGCGAAGAACGGGTGATCCACCACGCCCACAAAGGCAAATTCCCACGGATGCAGCTCGCATTTGATGCGCACCAGCACCTCCGGCGCGTCGAAGCGCTTCTGGTCCACCTCGCCGGTGATCGGCTGGTAGAGCAGAAATTCCTCGTTGTGCTTGGGCAGCGCGTGGACGGTTTCCAGGTAAGGCTCGGAGTTGCGGATGTTGAGGAGCTGCCCGGCCCGCACGCCAAACACGTAGGGATGGAAGCTGCAGTGGAACTGGTCCAGCAAGGCCGGCTCCTTCGGCGGCGGGAAGGGGTGTCCCGCCAGGCCGTCGCGAATATAGACGAACACGTTCGCCAGGCCGCCGTCGGGGCCGACGACGTAGTGCTGCGTCTTGAGGCCCGGCGGGGCGACCTTTCGTTGCTCGGGGAAATCAGTGAGGTCAACGAGAATTTCCGGGGGTGGCGTCCCGACCAGCGTGGCTTTGCCCGAGATCGCGGTGCCGGCGGCCGGCACCGTGTCCGCCAGGGCGGAAATGGCCACGAAACCGCCGGCGGCCTTCAGGAATTCCCGCCGGGTCGTGTAAGAAGACCGAAGCTTGCTCATGGCCGCTAAAATCGTGCGGGTCATGCCGGGGTGTCAACTGCGGGATTCGCCGGCACTCGGAGCGGCAGACGGGACAGCCGCCTGACAAACCCCAAGCCGCACCGCGTTGGGTTCTTGAGTTAACCCGGTGCGGGGTGCTCGCATTTCCCCGACTAGACCAAGGTCTAGTAGCCCCACCTCGCCGAAGTGTTCTAGCCTCACTGCCGGATGCTAACTGAAGTCCAGTTGTCCTGGTGCTTGATGGGATACAGGAAATGCGGAAAAGACTTCTTAGTTGCTTGCTTGGTGCATCGCCGCCAGAGTCAACCAGCACCTGATCAACCGTGAGTGGAGAGACTTTTTTATGCCTCGTTCAATCGAAACGACGTGCGGGAGAAACCGGGTCGTTATTTCCGACACCGCGTTACGGGTTCGATGCGCACCGCGACCAATCGCTGGGTTCCTTGGCGCGCTCTGCCTGGCAGTCGGCGTCCATGCCGGACTGTCCCCCACGCCGGTCACGCTTTCCTTGACCCGCGCCGGCGATGTGCTGCAGTTGTCGTGGCCGACTCAATCCGCCGTCACCAATTTGGGATGCACTCCGATCTATCCCGCCTACGTGGTGCAGGCCAGCACCGATCTTGCCTATTGGTGGGATACCAAGGTGCTGATTCCTCAGCGGGTGGCTGGTCCTGCCATCACCATCCAAACCAACTTTCAGACAATTCCCTTCTTGACCAACCTGTTTCTGCGGGTGCGGTGTGACCTGAAACTGGCCGGCGCCGATCTTTCCGGGGCGGACTTTCATGGCGTTGATTTCACCGGGGAGAATCTGGCTGGAACCGTGTTCGACAACGCGCGGCTGGAGGGCGCCCGGTTCAACACGGCCGATCTCCGGGGCGCACGAATGAATTCCGTCAAGGCGTCCGGCGCGAGCTTCGACGACGCGCGCATGCAATCCCTGGCCGCCGCCACCGCCGATCTGCCCGGCACCTCCTGGCAGCGGGTTGTGCTGGACGGCGTGGACTTCAGCGGCGCCAACCTGACCAACGTGAATTTCGCAGGCCTGAGTCTGGTGGGGACGGAGTTCGATGACGCCGTGCTCATCAAATCGGTTTTCGACGGGGCGAATCTCAACGGCGCGCATTTGAACGGTGCCTCCGCGTCGGACGCCTCGTTTGTGAGTGCGCAGGCGGCAGACATCGAGCTTGCCGGCGGCGATTTCCGGCGCGTGTATTGGAACCACGCCGTGATGACTTCCGCACAACTGGACAACGCCAACATGGAGCAGGCGGATTTCAACTCGGTGAACCTGACCTCGGCGAGTCTCCAAGCGGCGCACTTCTCGCGAGCCCAATTCTCGGGGACGGTTTTGAGTTACGCGAACTGTCTTCAGGCTGACTTCAGTGATGCGCTGTTCAACGGCGCACAACTCAGTTTTGGCTCCTTCCATGGAGCCAACCTGAGCAATACGGATTTTGACCAAGTGGATGCAGAGTCCGCGGATTTCTACGGCGCAATCATGAACAGCACACAGATTCAAGATTCCAACTTCTCGCTAAGCGATTTCCGGGTGAGCAATCTGTCCGATTCGGAGTTCCAGCGGACATACTTCCGCTACTGCGACTTCCGTGGCGCCAACATGGATGATGTCGTGGCGTGGAACTGTGATTTCACGGGCGCGCAATTCTGGGGGTCGCCCTGAGCGGCCGGCGCGTAGCCAACCCGCCACCGGTCGGTGCCCGGTTCCGAGCCGCCGCCAACAGCCGGCTATTCTGGTTGGCGCCGCCAACGACGCCGCTCAACAGCTTGTTTTGTCCAGCTTCACCTCGCGCGGAAAATCCAGTAGATGCTGATCATGTGGGCGAGCACGACGGGCACGCCGATCAGCGCGATGGTCAGCATGATGCCCAAGGTTTTCGGCGAGGAGGCGGCGTTGTAGATCGTGAGGCTGTGTTCGGGCGCCGGATTGCTGAACACCAGGTCGGGGAACATTTCCAGGCCGAACAGTCCCATCAGCGCGAGCATGGCGAGGCAGGCCCAAGGGAATCCCGCATGACGGGCCACCCTGCGCCGCATGATGGAATTCCACGGGGCTTTGCGCGGGCAAAGACTTCCGGCCTCGGCGGCCATCGCCGAGCTGGTGGAGCCGCGCTTCGTTCAAACGTTGCCGGACCTCACCGTAATTCCAGCCGGACGAAGAGCCAAACTTTGAACCAGTCGAGCGCGAAGAAATAAACCACCGCGGCACCCGCGACGGCGGCGAGCAGCCACGGACTGATGGCCGGAAAGTGAAGGCCGGCCAGCGTCATGAACGCCGTCACGCCCAGTGCCAGCACCGTGCTCCAGAGCATGGCGCGGCTTGGACGCGACACCCAACAGTGTCCGCGTTCACGCAGCAGATAGACGCCCGCCTGCACGCCCAGGATGACCGTGGCAAAGGTGAGCGATTGCAGATGCGGCGTGTCGAGATCCAGCGCGTAACGCCCGAGCACGAACACGCCAAAGGTGAAGACCAGCCGCAGTAATCCGATCACGACTCCCGCGATGACAATCGGCCGCGTGCGCCACCGGTTCGGCTGCAACGAGACGCTCATGCGGTCGGTCGTCAGCGCCATCGTCAGGAAGTCGTTGAGGAAAATGATGAGCACCATCAGCAGCGGCGTGAGCGGTTGATGGCCGGTGAGGAGAAAACCCGCGACGAGCAGGAGCATCAGCTCGATTTTCTTCGAAAGCATGTTCAACGTGTAAGTGAGCATTCGTTGAAACACCCGCCGGCTGGTTTCGATGGCGGGCAGCACATCGCCCAGTCCCGGCTTGGTCAGGACGATGGCGGCGGCCGCCTTGGCCACGTCGGTCGCATTGGCCACGGCGACTCCGGCCTCGGCCTGGCGCAGCGCGGGCGCGTCGTTCACGCCGTCGCCGCTCATGCCCACAACCGCGCCCTGGCGTTGAAAGCCGCGCACCAGCCTGAATTTGTCCTCGGGGAAAACGCCCGCGAACACGCTGTTCTCCAGCACGGCGCCGCTGAGATCGCCATGGATTGTTTCGGGCGGACAGACCTTCGGTGCGAGGCCGACCTGCTCCGCGACGGCGCTGGCGGTGAGCGCGTTGTCACCCGTGACCATCACCACGCGGACGCCCGCGTCGTGGATGGCTTTCACCACGGCGCGCGAGTCGGCGCGCACGGCGTCTTCCAGACCGATCAAACCGGCAAACCGCAGCGACCCGTCACCGCCGGCCGCCACCCCGAGCACGCGCTGGCCGCGCGCGGCAATCTCCTGCGCCGGTGGCTGCCACGCGGATTCCGGCACGCCGCAGAGCTGCGCAATGACGGCGGGCGCGCCCTTCGTGTAGCGGCGCACGCCGTCCGCCTCACGGTAGGTGGCCTCGGCACGTTTCGTCGTGGGGTCAAACGGTTTGAACTCGACCTGCGCCGCGCCGTCCTCCGTCAGTGACTTTGCTTTCGCCGCGCGCACCATCGCGCCATCCACCGGGTCCTGCCCCGCCGGATCGCTCGCGCGCCACGCGGCGCGCAGCAATTGTTCCTCCGTGAACCCGTCCGCCGGGCGCAGCGTGGTGACGGTGGCCTCATTGCGCGTCAGGGTTCCGGTTTTGTCGCTGCACAAAACCGTCATCGAGGCGATGTCGTGCAGCGCGCTCAGGCGCGTCACGAGCACGCCGAGCTTCGACAACTCGACCGACCCGAGCGCGGCGGCCAGCGTGAACGTCGCCGGCAACGCCACGGGGATGGACGCGAGCAGGATCGTCAGCATCAACGGAAGCGTCTGCGCGAGCGTCATGCCCTCGGCGTGGGCGAAGCCAAGCACCACGACAACCAGGCCGGCGTTGAGCACGAACAAATCGCGCACGACGCGCACGATCTCGTGCTCCTGGCGGTTGGCGGAGTGGGCGCCGCGGACCAGTTCCGCCGTCTTGCCGAAAAACGTGCGCGTGCCGGTCGCCGTGACCACACCGGCCGTTTCGCCGCCGCGCACCATCGCGCCGGCGTAGGCGATCTTGCCCGACGGGATCTGGACGGCGGCGGACTCACCCGTGAGCGCCGACTGGTCCAGCAGCAGCGAACCGCCCGCCAGCCGGACATCCGCCGGCACGATGCCTCCCTGCCGCAGATGAATGACATCGTCCGGCACCAAAGCTTCCGCGCTGATGGTTTTCCACCCGCCGTCGCGCCGCACGCGCGCCTGGACGTGCAGTTGCTGGCGCAACAAGGCGAGCGCCTTCTGCGCCCGGCCTTCCTGCAAGAAACCGAGCACGGCGTTCAGGACGAGCAATCCGGCGATGACGCCGGCCTCGACCCGCTCGCCGAGGAAAAGCTGGATGATGATGGTCGCTTCGAGCAACCAGGGAATGGGCGTCCAGAACCGGCGCAGGAAGAGTCGCACCGGGTGCGGTTGCTCCTCGCGCACTGCGTTCGGGCCAAATTGCAGCAACCGGGCTTTCGCTTCCGCCGAGGTGAGACCGGGATAATCTTGTTCGCTCACTTGGCCAAGATACCTTCATCGCGACATAAGAGCCAATCCGAGGAGAACGCATGTGATCAAACCGGGTTAGGTCCAGGGACCAACAGCCTCGGTGGTTTTCAGTAGGCTTGGCGCAGTCTTTCCAATTCCGGGCGCAACGGCAGCCAGTTTTGCCGGTCACGTTCGCGTTTGGTGGATTCCCCGGGCCGTCAACTTGCGCTCCAATCCGTTGAGTTCGCCAGGCCTGGTATGGGGAAACAGTGGCCGCTTCAGCGCCGACGGCCAGAACCGGTGTCAGGCCGATGCCACCCGGCCCGTTCGCCGCCAGCCCGTTCTTCCGCGGCTGCATCATGGGCCACGCATAACAGGTTCCAGCCTGGCTGCAATTCTCCGAGCCTGGAGCGCGGGCGGGCGCGGAAGTTACGGCTGCCCAAAAATCAAATACAGCGGGCTTTCATCCACCTGAACGTTCACCTGTCCGGTGCCGTCCCGGGTGACGGGCGGGCGGGCGGGAGGATCGGCGGCGCGTGGCATCCTTTGCGCGTCCACGAGCTGGCCGGGAAGGTTGGCGAGCGTCGCGGTGAAACGCCTTCCTTCACCGGTCGGCGACCACATGGCCCAAATGATGTTGGTTGAGTCGTTCCGATATTCCTGCACGCGCAAGCGGCCGGGTTCATCGGTGACGATGCGGTGGAAACGATACTCTCCCAGCACGAGCTGCAAATGAGCCAGTGCATGGTAGGCGGGTTTCGGCTGGAAATGCCGCGTGATCCCGGCGCTGGCATGGACGCCGGGTTGATCGTCGTCGTTGAAAAAATAAATGCAGGCGCGCTCGACCGGCATCGCTGAAAACACAAGCAGTGAACGCACGAGCCATTGCGCCTGCTGGGTGTCGGTCACCCCAATCCAGCGGGCAAAATCCCCCGTCTTTGCCGGTGGCTTCGTGCTGCTGTCGTAGCCGAATTCGGTGATCCAGACCGGCTTGCCCGGCGCGTGCGCATCCCGCCACCGGCAGAGCGCTTCCACATCTTGAAGGTGGCGCGGCAGCTTCGGATCTTCGGGAAAGCTCTGGCGCCACGTCGGCCAGCCTTCGAGTTGGGCGTAGGTGTGAAGGTTCAGCACGTCGAACAATTCGGGAAACGGCGCCACGCAAGTCACGCTCTTCTCGTAAGCGCCGCTTTTGCCGGTCGTGAGATTGCACGTCACGATCTTCAATTTCGGATCACCGGTCCGGACACCCTCCGCCATGGCCTTGAACAGGCGCGTGTAGTCCGCGTCACTCCATTTGCCCGGCTCGTTGCCGATTTCTACCGCATCCACGAGCTTCCGCTTGCCCGACGGTCCGAATTTCTCGGCGGTGGATTTGCCATAAGCCCTGGCATCTGATTCGAGGTCTTTCCAGTCTGCCCGTTTTACGGTCTCAAACATCAGACAGGCATCAATGTTCCAGCCTTTCGCCCGCCACGAACCATAGACGTGGTTCCAGTCCACGCCGTTTTTGGCGAGGGGGAACGCAGGCAATTCCGCCGGATTCCCGCCCAGATCCCATTGGACCGGATGATAATCGCGCACCAACCCGCACACGGGCCGGTAAAGCTCCGGTTTGAACTGCACGGTGTGGCCATTGATCCCGATGAAATCACGCATCAGCGGCCGCGCCTCCTTCGCCGGCGCGGGAAGCGCCCCCGCCCAGAGCGCTGCGAGACAGATGGCCAGGCCTGGTGGCATACCGCAAAGGAACGATTTTTGAGACGACATGATCGGACCGTAAAGCGCCGCGCTCAAAAATTGAATCCTGCATTAAACGAGATCGCGGGTGGCGAATTCGGCAGCCATCCGGTATCCCGGCCGCTCTTCCATCAAGCCGCGATCAGCACTCCACAGTCACCAGGCATCGTTCGTCATGGTGTTGCTCCACTGGCGGCGGTCACCGAATACTCGCCTTCCTCCGACTACACCAAGGTTTAGCAGCACCGCATCGCCGAATGGCTCCAGGCTCTGCGTCGGCTGCCAACTCCAGCGCCAGTCGTCGTCATGCTTGATGACGAAGAAACAATGTGGAAGGCGCGGCCCGCGCGGGTCCCGCGTTTGACTGGTGCGCACTGACTTCACCATGAAGGACGTGAGACCGGAGGGCTTCGCGGCGGACCGCCGCCTTGGAAAAGATCCTCGGAGACAGTGACGACCTGGAGCTGAAGTTCACGCCGTTGCACAACCAACGCGACGGCCTCAGTAAGAAGCTCAACGCAGGGAACGTGCGGGTCCAGAGCGGGATGAAGGGCTGTTCTGGAAAGTCACCAAATTGTGTGGCCAAGGTTTGGCTCCGCTGGCGGGCTGGCCGCCCGCCGTAACGGGCCAATGGCCCATTCCACCCGGATTTCCACGGCCTCGTTCCGGCCTGGAGAAACCGGCCTCGTGTGGTCCGCCCCGTCGCAGGGTTCAGGAAAATCCGGATCTAATTCAGCACTGCCGTTGCCTGGTCCAGACGGTCACTGTAGGCGTCCAGCGCCCTGGCCACGATGGTCACGAAACGGTCCACCTCCGCCCAGCGGCGCTGTTCGATGGCCTCGCGGACGCCCGGCAGCGTCTTCACGCCGTAACCCGTCTGAAGGCCGGGGGCGTAGATCATGTGCCGGTACCATTCGCGGCCGGGCAGTCCCGCGGGATCAAGGAGGGTTTGCTCCAGACCCTGGAGCAGGCCATTCACCCGGCCAAGCTGCTCCGCGCCTGGCTTTGCGTCCGCGCGCAACGCGTGTGCGCAAGCGTCGTCGCCAAGGCGGGCGCTGCGTTTGAGCCGCGCCAGGGCGTTGTCGAGCGGAGCGAAATTGATGAACGGCACGTCGTCCTCGCGCTCCGGCGGCACATAGGTTTTGGCCGGATCGGCGGCGAGACGGAAGGCATTCGCCTGGAGCAACTGGTGTTGCCGTTCCGTGTCCTCGCGCATCGTGTCGGCCAGCTTGTGCAGTTCGCCGGCATAGCGGCCGACGGTGTTCGCAAAATCACTGAACCGCATCGGCAGCAGGTCCGCGTCCGCCACGCGCATGATCACGTGGCCGGTGGTTTCGGCCAGCGCCACGCCATACATGAAGTGCGGGTCGCCAAACCGCAAGAAGTGATCGAACGAATCGTAATCGGAGTGATAGATCCCGCCGTCCTGATCCTCGCCCCCGTAGCCGAGGTCCAGCGAGGCGATGCCGACATGCTGCAGGAACGGGGTGTAATCCGAGCCAGAACCCAGCGCGCCAATGGGAAAACCCGTGCCCTCCGCAACCTCCCTGGCCCGCCGCCGGGCCGCATCGTCGGCGCTTTTGGCAGCGCCGGCGACCTGGATTTTCGCCCGCTCTCGCTGCAGCACTGTCCCGCCGGTTTCCGGATCGCGCACGCCACCGGCCACCTGACCTACGAGCGTCTGGAAGTCGTGGCTGCCGCCCGCGTCCAGATAGCCGCGTCCGTTGCTGTCCGAGTTCACGTAGAGCACGGCGTTGTGGCGCAATTCATCGGCGTGCGTTTCCACCCATTCCGTCGAGCCGAGCAATCCCGGCTCCTCGCCATCCCAGCTCGCATAGACCAGCGTGCGCCGGGGCCGCCAACCCTCCTTGACCAGCGCGCCGAGGGCCTTCGCTTCGGCCATCAGGGCGACATTGGCCGAGAGCGGATCCCACGCGCCGAAAACCCAACCATCATGGTGATTGCCGCGAATGACCCATTGGTCCGGATACTCGGTGCCCTTCAGGGTCGCAATGACGTCGTAGATCGGCTTCAGGCTCCAGTCGCAGGCCACCGCGAGATGCACCTTCGCCGGGCCGGGGCCAAGGTGATACGTGATGGGCAGACCGCCGCGCCAGGCGGCCGGCGCCACCGGGCCGTCCAACGCCGCGAGCAACGGTTGCGCGTTGGCATAAGCAAGGGGCAGCACGGGAATCTTGAGGAGGGTCTTCGCGGCTTCGCGGGCGAGCCGCGGGGCGTCCTTGGTCGCGCCCACGTCGGGCGTCAGAGGATCGCCCGGATAAACCGGCATGTCCGCGACCGAACCGCGTTGCACGCCTTCCGGGGGGCGGAAACCGCCTTTCGGATACACGTCGCCGGCGGAGTAACCGTCATCGCGCGGGTCGGAATAGATGAGACAGCCGATCGCGCCGTGTTCCTGGGCCAGCTTGGGCTTGAGGCCGCGCCACCCGCCGCCGTAGCGCGCGATCACAATCCGGCCCTTGACGCTGATGCCATGACGGTCCAGTTCCTTGTAATCGTCCGGCATGCCCTGGTTCACATAGACCAGTTCCGCGGTGACATCGCCGTCCGCGCCGTAGGCGTTGTAAGGCGGGAGCGCGTGCCGAGTCCGATCCGAGGTGCGGTCGCCGCTCACGGGCGGTTCTTCCAGGCTGGCGGTGAAGCCCGTTGGCGCGACCATTTCCAGCACGCGCCGGGTGGGCGTGGGGAAGAGCACGTCAAACGTTTCGAGGTGCGCGTCCCAGCCCCATTCGCGAAATTGGGCGAGCATGAACTCGGCGTTCGCGCGGTCGTGCGGCGCGCCGACGTGATTGGGTTCGGCCGACATCCGTTCCAGCCACGCGCGCTGATCGGCGGCGTCCAGGTGGGTGTCAAACTTGCGCTCCCAGTTTTGCTCGTTGGTGGCCTGCGCCGCGGTGAACCCCAGCATCGGCGGCGGCGTTTCGGGCGAGGCGCCGGCGAAGGCGGCGGGGGCGATCAGGGTGGCGCCCACCAGACACGCCAAGAGAATGTGTTCGCGGGTTGCTTTCCAAGAAGGACTTCTTCGCATAACGATTAGCACAGCCGTTTCAAACGGTTAAGATGCGGGGGCGCGCCGTCTTTGACGAACCTTTTCTGCCGGTTCGCACCAGGGAGCTTGAACCCCGTATCGTTCACGTCGCGGCGGTCGGCCACGCCTTCTCCTGTTTCGGCAGATGCGGGTGAACCGCGACGGGAATGTGGTTTGCCGTGGTGGCCGCAAGCGCGCCGGATGTTCTTCGACGGCCTCCGCAGCGAGCGCGCCGCGTGGCAAGTAATTTTCACTTCACGCCTCGAACTTCGCCCTGTCCTGCCGCGTCGTCGGGCAGCCGGCAGCGCAAAGCCTCAAGACTGCCGGCGACATAACTGGCCCCCCTCGACATTGCCAGGACCACCTTACACTCGGCGTCGCGGCGTTCAGGTTTGCGTCGCCCGGCAACCCGCTCGTGACGTTCCGGGGCCGGTTTTGCCTTGTTCCACTGCCGTCTGGTATTTACGCTTCCGGACACCTTGAACACGCACTTCTCCCTCAAACTCCTCGCCCGGACCGCGAAGTTGCTGGCGTTGGCGGCGGGGCTGGCGTGCGCCGCCGGGGTGCAGGCGCAGTTCACCTACACGATCAACAACAACACGGTCACCATCACGGGCTACACCGGCCCCGGCGGCGCGGTGACCATCCCGGATACAATCAGCGCCCGCCCGGTCACGGCCATCGGGGACAGCGCGTTCCTGAACAACAACCACCTGACCCGCGTGACGATGGGGAGATACGTCAGCAGCATCGGCGGCTTCGCGTTTGCCTCCTGCACCAACCTGACCGGCGTCACGATGACCAACAGCGTGAGGATCATCGGGAACCAGGCGTTCGCCAACTGTCAGAGCCTGACGAACGTCACCCTGCCCGACAGCGTTACCAACCTCGGCGCCGTGGCGTTTTCCGGTTGCAGCCGGCTGGCTGGTGTCGCAACCGGCAGCGGCCTGACAAGCCTCGGGACGGCAACGTTCTCGCAATGCCCACGGCTCACGAGTGTCACGCTTGGCACGAACGTCACCGCCCTCGGCGGCAGTGCCTTCAAATCCTGTTCCGCGCTGGTCACCATCACGATTCCCGCCAGGGTCGGCAGCCTCGGCGACAGCGCGTTCAACAGTTGCGCTGCCCTGACCGGCGTCTATTTCCAGGGAAACGCGCCGAGCGTCGGCCTGGGTGTGTTCGATGGGGACAACCTCGCGGTCGCCTATCACCTGCCGGGCACCACGGGCTGGGGCCTGACGTTCGGCGGCCTGCCAGCGGTGCTGTGGAACGCGCAGATTCCGGTCGGCGACGCCAGCTTCGGCGTGCGGACGAACCGGTTTGGGTTCACCATCACGGGAACCCGCGGTCTGGTCTTGGTGGTGGAAGCCAGCGCCGACCTGGCCAATCCGGTCTGGTCATCGGCGGGGACCAACACGCTCACCGACGGCGCGGCCTACTTCAGCGATCCGCAGTGGACGAATTTCCCCGCCCGCTTCTACCGCGTCCGCTCGCCGTGAGGCGGCGCCAAACCGTGCGCCAACAGGGCGAGGGCGTGACCGCGCGGCGGCTGGAAGCCGGCGCACCGGCAGGCATGTCAAGTTGCGCCCAATTTGATGGGACCTTATCCAGATCATTTGCGCGACAGGGCTTCGTGCGATAGCTTGGCGGCAATTGCACGCGCACGGCCTCGCATGACGCCGCCGCACCCGGAAGCATCGAATCATAACCACAGCCATCACATGAGCGAAGCAAACGAATCCCTGTGTCCCCAGCCGGGCCATTTCGGTTGGAACGAGCTGATCACGGCCGACGCCAAAGCCTCCGCCGATTTTTACGGAAAACTTTTCGGCTGGCAGGCGGTGCCGTTCGCCCCGCCGGGGGCACCCGCAGGCGACCCGTCTTACCTGTTATTCAAAACCGGCACGGCCGACGCAGGCGGAAACGACATGGGCGTGGCCGGCATGATGCAGGCGCCGATGCCCGGAATCCCAACGCATTGGCGGGCCTATGTCATCGTGGGTGACGCTGACACTACTCTGGCCAAAGCCGTCGAGCTGGGCGCGCAGGCGTTGTTGCCGGTGATGGCTATCCCTGGAGTCGGCCGCGTGGCCGTGATCCAGGATCCGCTGGGCGCGGTGATTGGCATTCACGAACCACCCAAGCAAACCAGCCGTTGAAGCAGCCGCGCCGCCCGTTCACCCACCGCCAGCAGCGCTCCCACCGGAAGGCGCGCCGGCGGGAGCAGCGGCGGCGGATTGTTTGATCCACGCGCAGACGGCCTCCAGCACGGCTGGATCCTCGTAGGCCGCGCTGTGCGTGAGCGGCGTGCCCTCGGCGTCCCCGGACACCGAGGCAAATAATTGCACCAGCCAGCGGCCGGGCGGCGTGGCCTCGGCGGTCACCTGCATGAACAGGCCGATTGCAAACGCCTCCGGCCCGAACGGCAGGGTCAACACACCCACCGCCGGCATCAGCAACACGAACGCCCCGCCGAGCAGCAGGTAACGCAACGTCCCGGCTGCAAACAGCGTCAGATACACCATCGGCCCCAGCAAACCACCCGCGAGCAGCGAAACCAAAATCACACCCAGCCGGCTCATGTCCGGCGCCGCCTGCCGGCCGATGATCCAGTCGGCCACGGCCCAGCCGACGAGCGCGGCGAGCGCGAGTTCAAACCAGGACAGGCGGTTCTTCCGCCGTTCCTCCCAGGCTTCCCATCGCTTGTTGAGACTGCCCAGGAGCGGTTCGATCAGCGAACCCGCCAGCGCGCAGGCGCTCAGCACCGCGCCGGCCTCGTCGCCGCTGTGGCGGAGGATCAAGAGTTGGTTTTCGCGCAACGGCGGAAGCCGCATCCGGTCCGCCAGGAGCCGCGCCTTGTCGGTCAACCAGTGGAACAGCCCGTAACTGACCGGCCAGATGACGATGGAACTGAGAAACATCCACGATTCCGTGGTTTCCTTGAGGCCAAATTTCGCGAGGATCCAGACCCAGGCGGCAATCATCGGCGCGAGTTGCGCGGCCAGGAACAGCCGGTTGTGTTCGCCTTCAAACCGGCGCCGCTTCACCAGCAGAAACGGCGTCGAGAGGCAGACCACGCCGGCCACGCGCGCGGCCAGGCCGGCGTCATTGAGCGCCCCGAGCGCAATGTTGCCGCCGTGGCTGTGACCAATGATGAACTGCGCCGCATCCGGGTTTCTTTGGACGGATGCCGCGACGCTCGCTGCCGCGGCCTCGACGGCGCGGAAACGGTCCTTGAAGCGGTTACGGCCGGTCCAGTTGATGGTCTGGAACTCCACGTTGGTGCCCAGCTCACGCGCCAGCGCCTCGCGCAAACGGGAGCCGGGCTGCACCCACGGGGCGTGCGGGGCAAACGTGCCGTGAACCAGCGTGACCACGCATTTGCTCATGCCGATCCGCAAGGCTAACGGAGACCGGCACGAAACGCAACGCCACCGGGCCCCCCCGTCGGGCCGGCGCGGCGCGGCCGCATGACACACCGTTGCCGTGGCTCCGGAACGCCCTCAAGAAAGGCCTTCCGGTTCAGCCCGAAGGCGCCCGGAACTGGTATCCAGGCTTGAGTCCGGGCTGGTGCGCACGCGCAGCTCGGTCATCAACCGCATTTTGTAAGTTGAGACGGTATTTGCCCGGCCGGAGTTGCAGCGCCGCCTCCTTATTGCTCAGATTCTGGCCAGCAGCCTGAAGACCTGAAGTTCCTGATCGCTCAGGCTGAGCAAAACCGGAGGCCGGGCCAGCCTCCGGCTCGGTTTCCTTCAAATCCAAGACTTTCGTCATCAGTTGACTCGCGCTTGCCCGGCTGGCCGAGCTTGCCGCTGTGGATGCGGCGGATGGCCTGCAAGACGTGTTCGACCGGTTCGTCTTGCATGAGGGTATCCCCGGGCGCCGGCATGCAACCAGCGGCGGGCATACAAGGCTTCGCACACACAAGCGTTGTCCTTTTAGGGTCTTGGTTTCTGCCTTGCGCTTTACCGGGTTCACTTGTTCACCTCAGTATCAGCCATGATGCCATCCATCTTCGCTGAAGCTTCAGGCCATTATCTCAGCAGGAACTGGTCAATCTCCGGTAACACGCTGCGAGCCGTTGTAGCCGGCCACGCGGCAAAAGGGATAGATGGAGTCCGGCCGTAGATTCCGCCTTCGGCCCGGCGATATTTCATTCCATGAGCGGGGGGCGCATTTTGCCCGCGGACTCGTGGGCTTTTATACGGAAGCTGGCAGGATTCGACGATCCCTCGATTTCCTTAGCAATTTTGGCTGTCCGACCAGGATTTGAACCTGGACTAAAGGCTCCAAAGACCTCTGTGCTACCATTACACCATCGGACAAACCAGCGGACAGGCTAACGGCGCGCCGCGACAGCGCAATAGAAAACTGCCACACTGGCGGCCGGCGGTCGAGTCAGCCGCCCCGCAGCGGAACCACCACCGTCCAGCACCGCGCCCCGAATTTGGCGAGGTGTTTCTCCCGCAACCGCTGCGCGGCGTCCTCGCCCGCGATCAGCGCAAACGTCGTCGAACCGCTGCCCGACATCAGCGTCCCGACCGCGCCCTCCGCGCGCAGAAATTCCTGGTAAAGCGCCAGGATCGGATATTTCTCCAGCGCCGGCCCTTCGAGCGAGTTGTAAAACTCGGTGCCGGCGCCGGCGAGATCGCCCGCCTGCAGCCGCGCGAGCAGTCGCTGTGCCCGGCCCGGCTCGCCGTTCAGCGCCCGCGGGAACCGCCCGAGGCTTTGATATGCCCAGGCCGTGGCGATGCCAAATCCAGGATGAATCAGCAAGGCCCAGACCCCGCGCAACGCGGGAAACCAGTCCAGCGTCTGCACCTGCTCGCCGCGGCCGGTCGCCAGGGCCGGTTGCGGCTGGAGAAAGAATGGCACGTCGGAGCCGAGCTGGGCCGCGAGTTGCGTCAGCGTCGCTGGATCGAGCGGCGCGCCGAAAAGTCCGTTCAAGCCCAGCAACGTTGTGGCGGCGTTGCCACTGCCGCCACCGAGGCCGGCCGCCATGGGAATGCGTTTTTCCAGATGTACCCGCACGCCGTCGCGAACGTCCGCGGCCTGGAGGAACGCAGTCGCCGCCCGGTAAACGAGATTCGAGCTGTCGGTCGGCAGCGCGGGGTCGCTGCAGGTAAGCGTGACGCCGGCGGGCGCGACTTCAAACTCCAGTTCGTCGCACACCGGCACCGGGTGCATGACCGTCTCCAGCTCGTGGAAACCGTCCGGCCGCCGGCCGAGGATGTTCAGCAGCAGGTTGACTTTGCAGGGCGAGACGCGGGCGAGCTTCATCAATAAAAAAGGCGCCAACCACAGGGTGTCGGCGCCTGGAGAATGGGCCCGTTTTTAGTAATCAAAAATGTGGAAGCGGCTGCCTGGAACGAACGGCACAATGTCGCCACCGCTGAAACCGGTGTGATTGTCCGGCTCGAATGTCGTGTCGGAAATCAGCGCCGGCGAGTAGCTGTCCGGGAAAGCTGGTCCCACGGTCGCATCGGGCAGGATCGGCCCGCCGGGGCGCAGGATCGGGTCGTAGCTGGGAATGGGGAAGGTGATAATCTCGTAGGCGCCAACGAGGGTCCGGACCATGCTGCGGTCGAAGCCCTTGATCACGCCGCTGGTGTAGGCCACAGACGGACCATCGAAGAGCGCCGTCTGCTCGACCGAGCGCCGGATCTCGCCCAGGCGGGCAAATTCGGTCGCATTGTTGATACCACGGCCCAGTTTCTTCTCCGGGCCGGCGCAACCGACCGCGAAGGCCGCCATGAGGCCGGCGGCGGCGAGTGTCCAAAGCTTACGCATAAATCAAATTGTTGAGGGGAGGTTACCCGCCCCGATGGCCTTGTAAAGAGCGATTTCTGTGCCAGCGCAAAATACCTTATTGCGCTGGCGCCGGCTCAGAAAAGTCCCCGGTCCGGACCCGATACTCAACGCCTTTTTCCGCGGGCGCAAGCCCATAGCGGATCATCATCTCCCTCGACATCATAGTCTTCGGAGGTATTGGCCGCGGCCAGGCTCCCGCCAACGCCTCGCCGGGCCGGTCATGCATCAGCCCACACACGCTGCCGTTGGCCAGCGCGTAAAACCGCTGCCACCGGCCGTCGGTGCTGGGCACGACCGCCCGCGATCGGGCGATGATGGTGTCCGGCGCCTCCCGCAACCGGTGCTGCAATGCCGTCTTGTTCGGCACTACCACTTCGACGTCGCCCCAGTTCACAGCCGGGGCAAGATTCGTCAGCGCTGGGTTGAGCCGGCCGTCGCCCAGAGACAGCGGCTCCGGCCGTTCGTCGAGGGCAAAGACGCGCAGCGCCAGGCTCGCCTGCCGCATCTGGTCCAACTCGGCATGCGCCATCGCGGCGGCGACGATGACCGGCGGGTTGGTTTCGGTGATCAACGTCGTCGGGAAATTGGTTGCTCCCGCCGCGGTTTGCTGGCCCCACAGCGTGAAGACTGGATTTTCACTGGCCCCGGGCGGCTCCCAACTTAGCGGCCAGATCGCATTGGCGTTCGGGCGCGGGGCTGGCGGGTTTGTGTCGCCTCCGGTTCGGAGCGTCATGCCCGCCGGCAATTTGACCAGGCCGTAGCGGATCATCATCCGGAGGTCCATCATCGGGCGTGGCGGCTCGGAGAAAACGCCCGTCAGGGGTGAATCCGGTGTCGTCTCCATCCGCCATCGGACGCTGCCGTCGGCCAGCGCATAAAATCGTTGCCAGGCGTGGCTGGAATATTCCACCGCGGTTTGGGAATAGGCGACGATCGTCTGCGATTGCTCGCGCACGGCGTGATCCAACGCGGCCGTGTCGGCAAGCGGCACCTTCACGTCATCCCAATTCAGGTCGGGCGCCGCGGCGGTAACCAACGGGTTCAACCGGCCGTCGCGAAGGAGCGGTTCCTGTGGGTGATTCAACAAAAACAAGTTGAGTGCCGACGCAGCCTGCTCGGTTTCGTAGTGCGCCAGCAGTTCCACATGGCCGGTGGCCCGCACCACCATTTGGATCCCGCGCGGCGAGTTGATCCGCAGCAGGACCGCCTCCGGCAGGGTCCGGTCGGCGCTGGGCAGGACGGTGGCGTCCATGCCGTCGTAGTCCTGAACATCCGCGCTCTTGAGGAAGCCTTGGGCCACGAGGTTGGTCAGCGGCAGCGTTGGTGGCAAGGTCTGTCCGGTCGTCGTGGCACCACGCCGCACCGCGTCCAACGCACGGAGGATTTTGTCCGTGTTGAGCGACAAGAAACCGTTGTGTTGTAACAACACCCGGTCCAGGCGCCACGGCGGCGGTTTCGGCGGCTGGACCAACTGGGTTTGCCGCGCGGCCGCTCTCTGGAATGCGCTTTCGCCTGCCACGGCCAAGGAAAAAAACGCGACGCACCACACGCCGATGACCAATGCCACAATTCCCATTTGCCCCAACACACGGCGCGCGCCGCGGTCCACGCGACGGAAATTGGCCAGCGCGAAACCGAGCAGCAGTGACAGCATAAGCAACGCACCAACGACCTCCAGAATCGTGGCCGGGAGAGCGAACGGCTCTTCGTGAAACACTTTCCAATCGGGAAGTGCCTGACCGAAAAGCAAAAACTTGTTGATGAACGTCCCCAACGCCGCTCCGGTCAGCACGACGGCCACCAGACTCGACAGCAGCGCGCGGACGCTTGTCTGGGACAGTGATGAAAAATAAATGGCCAGACAGCAGGCGCCGAGCACGTAGGGGGAAGAGCCGATAGCGTCGCCCGTGAACTCGCGTCGCGCTTCCGGAAACGGCGACACCAAGAGCAAAAGCAGCGGCAGTCCCACGGCGAGCACCAACGCCAGACCGCACACCACGCCCACCTTCACTGCCCATTGGCGCCACGCGGCAAGCGGCTGGATCAACTGCGAAGCTACCGTGCCGTGTTGCCGCTCCTCCGCGCAACTCAGCGCGCCCGCCAGCAGCGGAACCATGAACAGATACATGAACACCCAAACAAGTGGGTCCGTGCCGGCGGCTTCCAGATTGCCATACATCAACCGGATCATTTCCAAGACGACGGCCGCCAGCCAGCCGAGGCAGAACAAACCGGCCAGCAGGAAAGTCATTTGCTGAAGGTGAAGTTCCTTTTTCACCAGTTCCCAGACCACATTTCGGCGGCGCGGCACATCAGCAACCACCGCTTTGGCCGGCAGCCAGCGCGCCAGCCAGCGCGGCAGGCGTAACTCGGGATTGGGACCATCCAACGCCTGCAAGTGAATAAACGCGCGATAACCCAGCACCGGCGCGGCCAGCCAGTGAACCAACAACAGGACCGCGAAACAGACCTGCGTGAACGACTCCGAAAGGTCCGGGTTCGATGGATTGACTCCAAAGATGGCGAGCGCGAGCAAATTGGCGACCAGCCAGAACAACGCCGGCCAGACGGCGGTGAACACCGCACCCGCCAGCGTGCTGCGCGTGAGCAGTGTCATCCACGGCGCCACACCGACCGCGCTGAGAAATGCACCGCCCAGGAGCGCGAGGTAGAAAAGCAAATACCCTGTCGAAGCCCGCATCCCAAAGAAAATCACGGGAGCGGCCGAGCTGAGACAGTTAAGCAGGACAATCGCCGCCAGCACCCCGATCTTCGCGCGCCAGATCGAGGCGCGGGACCGGGGTTGGACCAGCAATAACGGCATGGTGTGGTGGCCAAACTCATGGCCGAACAAGCCGGCGCCAAGCACGAGACAGCAACCCGCGTTAAGCACCAGTTCCAGGTTGAAGCTCCGCGCATCGCCACCCAGCCGGGCGACAATCAGCACCAACAACGTCACCAGCCACAGCGGCATGAGGGCGCGGAGTTCCTTGCCGACGATGACCGGGAACACCGGCGTGCGACACCACTCCGGCAGCGTGTAGGCCAGCGAGACGTTTCGCTCCGGTTTCATGCCACCGGTCCTCCGGTTTTCAGCGCGGTGACGAAGATTTCCTCCAGCGTCAGCGCCTCGGTGTTGATCGCCTCCGGCCGCAGCGCCTTCAGCCGCGCCAGCACCTCGGCCGAGTTGCCGTTGACGATCACCTCCAGCTCGCGGCCTTCGCGGCGGAAAACCTTCGCCTCGCCGAGGTCCACCACCGGCGGCTCCGTGGCGAACCGGGCGTAGATTTTCTGGTAACGCTCGCGGGCCGTGTCGGACGCCAGCGTCATCACTTCGCGGCCGCGGTCAATGATCGTGAACTCGTCAATCAGCCCCTCGAATTCAGCGATCAGGTGCGTGGAGACGAACACGGTTCGCCGGCCGGGATCGCTTTCCTGGTAGGCGCCGATGACGGTTTCGATGAACTCGCGCCGGACGATCGGATCCAGCCCGGAGGTCGGCTCGTCGAGGACGAGCAGTTCCGGTTCGGGACAGATGGCCACGAGGAGCGCGAGCTGGGTGCGCTGGCCCTTCGAGAGGTGGCTGGTTTTCTGGCCCGGATCGAGGCGGAACTGGTCCAGCAGGGCACGTTCGGTGTCGCGGTTCCACTGCTCGCGGAACGACGCGAGGTAATCCAGCGTTTCGCGGACGGTCATCCATGGGTAGAAGGCGACGTAGTCCGGCACGTAGGCGAGGCGGGATTTGACGGCGACCTCGTGCCGCGCGGGGTCGAGGCCGAAGACGCGAATGTCACCGGCGGTGGGCCGCAACAAGTTCAGCAGGCACTTGATCGTAGTGGTCTTGCCGGCGCCGTTGCGGCCGAAGAAGCCGTAACAACGGCCGGGCGCGACGCGCAGGCTCAGGCCGTTCACGGCGTCGGTGTGGCCGTAGCGGCGGACCAGGTGCTGGATGTCAATGACGGGGGTTGCGGTGTTCATGGTTTCTCCTGCTTGGATGAATTGGGTTCGGCATCGGCACGTTTTTGTTCAAAGGCGTCAAAGCGTTCTGCGGCCAGGGCGAGGAAGTCCGTCCGGCCGATCTGCAGGTGGTGCGCCTGCACGACCGCGTGGTCGAGTTCGTCCGCCAGCAACTGGCGGCGGACCTCCTTGCGGAACGGCGAATTGTTCAAGCGAAGGAAGCAGCCCCGCCCGGCGACGGTCTCGATGATGCCCTGGCCCTCCAGTTCCGTGTAGGCCTTGGCCACCGTGTTGCGGTTGAGGCGGAGTTGCTCGGCGAGCGGGCGGATGGACGGCAGCGGCTCGCCGGGTTTCAGCGCGCCCGAGGCGGCGGCGGCCTTGATCTGGTCCACCACCTGGAGATAGACCGGCTTGCCGGATTTGAAATCGAGTTGAATAAGCATGGCAAACGGCGCCTTCGGGCGCGCGACCCCAGCCGGGCCGCGCGCCGGCCGGCGGTCACTTCAGTTTCGGTTCTAAAAAATCGGGCGAGGAATTGCCTTCGGAGGCGAGCGTGAATTTCTCCCACGCCTGGCCGGTGGCGGTGTCGAGGATAAAGGCGTGGCCGCCGCCCACGGCGACCGAGTAGCGGCCGGGCTGGCTGGCGCGACCGCCAGCAGCCACGGCCAAGGCAAGGACCACGCCCAGGAGCAGGCCGGCGGCGACGCTTTTGAAATCAAAGTGGGACGTTCGGGGTTGTCGCGCGGCAGGAAGCATCGGTTTCATAAGGCTCAGGCTGATTGATTATGTGTCATAGGACAGTATGACAGTTAGTATGGCCGGTCAAGAAATTGTTTGCACCGCCGAACGGCCCTCGCTGGCAGCGCGCGTCTGACAACTCCTGGTCACGAAAGCGTGACAACGGCGGCTGTTGCGGCAAAATGGTCGCGCTATGTTTTCATTGCAGGAGCTGTTCGGAAAAGGCGACCGGTTCTACAAACTGCTCGAAGAGAGCGCACAGGAAGCGCATGAGAGCGTCCGGCTGCTCATCCAATTCCTCCAGAATCCGGACGGACGGAAGAACCTTGATGATCTGGTGCTGGCGCGCCGGAAGGAAAAAAAAATCACCGAGCGGATCGGCGAGGAGCTGGTCAAAACGTTCATCACGGGCATCGAGCGCGAGGACATCGAGGCGCTTTCCCTGGCGCTCTATAAGATTCCCAAGACCGTGGAGAAGTTCGCGGAGCGGCTGGACATCGCCGCGCCCCACGTGGCCGGGGTGGATTTTACCCGCCAGGCGCAGGCGATGGAAAAGGCCACCGGCACGGTGGTCGCGATGATCGGGCAACTGCGCAACCTGCAGCAATTGCAGAAGATCAAGGAACTCAACAACCGGCTGCAATACATCGAAGGCGAGGCGGACAAGCTGATGATCGAGCTGCTGCGCGACCTTTACAGCGGGCGGCACGAGGCGTTGAAGGTGGTGGTTCTCAAGGATCTCTACGAGTTGATGGAAAAGGTCATTGACCGGTGCCGGGACGCCGGCAACGTCGTGGTCGAGGTGGTGCTGAAGAATTCCTGAACCGTCCACGCCTTCCAACCATGACGCTCATCTTCACGGTCATCGTGGTGGCGTTGATTTTTGAATACATCAACGGCTTCCACGACACGGCGAACTCCATCGCCACGGTCGTTTCCACCAAGGTGCTCACGCCGCGGCAGGCGGTGGTGATGGCGGCGGTCACCAACCTTGCCGGCGCGATGTGGGGCACGGCCGTGGCCCAAACCATAGCCTCCGGCCTCGTGGACGCCACGTTCGTGAACTCGCAGGTGTTGATCGGCGCGCTGTTTGGCGCGATCGCCTGGAACCTCATCACCTGGTGGTTTGGGATGCCTTCCAGTTCGTCCCATGCGCTGGTGGGCGGGCTGTGCGGCGGCGCGCTGGCCGCGGCGCACAATCACTGGGACGTCGTCATCTGGTCCATCCCCTCGCACCAACACTGGTGGATGGGCAAGGGCGTGTTGTGGAAGGTGGTGGCGCCGATGATCACATCGCCCATCTGCGGGCTGATCATCGGCTTTCTCGTGATGGGCCTGCTGTATTTTCTCTTGCGAAACTGGCGGCCGCAAACCGTCAACCGCGCCTTCGGCAAAATGCAGTTGTTCAGCTCGGCCTCGATGGGCTTCATGCACGGCACGAACGACGCGCAAAAAACCATGGGCATCATCGCGCTGGCGCTGCTGACCGCAACGCAGACCGGAGTGTTTGCCCACCTTCCGGGCTGGCTTGGCTTCCTCCGCACGCCCACGCCGCCGGCGGGGGCGCCGCTCACCATCGCGCTTTGGATCAAGGTGGTTTGTGCGCTGGCGATGGCCAGCGGCACGGCCGCCGGCGGCTGGCGCATCATCAAGACGCTCGGCCACCGGATGGTCCGGTTGCAACCCGTCCACGGCTTCGCGGCGGAGACGACCTCGGCGACGGTCATCTTGGTGGCGACGAGTCTGGGCATCCCCGTGTCCACCACGCACATTGTTTCCGCGGCCATCATGGGCGTCGGCGCCGCCAAGCGTCTGGACGCGATCAAGTGGACGGTGGTCGAGCAGATGGTGTGGGCGTGGATTCTGACCATTCCCGCGGCCGGGCTGTTTGCCTACGGCGCCGTCCGCGCGATGATCGCCGCCGGCTGGATTCACTGAACCGTCAGTTCCTGCTTGATGCCGAACTTTTCCAGCCGCTTGCGCAGGGTGGCGCGGGTGATGCCAAGCAATTTGGCCGCCTGCACCTGATTGCCGCGCGTTTCCTTGAGCGCGTTGACCACCAGCTCCCGTTCCACGGCGGGGATGAGCTTGCGCTTGGCATCCTGCCGCGCCCAGGCGAACAACGCCGCCGTCAGGTCCGCAACGTCGGGCTGCGCCGCGGCACCCGCCGGCGCCGGTGGGGTCGGCGCTGGCTCCGCGGCGGTCGCCACCGCGACCACGCTGCCCTGCTGGACTTCCGGAGGCAGGTTCGCCGGCAGGATGGCGTCGCCTTTGGCCATGACGACGGCGCGATGGACGGCGTTCTCCAGTTCGCGGACGTTGCCGGGCCAGTGGCAGGCTTCGAGCGCGGCCAGCGCGTCGGCGGCGATGGATTTCGGCGGCAGTTTTTGCTGCTGCGCGATCTTCTTCAGAAAATAATTCACCAGCAGCGGAATGTCCGCACGGCGCTCGCGCAACGGCGGCAGGTGCAGGCGGACGACGTTCAGCCGGTAAAATAGGTCCTCGCGAAACTGGCGGCGGGCGACCGCTTGCTCCAGCGGCTGGTTCGTGGCGGCGATGATGCGGACGTCGGCCTGCAACGTCTCGTTGCCGCCGACGCGTTCGAAGGTGCCGGACTGGAGCACGCGCAGCATTCGGGTCTGCGTTGCGAGCGACATGTCGCCGATTTCGTCGAGAAAAACCGTTCCGCCGTGGCATTGCTCGAACTTGCCGATGCGCTGCGCGGTGGCGCCGGTAAACGCGCCTTTCTCGTGGCCGAACAGCTCGCTTTCCAGGAGGTTTTCCGGAATGGCGGCGCAATTGATGGCGATGAACGGCTGCTGGCTGCGCCGGCTGTGATGGTAGATGGCGCGGGCGACCAGTTCCTTGCCGGTGCCGCTCTCGCCGGTGATGAGCGCGGTGGCGTCCGACGCCGCGAGCTGGCCGATGAGCTTGAAGACCGCCTGCATCGGCTCGCTGCGGCCCACGATGCCCAGCTCGTAATCCTCCGACTGCAACAGCGGTTCGTAGGAGACGACACGTTTCATGTCGCGCGCTGCCTGGATCGCGGCGAACACGAGCTGCTGGAGCTTCGGCACCTCGAAGGGTTTGAGCAGGTAGTCGTAGGCGCCAAGCTTCATCGCCTCGATGGCCTTTTGCGTGGTGCCGTGCGCCGTCATCAGGATGACCGGCAGCTTGGGATCGAGCTGGCGGATGCGCCGGAGCGTTTCCAACCCATCCATGCCGGCCATGCGGATGTCGCTGATGACGATGTCCGGCCGGACTTGCGCAACCAGGCGCAGCCCTTCCTCGCCGCTGGAGGCGGTGGTCACCTGCATGTGCGGCGAGCCGAAAATGCGGCGGAACGAGTATTGCATGTCCGCCTCGTCATCAATGAGCAGCAGCTTGTCCATAATGCGTCAACGCGGTGACGCGCCGGCCAGCATAGTCCAACGGCGGAACCTCGCAGCGACAAATTTCAGGCGGGCAGGCGCGGCGGCGCTCAGGCCAGCTTCTTGATGGCCGCCTTCAACCGCGCGGCGATCTGCTTCTGACGCGTCACCGATTCGATCTTCGGATGGTGCAGTTCCCGCACGTAGAACGTGTCCATCGCCGCGCCCTTTTCCGTGCAGATTTTGGCCACCACGATGTCCACGTCCAGCTCCGCCAGCGTCCGCACGATGGCGAACAGCAGCCCGAACCGGTCCTCGGCCTCGATCTCGAGCACGGTGCCCAGCTCGGACGCGGCGTTGTCGAACGCCACCTCCGTCGGCAGCCGCTCGCCCTCGGACAGGCGTGGCAGCGCCACCGGCTTTTGCTGGAAGATCACCCGCGCCAGCGCCTCCTCGTCCTGCAGGCCCTCGTCCAGGTGTTGGCTGAAGAGCTGCTGCTGGCGCTCGGTGGCGGGCGAACTCGTCGCGGCATCCGTCACCAGGAACGTGTCCAGCACGATGCCATCGGCGCGCGTGAACACCTCGGCGCTGAGAATGTTCAGCCGCGCCGCGGTCAGGGCGCCGGCAATCTTGCTGAACAGCCCGGTGCGGTCCCAGGTGCAGAGCCGGAGCCGGGAGTAGCCGCGATCCTCGTCATGCACCCACTCGACGACCGGCGCGAGCACGGCCGCCTGCTCGGCGCTCAACTGGACCATGAACCGGTGCGTGAGTGCGAGGTCGGCGAGTATTTCCGGGCCGGTGCGCAACTGGTAATAGCGCGCCGGCAGCGTGGCGAAATGCGCCGTCAGCTCGTCGTCGCTCACGGTCTGGAGCGCTGCGGCGCGGATTTCCTCCTTCAACACCTCCCGCTGCCGCGCGTCCACCTGCAAGGGTTGTCCTCGGCCGGCCAGATACTCGTGGGTGCGGTGATGCAGCAGCCAGAGCAGCGATTCCTTGTGCCCGGTCCAGAGCTGGTCGCTCGTGCCCATGGAATCCGCAAACGTCAGCAGCGTGAGCAGGTTGAGCCGCTCCAGGGTCTGGACCAGCGTGGCGAAGCGGCGGATTTCCCCCGGATCGTCCAGGTTGCGCCGCTGCGACACCTGCACCATCGCCAGGTGATGGTGGACCAGGAAATGCAGGGCCGCCGTGGCCGCGGGATCCAGGTCCAGCCGCCGGGCCACGCTCAGGGCAATCCGCCCGCCGTCCTCCGCGTGGTGCCGGCTGCCGGTGGCCTTGCCGGTGTCATGGAGCAGCATGGCGAGGTAAAGAACGAACGGCCGCTCGACCTCCTGGAACAGCGGCGCATAGGCGGCAAACGGCCGCTCGGTCGCGCCCTGGATCTGGTCCAGTTTTTCCAGGCAGACAAGGACGTGCTCGTCCACGGCGTATTGGTGGAAGAACTCGTGCTGGACGCGGTTCGTGAGCTTCTCAAACGGCGGCAGGTAGCGCCCCAGCAGGCCGACCTCGTGCATGGCGCGCAAGGCCGGCGCCACCTCGCCGCGCTGGTTGAGGATTTCCAGGAAGGTTTTGCGCACGTGCGGGTCGCGGCGGAAGTTCTCGTCCAGCAGCTCCCCCCGGTGGCGGAGGCGCTGGACAATGTCCGGGCTGAGGGTGAGATGGCGCTGCTGGGCGTAGCGGAACACGCGCATCAGGCGCCGCGGATCCTCGCGGAACACGCGCTCCACCTCGGCGTGGACCTGCCCGTCCACAAACTTGAAGCCGTCCACCGCGTAGGCCGCGTTGCGGCGGCGTTCGCGCAGGAAGTGCCGCAGCGTGGGCAGGCGATGCGGCTGCGGCAACAGCGCCAGGCGCTGCTCCAGCGTGCGCGTGATGAGGTAGATCCGGCGCGAATGCGTGTAGTAATCGCGCATGAACTTCTCCTGCCGGACGGCCAGCGAGCGGTCCGTGTAGCCGAGGTGGTAGGCCACCGCCGGCTGGTAGTTGCGTGTCAGCACGTCCACCGGCCGCTCCGTGAGGTAGTGCAGTTCGTTGCGCACGCGCAGCAGGAAATCGTAACCGGCCTCCAGTTGCACCTCCTCCTCCTCGCTGATGAGGGCTTCCTTCCGCAGGTCCGCGAGCGTGCGGCTCTGGTATTTGAAGAAGGCCATCCAGAGCAGATTTTGAAAATCGCGCAGCCCGCCGCAACCGTTTTTGATGTTCGGCTCCTGCATGGCGGCGGAGTTGCCGTATTTGGTCCGGCGCGCGGCCTGGTCGGCCAGCCGCGCCTCAATGTATTCGTTTTCGTGCCGGCGCACGCACCGGGCCAGCACCGCCTGCTGCATCGCGGCAAACAACTTCGCGTCGCCGCAGATCAGCCGCGCCTCGATCAACGACGTTTTCGACTGCATGTCGCGGTTCGCGACCTCGACGCAGTCCGCCACCGTCCGGACGGAGTGGCCGACCTTCAGGCCGATGTCGAAAATCAGCCCGCCGGTGAACAGTTCCAGCGGCGCGGGCGGCGCTTTGCGCGCCCGGTTCTCGCCCTCCAGCAGCAGCATCACGTCCAGATCGCTGCACGGATTCAACTCGCCCCGGCCGTAGCCGCCGATCGCCACCAGGGCGCAGGTCCGGCACACCTCGGCCGCCGCCGCGGCCGCTCCCGCCTGCAAATCCTCCATCGTGCGGCACAGCAGCGCGTCCACCACCCCGGCCCGGGCGCGGCAGATCGCGCGGCCGCCGGCGCCGTTCCGATGGAGCATGCGCAGGCGCTGCGTCTCGAAGCGCAGGAATCGCCGGTAGCGCGCCACCTCCTGCGCCGGATGCGTGCCGGGCGGGAGGGTGAGGCGCTTGTCGGCGTCGGCTTCGATGCTGTCGAGCAAGGTTTGCACCGCGCCGGAAGGTAGGCACCGGCCGGCGTCGCCGCAAGCGCGGAGCGCCGGCGAGTGTTTCCGTGACAACGCTGGCGCGGTTTTGGCATAACACCGCGCGATGCACGATTTCCGCTACATCCGCGGGCGGCTCCACTGCGGCCAGGTCGCCCTCGAGGCGCTCGTGGCCCGGTTTGGCACGCCGCTTTACGTCTATTCGCAAACGACGCTGGCCGACCATTTCCAGAAGCTGGCCGGCGCGCTGGCGCCGCTGGACCACCGCATCTGCTACGCGCTCAAGGCGAACTCGAACCTGGCCGTGCTCCGCACGTTCGCCGGGCTGGGCGCGGGGTTCGACCTCGTCAGCGGCGGCGAACTCGAGCGCGTCCTGGCCGGCGGCGGCGACCCGGCCAAATGCGTCTTCGCCGGCGTCGGCAAGACCGAGGCGGAGATCGCGCTGGCCCTGCGCCACGGCATTTACTGCTTCAACGTCGAGAGCGAGCCGGAGCTGGTCCGCATCAACCGCGTGGCGGCGCGTTTGAAAAAGGTTGCGCCGGTGGCCGTGCGCGTGAACCCGAACGTGGACGCCGGCACGCATCACAAGATCACCACCGGCACCTACGAGAACAAATTCGGCATCGCCTTCGAGACGGTGGAAGGCGTCTATGCCCGCGCGGCGAAATTGAAAAACCTCCGGCTGCGCGGCCTCCAGATGCACATCGGCTCCCAGCTCACGGAGGTGACGCCGTTCCGGCAGGCCGTCGAGCGCGTGGCCCCGCTGGCGCAGCGGCTGGCGGCGCGGCACGGCTTCGAGTTCCTCAGCATCGGCGGCGGCCTGGGCATCGTCTATGAATCGGCGCTGGCCAGCGGCGCGGCGGCCTGGTGGCGCACGCCCGCGGGTCGCGGCATCCTCACGCCGGCCGGCTACGCCGCCGCGCTGGTGCCATTGCTCCGCCCGCTGGGGTTGAAGATTCTCGTCGAGCCGGGCCGCTTCCTCGTGGGCAATGCCGGCATTCTCGTGACCCGCGTCGAATACGTGAAGCGCACCGGCCATAAGAATTTTGTCATCGTGGACGCCGCCATGAACGACCTCATCCGGCCGGCGTTTTACGACGCCTACCACGAGATCGTGCCGGTGCGGCGCAAACCCGGCGCCACGGTGCCCTCGGATGTCGTCGGCCCGATCTGCGAGTCCGGCGACTATTTCGCGAAAGACCGGCCGCTGCCAAAGGTTGGCGAAGGCGACTGCCTGGCGCTGCTCAGCGCCGGCGCCTACGGCTCGGTGATGGGCTCGAACTACAACAGCCGTCCGCTTCCCGCCGAGGTGCTGGTGGACGGCGCCCGCGCGGCGCTGGTGCGCGAGCGCCAGCCGGTGGCGGCGATCTGGGCCGGCGAACGGCTGGCGCCCTGGCAACGCCGCCGATGAAGAACATCGTCTATTTCGATCTGGAAACGCAGAAATCCGCCGACGACGTGGGCGGCTGGGGCAACATTCGTGACATGCGGATGAGCGTGGGCGTCACCTTCAGCACGACGCGCGGCACCTACGAGATTTACCCCGAATCGCGCGTGAACGAGCTGATCGAGGAACTGCGGCGCGCCGACCTCGTCGTGGGCTTCAATGTCCTCCGGTTCGACTACGAGGTGCTGGTCGGGCACAACCCGTTTTTCGATCCGGCGCAGGTACCGACGCTGGACATGCTGGTTGAATTGCAGAAGACCCTGCCGCACCGGCTCTCACTGGACGCCATCGCCACGGCCACGCTCGGCGTGGAAAAAACCAGCGAGGGCCTGCAGGCCATCCGCTGGTATCGCGAGGGCAAGCTGTTGGAGATCGCGGAATATTGCTGCTTCGACGTGAAGATCACCCGGCTCGTCCACGAATACGGCGCCGCGCACCGGCAGCTTCATTTCGTGAACCGCTTTGGCAAACGCCTCACCGTGCCGGTGGCGTGGTGACGCGGCGGGGACCGCGCCTCACTTCTGCGCCGTCTGTTCCGCAGCCGGCGGCACGGCGGGCTGTTCGATTTCCCAGCCGCCGCCCAGCGCCTTGTAAACCGCCACCAGCGAGGTTGCCGTCTTGAGCTGGCTCTGCGCCAGTTGCTCCTGGATGGACAACTGCGTCCGTTGCGCGTCCAGCACGGTGAGGAATTCGTCAATGCCGCTCTGGTACCGTTGGTTGGCGAGCGCCACGGCGTCTTCCGCGGCGCGGGCCGAGGCAATCAGGTAGTCTCGGCGGGCCTGCGCGCGGTCGAACTCCACCAGCATGTCCTCGGTTTCTTCCAGCGCCGTAAGCACGGTCTTTTCATACGTGGCGAGCTGCGCGTCGGCCTCCGCGTGCGCGGCCTGCATCCGGGCGCGCACCCGGCCCAGGTCCAGCGCGGCCCAAGTGATCTGCGGCCCGAAGGAGTAGGTGTCGGCGCCGGATTTGAAAAGGCCCGACACTTCGCCCGCCGACACGCCGAGATTGCCGTTGAACGTGACCCGCGGGAACAGGTCGGCCGTCTCCACGCCGATGCGTGCCGTGGCGGCGGCGAGGGAACGCTCGGCGGCGCGGATGTCCGGCCGGCGGCGCAGGAGTTCCTCCGGCCGGCCGAGGTTCACCAGCGCGGGCAGCGCCGGGATGGGCGCGGGGCTGGCGAGTTCCGGCTCCAGTGTTGCGGGCGGCTGGCCGATCAGGACGCTCAGCCGGTAGATGTTTTCCTTGATGCTGGCCTGCAGCGGCGGGACGAGCGCCAGCGTGGCGTTCAATTGCGAGCGGGCGCGGGCGGCGTCCAGCTCCGTGGCGCGGCCGGCCTTGAGCTTGGCCAGCGTGATGTCCAGCGTGTCCTGCTGGTTGGTCACGTTGCGGCGGGCGACATCCAGTTCGTTTTGCGTGCCGCGCAACTCAAAATAATTCCGCGCCACCTCGGCAATGAGGCTCACGAGCACGTCCCGGCGCGACGCCTCGGCTGCGGCGACGTCCGCCGTGCTGGCCTCGACCGAACGCCGGACGCGGCCGAACAAATCCACCTCCCAGGTCGCGTCGAAGCCGGCACTGTAAAGCTGCAGCTCGCGTGCGCTGCGCGGCACAGAGAAGAAGGGAATCGAGTCCTTGCTCGCCAGCGATTTGTTGTAACCGGCGCTGCCGGTGATGGTCGGCGCCAGGTCCAGCACCGCCTGGGAGCGCAACGCGCGCGCCTCCCGCAGGCGCGCGGTGGCGATGCGGAGGTCGTGGTTCGTCGCCACGGCGCGGTCCACGAGCTGGTTGAGCGTGGCGTCGTTGAAGCCGCGCCACCAGGTGACGGCGACGGGTGCGGCGGCGAAATTCGTCGCCCCGCCGTTGGCGAACGCGGCGCTCACCTGGGTTTGCGGCGGGTGATAATTCGGCCCGGCCGCGCAGCCGCTGAGGAACAGCGTCGAGACGGCGCCCAGCAGAGCCAGGCTGGTCAACACGCCGGCGATCTTGCCGCCGGGGAGCGCGGCGCCGGCGGCCCGTTTCCGGCGCTCCAGCACGCCGCGGATGACAACGTAGAAGACCGGCGTCAGGAAGATGCCGAAAAACGTCACGCCCAACATGCCGAAAAACACCGCGGTGCCGATGGCCACGCGCATTTCCGCGCCGGCGCCGCGGGAGAGCATCAGCGGGATCACGCCGAAGGTGAACGCGAACGAGGTCATCAGAATGGGCCGCAGCCGCAGGCGCGAGGCTTCGATGGCCGCCTCGACACGGTTCCGGCCGGCGTCCTGAAGCTGCTTGGCGAACTCGACGATGAGGATGGCGTTTTTGCACGCCAGGCCCATGAGCACCACCAGCCCGATCTGGGTGAAGAGGTTGTTGTCAATGCCCCGCAGCCAGATGCCGCCGATGGCAAAGAGCAGGCACATGGGCACGATGAGGATGATCGCCAGCGGGAGCGACCAGCTTTCGTATTGGGCGGCGAGCACCAGGAACATCATCAGCACGCAAAGCGGGAAGATGTAGAGCGCGGTGTTGCCGGCGAGGATTTGCAGCAGGTTCAAATCGGTCCACTCGATCGTCATGCCATGCGGCAGGACGCGCTGCGCCAGCTCGTCCATGGCCCGGATCGCCTCGCTGGCACTGACGCCCGGCGGCGTCGCGCCGGTGATTTCCGCCGTCGGATACATGTTATAATGGCCGACGAGGACCGGCGCGTTGATGTCGCGCACCTTCACCAACGTGCTCAGCGGAATCATTTCGCCGTGGTCGTTGCGCACCTTGAGGTTTTTGACGTCGCCCGGCTGCGCGCGGAACGGCGCGTCGGCCTGCGCCACGACGTGGTAGGGCCGGCCGTAGATCGTGAAGTCGTTCACGTAAAGCGAGCCGAGATAGACGGAGAGCGTGTCCCACACGTCGCTCAACGGCACGCCGAGCGACTCGGCCTTGGCGCGGTCCACGTCGAGATTAACCTGCGGCACGCCGGCGCGGAAGGTGGACAACGCCCCGGCGATCCGGTGTTGCGGGTCCTGCATGGCGGCGCCGGCGAGCTGGTAGGTGGCCGCCTGCAATGCCGTGTAACCGTTGTTTCCGCGGTCCTCGACCTGGAGCTTGAACCCGCCCACGATGCCCAGGCCGTCCACCGGCGGCATGCCGAAGAAACGGACGACCGCGTCCTGGATGTTCGCGGCCGCGAGCCTGGCGTTCAGTTGGTTGACGATCGCGTCGGCCGTGAGGCCCGTCTTCGCGCGCTCTTCAAATGGCTTGAGGCGGATGAACATGCTGGAGGCGTTGGCGCTGTTGCCCAGCGAAACCAGCGAAAGGCCGGCGAACTCGGAGACGGCCTCGATCCCGGGCGTCTCCCGGATGAGCTGGTAAACCCGGCTGCTCACGCCTTCCGTGCGCTGGAGCGAGGCGCCGTCCGGAAGCTGCATGTAGCAGAAGATCGCGCCCTTGTCCTGCGTGGGAATGAAGCCGGTGGGCACCTTCGCAAACCCAAACCAGGTCAGCGCCAGCAGGCCGGCGTAAAGCACCAGCCCGAGGCCGCAGTGGCGCAATATCCGGCCCAGTCCCGCGACATAAGCCAGCCGGCCACCCTCGAACACGCGGTTGAACCCGGTGAACAGCCAGCCGACGGAGCCGTGAATGATACGCCCGATCGTGTCCTTCGGCGCGTGGTGCGGCTGGAGCAGCAACGCGGCGAGCGCCGGGCTGAGCGTGAGCGAGTTGAACGCCGAGATCAGCGTCGAAATCGCAATGGTCAGCGCGAACTGCTGGTAGAACTTGCCGGTGATGCCGCTGATGAACGCGGTCGGCACGAACACCGCGCTGAGCACCAGCGCGATCGCAATCACCGCGCCGCTGACCTCGTCCATCGCCTTGCGCGCCGCGTCCGCCGGTGCCAGCCCCTCGGCGATGTGCCGCTCGACGTTTTCCACGACGACGATCGCGTCGTCCACCACGATGCCGATGGCCAGCACCAGGCCAAACAGCGTAAGGTTGTTGATCGAAAAGCCAAAGGCCGACATCGCCGCGAAGGTGCCGATCAACGACACCGGCACGGCCACCAGCGGGATGATCGAGGCCCGCCAGTTTTGCAGGAACAACACCACGACGAACACGACCAGCAGCATGGCTTCAATCAGCGTGTGAAGCACGGCGTTGATGGATTCGCGGATGAAGGCCGAGGTGTCGAAGGCGACGCGATAGTCCAATCCGTCCGGAAAATCCTTCTTCAACTCCTTCATCGCCGCCTCAATGGCATTCGCCGTCTCGATGGCGTTCGAGCCGGGCTGCTGGAACAAGGCGATGGCCGCGGCGGGCCGGCCATTGAGCCGGCCGTCAATGCTGTAGTCGTTGGCCCCCAGTTCGATCCGTGCCACGTCCCGCAGCCGCGTGATCTGGCCGCCGGCGTCCGCCTTGAGGACGATCGCACCGAACTCCTCCGGCGTGATGAGCCGGCCCTGCGTGCGGATGGCGATCTGGAAGAGGTTGTTGGCCGGCTGCGGCGCCTGGCCGAACAAACCGGCGGCAACCTCCACGTTTTGCCGGCGGATGGCGGCGATCACGTCGCTGGCGGTGAGGCTGCGCGCGGAAATCTTGCTCGGATCGAGCCAGATCCGCATGCAATAGTCCCGCGCGCCGAAAATGATCGAGTCGCCCACGCCCGGCAGCCGCGCCAGCACGTCACGCACGTGGAGGTAGGCGTAATTGCTGAGGTAGATCGGATCGTATTTGCCGTTGGGGGAGACGAGGCTGACGATCATCGCAATGGTCGGCGAGCGTTTGCGGGTGATGACACCGAGGGTGCGCACCTCCTCCGGCAATCGTGGCATGGCCGAGTCCACACGGTTTTGCACGAGCACCTGCGCGGTGTTCGGGTCGGTGCCGACCTTGAACGTGACCGAGAGCCGCACCGAGCCGTCGCTGCTGCACTGCGCCGACATGTAGAGCATGTCCTCCACCCCGTTGATCTGCTCCTCCAGCGGCGTGGCCACGGTGTCGGCGACGGTTTCCGCACTGGCGCCCGGATACGTGGCCTGGACGAAAATCGTCGGCGGCGTGATTTCGGGATACTGGGCCACCGGCAGCGTGAACAGCGCCACCAGCCCCAACACCACGATGAAGATGGAAAGCACGGCCGCGAAAATCGGCCGGCGGATGAAGAAATGGGAAAATCTCATAAGCAACCCCGCTGCAACAGGAACGAGTGGTTCAGTGGCCGACCGGCGGCTTCGCGACCGCCGCGCCGGCGTTGTCCGCCGCGGTTGCGGCCGGGGCGGTTTGCGGCTCCACCGGCGTGCCGGGGCGCAACATCATCACGGTCATCAGGCCGTTCACCACGACCCGGTCATCCGTCGAAAGGCCTTTCAGGATCGCGCGCCAGTCGCCGTAGGCCCGGCCGGTGGTGATGGGCCGGTTCTCCACGACGTTGGTCCGGTTGACGAGGTATACGTATTTGTAGCCCTGGTCCGAGCCAATGGCCACGTCCGGGATGACCATCGCCTCCTGCGGTGTCCCCGCCATCACGCGAAGCCGGGCGAACATGCCCGGCACGAGCGCGCGGTCGGCGTTGTCGAACACCGCGCGGAGGCGGATGGTGCCGGTCTGCGGGTTCACCTGGTTGTCGAAGAAATCCAGCCGGCCCGCGTGCGGGAAACCGGTCTCGTTCGCCAGACCCAGGTCGCAGGGAATGGCTCCGAGCCGGTCGCCGGCGCCGGCCACCGCCTTGGCGAACGCGCGGTAGTTCGCCAGCGCCGCCTCCTCGACGTCGAAGTAGCCGTAAATCGGGTCCTGGGAAACCAGCGTGGCAAGCACGGTCGGGCTGCTGCCGCCTTGCACCAGGTTGCCGACGGTCACCAGGCGCTGGCCGATCTTGCCGCTGATGGGCGCGGTGACGCGGGTGTAGTCCAGGTTCAACTTCGCGGCGGCCTCGGCGGCTTTCGCCGCGGCAAGCGCGGCCTCCGCTTCCCGGCAGGCCTTGCTGCGGCTGTCGAGTTCCTCGTCAGAAATGGCCTTCGTGCCGCGCAATTCGTCGGCGCGCTGGAGGTCGTTCTTCGTCAATTCGAGGTGCGTTTCCGCCTGCTGCCGCTGGGCCTGCGCGCGATCCAGGTCGGCCTGATACGGCTTGGGATCAATCACGAACAGCAGGTCGCCCGCCTTCACCTCCGCGCCGTCCGTGAAATGGATGGAGTCCAGGTAGCCCGTGACCCGCGGACGGATGTCCACCGACTCGACCGCCTCCACGTGGCCGGGATACTCGTCCCAGTTCGTGACGGTCATCATCCGCGGCGTGGCCACGGTGACCTTCGGCGTCATCGGCGGCGGCGGTTTGGGGCGGCTGCAGGACGTCAACGTCAGGGCGCCGACGAACACGGCGAAACCCAGCGCCAGCGGGGATTTCAACAACGACACAAATGTGGGGTTCATGGTAGTTTCCAAATAAGCGAAAGCGGTGGAGTCAAGTCGGGCGACGGCAAACGCCTTGGTCGGGTGCGTCAGTCAATCATGTTCGGTTCGTCTGCCGGGTGGCGCCGGCCCGGCGCGGGGCCTTGGCCTTGCGCGACAACGGCGGGGCCGCGAGTCCCGCGGAGAAGAAGCCCATCATTTGCTCGAACACGGTCTCGGTGTCCGCCGGGTTGCAAATGCCCTTCGTCACCGTTTCCATTTTCGCGGGATTGCACAGGATGAACGCCAGCGCGCCCCAGATGAATTCCATCCGCCACAGAAGATCCCGCTGAGGCAAATCCGGCAGCGCGTGCTGAAAGGCCTTGAGATACGCCGCCCGGATCGCGGCGTGGGGCCGGGCCAGCAGTTGCTGAATCTGCGAGCTTGGCTCGGTCACGACCCGGCCGACCAGGCGTTTGACCGCCTCCTGCCGGGCCGAGCCGCCTCCCACCAGCCGGAGCGTGGGCAGAAGCAGGGTTTCCAGAATCGCCTCCACGGTGGGCGGTTGACCGCCGGCCGCCGGTTCCAGATGGCCGAGCGCGGACAACTGCTCCTCACGCAACGGACGAAACCGCCGGTCCATCACCGCCAGCATCAATCCTTCCTTGGACCCGAAATAATAATAAACCGTGGCAAGATTGACGCCCGCCTCCTGCACGATGCGACGCAGGGAGGCGCCTTCGAAGCCCGCGTTGGCAAAGGCGTTCTCCGCCGCATCCAGGATGCTGACTTTCCGGTCCGTTTCCGGCGTGGTCGTCATGTATTGAACGTTTGTTTAAAACGAACGTTTGATAACTAGCGCCGCCCGCCGAACGTGTCAAATGAAAGATTGCGCTGGGTTCGTGGTCCGGCGCGGCTGGACCCGGCTTCCCGTGCGGCTTCGCCGCCCCGGCGCGCATCCGGACTGCTTGCCGCCGTGCCGGCAAGCGCACGAGATCTCGGTAGTGTCCTGTTTTACGGAATTTTAATGGTAGGGCGGCGCTGCTGCGCTGCCAGGCCGAGCAGCCGCCCGGCCCTACCCTCGAAAACAGGACACTGTCCAGATCTCCCCGCTTTGACTTTTTGCGTAATGTAGCCGATTAATTGCCAAAATCGGTGAATGCAAGGTCACGGTTCAGCCCGTGGGTCGTTGGCCGGTGTTGAGTGGTCACGGCAGCCGTCATTCGCCGGAGCGTCTCGTTGACACATGCCTAAACAACCCTCCCGCCGTGTGGGCGCGCCTGGCAGCGGTCGCCGGATCCTGGTCTTCTGGATGGTGTTCGCGCTGGCTTTGCTGGTGGCCGCCGGCCGGGCGCGGGCGGCCACGTTGACGGTGACGACGACCGCCGACTCGTATGCGTCGCCGGCACCGCTCTCCCTGCGCGCCGCCATCATCGCCGCCAACAGCGCGACGAATCCCGGGCCGGACACGATCATCCTTCCCGCCGGCCACTACACCCTGAGCCTTCCCGGTGCCGGCGAGGACGCGGCGGAGACCGGCGATCTGGACATTACCGACGATCTCACCATCGTGGGCGCCGGCGCAGCCGCGACCACGATTGACGCCACCGGCCTGGGCGACCGCGTCTTCCAGGTGATCCGCGGCCACGTCCAGATCCGCGGTGTCACCCTCAAGGGCGGCCGTCCGCCCGAAGGCACCGGCGGGGGCATTCTCAACTTCGGCAACCTGGAGCTGACGGACTGCGTGATCGCGGACAACGACGCGGCGAACGCCGGCGCCGGCATCAGCAACCAGAATTTCTCGAATCACGGCACCAATTACTTCGGCTCGCTGAAACTCACGCGCTGTGTGTTCCAGGGCAACGGCCAGGTCGTGCCGCCCAACACCGGCGGCGCGCTGTATAGCGTCAACGCGCTCACGATCGCCGACTGCACCTTCACCAACAACCTCGGCCGCGCGGGCGGCGCCCTGTATGCCGCCGGCACCAGCGATGTCCGCCGGAGCCTGTTCGCCGGCAACACCGCGACGCCGAACGGCGGCGGAGCCATCCTCGTTCCGGTCGGTGGCAGGCTGAATCTGACGGACTGCACGCTGGCGGCCAACACTTCGACCAGCGACGGCGGCGGAGGCGCCCTGGCCACCACCACCAACCTGGCGGCGCCGCAACCTAATGCGAGCGTGTTGAACTGCACGTTCGCGGACAACGTCGCGCCGAACACAGCTTCCGGCGCGACGGTGGCGATTATTTCCGGCTCGGTGACGCTGGAAAACACGATCGTCCGCCAGTCGGGCGCGATTGCCGCGTTCAATGTCCCGCCGGCTTCGCGCGGGCACAACCTCACCAGCGACGCCTCCGGACCGTCGGACGGCCCCGGCGACCGGTTGAACACCGACCCGCAACTGGGTTCATTGCAGGACAACGGCGGCCCGACCGCCACGCTCGCGCCGCAGCCGGGAAGTCCCGCGATTGACGCCGGCGCCAGCGCGGATGCGCCGTTCACGGACCAGCGCGGTTATCCGTGCTGGGTGGGCGCGGCGGCGGACATCGGCGCCGTCGAAACCCAGACGCCGTTTTGGGTCACGAACGTCAACGATGCCGGACCGGGTTCGCTGCGCCAGGCCATCCTTGCGGTCAACAGCGCCAACGGCGACGACAGCAGCATTCTCTTCGACATTCCGGGCACCGGTCCGTTCCGCATCCAGCCGCAGAGCGCGTTGCCCGCGTTGACGCACCCGGCGGTCGTGGACGGTTACAGCCAGCCCGGCGCCAGCCCGAACACATTGACATTTGGCGACAACGCCACGCCGCAGATCGTTCTGGATGGCGGCGCGCTGGCTCCTTCCAGCGCAGCCGGCGTGCTGTTAAACGCGGACCGTTCCGCCGTCCGCGGCTTGGTAATTCAAGGCCAGTTTCAGGCCGGCGTGCAGGTGAACGCCAGTCAGACCCGCCTCGAAGGCAACTTCATTGGCACAGACGGGACCGGCAAACTGAGCCAGCCCAACAACCAGGGCATTGCGCTTGCACCAACCAGCCGCGCGGCGGTGATCGGTGGCGTCACCCCGGCCACGCGGAATCTGGTTTCCGGCAACACCGGGGCGGGCATTTACCTGAGCCTTGGCACCGGCAATCAGATTCTCGGCAATTACATCGGCGCCGATGCCACCGGCCTCGCCGCGCTGGGCAACGGCGACGCCGGCATCCGTTTCGACAACGCCAGCACGAACACCGTTGGCGGCACGAATGCCAGCGCCCGCAACCTTATTCTCGGCAATCACGGCGCCGGCATCAGCCTCAGCGGCGCGGACAACGCCGTGTGGGGCAACACGATTGTCTCGAATACCGCAGCCGGTGTGGCGGTCCTGACCGCCCCCGGACCGGCGACGGGCAACGTCATCGCGGGCAATTCAATCTACGGCAACGGCACGCTGGGCATTGACCTTGGCGGCACCGGTGCAACCCTGGCCAACGATCCCGGTGACGCGGACGCCGGCCCGAACAATCTCCAAAATTATCCCGTCCTCGTCCGCGCAAGCCCGGTCGGCGGTGGGTTGCAGATTCAATATTCCGTGCCCACCGACCCGGCCAACGCGAGTTATCCGTTGACCATCGAATTTTTTCTCGCCGACAGCCGGGGCCAGGGCATGACGCCACTGGGCAAGGCCATGTATCCGGCGTTGCTTGCCGGCCTGCCCGCCACGGCCGTCGTCACCGCAACGCTGAGCGACACACAGCAGCTCGTGGCCACGGCCACCGATGCCGCCGGCAACACGTCGGAACTCTCACCGCCGGTCCCGGTCAACCAACCGCCCACAATCAATCTCGCCTTTGAGCCGCCGGCCGGCTTCGCCCATACCGCCACCGGCCCGCAAACGGTGGTTGCGCGCGACCTCGACGGCGATGGCTACGCGGACGTGGTGCTCAACGACCCTGGCAGCAGCAACGTCTGGGTCTGGCCGAACACGAGCGTGGGGCACGGCAATCCGGCCGACTGGCTGGGCACGCCGCTGAAGTTTGTCACCGGCATTTCACCGGCGGCGGTCGCGGTCGCCGATCTCGACGGCGATGGCAAACCGGACCTGGTCACGGTTTCCGAGGCCGGCGGCCTGAGCGTGTTGCTCAACGCCAGCTCACCAGGAACGCTGGCTTTCAACACGCCGGCCACGGTGGTTGCCGGGCTTTCCGGCCACCATCTGGCGATCGCAGATTTGGACGGCGACGGCAAGCCGGACGTGGTGGTTGTCGGCGGCGGAACGTTGACCCTCCTGCGTAATCACAGCTCGGCGGGTGCGATCACCTTCTCGGCGCCCGTGGTCATCTCCACGGCGGCGGACGCGGAATTCGTCGCGCTGGCAGATCTCGACGGCGACGGGCGCACCGACATCGTGACGGCGAACCCCGGCGACGCAAGCGTTTCGCTGTTCCGAAACGGCACCACCGGGCCAGGCGATTTCACGCCGGCCGCGTTTGGTTCGCGAACCGACCTGCTGCTGGGCGCGTCGCCGACGAGCATCGCGATCGGCGATTTCGATCGCGACGGCAAGCCGGACCTTGCCGTGAGTTTGCGCGATGCGGCCAGTGTGGCGGTGTTGCGCAACACCGCCAGCAGCGGCACGCTCGGCGCAACGTCGTTCGCCCCGCCGCTCGTCTTCCCGACGGGCCTTCAGCCGCTGGTCGTGGCCATCGCCGATCTGGATGGCGACGGCAAACCGGATTTGGCGACGGCGGACGGCTCCGGGCCGACCGTGACGACGCTGCGCAACGCCAGCAGCCCCGGTCAGATCAATTTCCAGCCGCTCGGCCAGTTCGCCGCGCAGCCGAATCCGGTGGCGCTCGCCGCCGGCGACCTTAACCGCGACGGCCGGCCGGACCTCGTGCTGTCGCAATTGCCGCCAACGTCGGGCAACGGCACGCTTTCCGTCCTCGCCAACAACCCGGCCGTGGTGCCGCTACCGCTCAGTGGTTCGCCAGTGCCGCTGACGATTCCATTCGCCATCGGCGATGCCGAGACGCCCGCCGACCAGCTCAGCATTTCGGTGAGTTCGTCCAATCCGGACCTGATCCCGCCCGGCAGCGTGCAGGTGCAGACCACGGGTGATGGCAGCCGGAATTTGATCATCACGCCGGCCGCCAATGCCGCGGGCGATGCGGAACTCACCGTGACGGTGACGGACGCCAGCGGTGGCACCGCGGCAAACATGATCCGGCTTTCCGTGGGTTGCGGCGACAACACGTCGTGGCCGAACGCCTGTCCGCTCGAACTCACGGCCGTCCAGCCCAACGTCATCGGCGCGACGATCGCGGAATCGCTGGACGACCCGGACCAGTCCCGCTGGTTCCGGTTCGCGGTCCAGCCCGGCAGCCAGGTGATCGTGACGCTCACGGACCTGCCGGCGAACTACGACCTTTTCCTCTTCAACGACATTTACGCCGCGTATCTCCAGCTTGCGACACCGACGGCCGACGACCTCGTGAAACTGGGGGCGGAATACGCGCCGGCCGCGTTCAGCCCGGCGGCATTCAGCGGCGACGCTTACTCACCCGCCGCGTTCAGTCCGGCCGCATTTTCGCCGGCGGCGTTCAGCCCCGCAGCCTTTTCGCCCGCGGCGTTTTCGCCGGCGGCATTCAGCCCGGCCGCGTTTTCGCCCGCGGCGTTTTCACCGGCGGCGTTCAGTCCGGCCGCGTTTTCCCCCGCGGCCTTTTCGCCGGCCGCGTTCAGCCCAGCGGCGTTCAGTTCCGCCTCGGTTTCGCCGGCGGCGTTCAGTCCGGCGGCGTTCTCCGGCGCGCAAACGCGCAGCCTCATTGGCGTGTCCGCGTTTGACGGCACGACCGGCGAGGGCATCGTGCTCAACACCTGGGACAATTCGGGCGACTTTTATGTCTGCGTGCGCGGCCGGAATGGCGCCTTTGCGCCGGGGCAGTCGTTCCGGCTCGATGTCGTGCAAAACCTCGGCGACTGCGGCGGCCTGACGCCGTTACCCGCGTCCACCACCACGCCGGTCGCGGGCGGTTACCAGACCATCATCCTCACCGATCCCAGCCGGATGAATCCCGCCGGCGATCCCACGCTGGCGGCGGACATCGCGCAGATGCAGACGAAACTGCTGGCGTTCGCCGCGCGGCCGGAGGTCCAGGGCGTGATCGTGGACGTCGGCGCGGACGCCGCGGTGCGCGAGGCGAACCGTCAGGCCGACGCCAACCTGGGTTGCGTCACCGCGAAGAACCGCGTCGCCGACGCCATTCACGGCATCATCACGGCGTTTCGTCAGGCGAACCCGACGCTGCGTTACGTCGTGATCGTGGGCAACGACGGCATCATTCCGTTTTACCGGTATCCGGACACCGCCGGGCTGGCGAACGAGAAGAACTACATTCCGCCGGTGTTCGATTCGTCGGCCAGCCAGGCCAGCCTGCGCCTGGGGCAGGTGTTGACGCAGGACGCCTACGGTTCGGTCTGCGATCTTTCGATCCACGGCAGCGAGTTCCCGGTGCCGGACCTCGCGGTGGGGCGGTTGGTGGAAACGCCGGCGGAAATCAGCGGCATGTTGGACGCCTACGCCGGGATGCCCGGCGGTGTCCTGCCCACGCCGACGGCGTCACTGGTCACGGGCTACGATTTCATGACCGGCACGGCCAACGCGATCGAGGCGGCGCTCGTCCAGGGCATGGGCAACGACACCGGCACGCGGCACGACACACTGATTGCGCCGGCCGATTTGTCGCCGCAGGCCGATCCCACCCTGACCGCGAACTGGACGGCTGCTGAGTTGCTCAACCTGCTCACCAACCACGCCTACAACATCACGTTCCTCGCCGGCCACTACAACGCGGGCGCCGCGCTGGCGGCCGACTGGGTAAGCGAACTTTCCGCCGCGGACCTTGACGCCGCGCCGGTGGACATGACGGGCGGTCTCGTTTACGGCGCGGGCTGTCACGTCGGCTACAACCTGGTGGACCAGGATTCCATTCCCGGCGTGACGCAAAGTCCGGATTGGGCGCAGGTGTTTGCGCGCAAACACGTCGGCGCCTTCATCGGCGGCACGGGCTACCAATACGGTGACACCGAGTTCATCGAATACAGCGACCGCCTTTACCTGGAATTCACGAAACAACTGCTGCGCGGCTCCGGCCCGGTGCCGCTCGGCCCCGCGCTGGTGGCGGCCAAACGAAAATACCTCGCGGACACGCCGGAACCGCGCGGCATCCACGAAAAAGCGCTGCTGGAGGCGACGTTCTTCGGCTTTCCGATGTTGAGTCTGAACCTGCCCGACGGCCGCGGCACGCCACCGCCTTCGTCCAGCATCGTCACGGAATTGAACCCGTTTGCCATGCTGCCCGGCGCGCCGGAAGCCGACGGCGGACTTGGCTTGCACTACGCGGACGTGGACATCGCCACGCAGCCGTTGACGGAAAATTCGCTGACGTTGAAGGTCTATCCAGAGCCGGTGCCACCTGCGCCCGACAGCGTCGTCGCCACGTATCTCACGGGCCGCGACGGCCAGGTCACCGCGCCGGGCGAACCCGTGATGCCGCTCGTGAGCGAGGACGTGACGGTGGCCGACGACGTGTTGCGCGGCGTCGGCTTCCTGGAAGGTGATTACACGGATGAAACGGGCGTTCGCGCTTTGATCGGCGCGCCCGCCACGGAAATTCGCGGCGTGTTTGCGCCGGCGCAGTCGGACTTCCTCGTCCCGCTGCAACCGTGGGGTGTGAACTATTTCGACGCGCTCTGCGGTCCGGTCGCCGGCACCACGCGCCTGAACCTCTTCCCGGCGCAATACGTAAGCAGTGCGCCCGGTTCCGACGTGGGCACGCGCCGCGCCTTCAGCCGCATGAAGCTCCGGCTCTATTACAGCACGAACACGACCGTTTACACGGACTCGACCACCGGACTGCCAATCACGCCGGCGCTCGCCGCTGCGCCGGTGATCTCGGCGGTCACCGGCCTGGCCACCGGCAACAGCGTGGCGGTTCAGACGGAGGTTGTGGGTGATCCGTCGGCCGGCATTCAAGAGGTCTGGGTCACTTACACTGCCACGCACGGCGCGTGGGCCGGTGCGTGGCGCTCGCTCTACCTCACCCAGCGGACGGACAACACCGCAGTCTGGCAAGGCACATTGACGCTGCCCGCCGATGGCACGCAACCCGGCGACGTGCGCTTCATGGTGCAGGCTGCCAACGGCGTCGGCCTCGTCACCCTCGACACGCGTTACGGCGGTTTCTACACGCCCACGGATCCCGCCGCCCCGCCGGCGGCGGCGACGACGCTGACGTTGGACGCGTTTCCGTTGTCCGGCCGCTACGGCGACACACCGGCCCTGAGCGCGGTGCTTGCCGGCGCCAATGGCCCGGTCAGCGGCCAGACGGTGGTCTTCGGCATCGGGATGCAAAGGCTGGCGGCGACGACGGACGCGAACGGCCGGGCGACCGTGAATTTTCCGTTGCTCGGCGTGCCGAACACCTACGTGTTGCAGGCCGCGTTCGGCGGCACCAGCGCGCTGGCCACCGCCTCGGCTACGGCGCAGTTCGTCATTCAAGCCGCGCAGACGAAGTTGACCCTGGAAAACCTGACAACGGTTGAGCCGGCGCTTAACGTCGTCGGCACGCTGACCGACGGCAACGGCGCGCCGCTCGGCGAAAAAACAATCTTCTTCCTGATCACGGACGCCGCCAACAACGTCCTCAGCGCGAAGCCGGTCATCACGGATTACGCCGGGCGCGCCGCGTTGGGGCGGTTGCCGGTCACCGCCGGCGCCTACACGGTCAAGGCCGCCTTCAATGAAACGATTCCGCTGCCGCCGGGCATGAGCGTTGCCCAACTGGTGCTGCAGGATGAACGCTACGAGTCGGCCGACGCCGCAGACCAGTATGCGTTCGCGTTGGTGGCCGCCGACCAGACCATTCAGCGCCGGCCGGGACGCGGATTCCGCGTGGCGATCAGCACCATCGTCGCCAACACGCAAGGCCTCGCCGGACCGCCGCCGCAGCTTGTTTCGGTGGACGCCACGTCGGCTCAAGGCGCAAGCGTCGTGGTGGATTCGCTCGCCGACGCCATCGTTTATTCGCCGCCGCCGTTTGATTACCCTGACAGCTTTCATTACACGATCAGCGACGGCCTGGGAAACACCGCAACCGGCCTCATCTACGTGACCATCCTGCCCGACGGCAGCGACACCTCGCCCACCTCCAACATCATTTCCCTGGTCGCCGGGCCTGGCGGTATGGTCACTGTGACGTTCATCGGTCTGCCCACCGTGAACTATCGGGTGCAGGCAACCGACAGCCTCGCGCCGCCCGTGGTCTGGACAACGCTGGCAACCATGCAGGCCGGGGTAAACGGCCAGTTTTCCTACACGGACGCCGACGCCCCGAGCCACCCGAGCCGCTTCTATCGGTCGGTGTCGCCGTAGCCGGCACGTCGGCATCCGACAACTCAACCCTGGCATCGTGAAACTCCCCTATTCCTTCGCCGGCGCCCTCGCGGCGCTTTGTCTCAGCGCGTTGGACAGCCACGGCAGCGTCATCGTGGCCTTCAACAACGTGAACGTTCCCATCCCCGACGGCTCGCTTACGCCGGTCGTCGTCGGGGTGGACGTGGCGGTTCCGCTCACGAAAATCACCGGCCTCCAGGTGCATCTCACCCTGGAACCTTACGGGAACGCGCCGGCCTACAACGGCGACCTGTTTGTGTCGCTGACTTACAGCACCGGCTATGCCGTGTTGTTGAATCGCGCGGGCCACGACATGACCAACCCGTTCGGTTACGCCGACAGCGGCTTCGACATCACGTTGGCCGAGGGCGCCCCGAACGTGCATACCTATCAACAAACCACGGGGCCGACCGGATCGTCGCCGCTCACCGGTACCTGGGCGCCGGACGGCCGGGCCGTCAACCCGGACGAGGTCGCCACCAGCGACGCGGTGACCGCCACACTGGCCTCCTTCGACGGTCTTGACCCGAACGGCCACTGGACCCTGGCGCTGGCCGATCTGGAGCAAGGATACCAGGCCCAACTCAAGAATTGGTCCCTGGAAATCACCGGCGTTCCGGAACCGCAGCGTTGGCCGTTGGTCGTGAGCTTGAGCCTGGCGGGCCTTGGTGGTTGGCGGTGGCTTCGCCGACACGGCTGAGGCGCGGCAATCGTAGTGCCTCACGATTGCGAGGGTTTTCCCCGCGGTGCGGCGGCGGTTCATGGAGCGGCCGAACAAGCGGACGCGGTTCAACGTCAAACCAGCGTTTATGCGTTCAACCCTGGCTTCCTGGCTCGCAACGCTCGCGCTGGCGGCGTCGGTCATCATCGGCGCAACACCATCCGCCGTTGCCAATGTTTACGACCGCTGGCCGAAGGGCCCGGCGCACGACGACAATTTCTTTCCCATTGCCGTCTGGTTGCAATCGCCGGCCAAGGCGAGGCAGTATCTCGACGCCGGCTTCAACACCTACGTCGGCCTTTGGAACGGGCCGACCGAGGCGCAACTCGCTGCGCTGAAGCAGGCGGGAATGAAGGTGATTTGCGAGCAAAATGCCGTCGCGCTCAGGCACCTCGATGACCCGACCATCATCGGCTGGATGCATGGCGATGAGCCGGACAACGCGCAGTCGCTCGGCGAGGGCAAGGGCTACGGCCCGCCGATCCCGCCGGCCACCATCATCGCGGAATACGAGCGCATCCATGCGGCCGACCCGACGCGGCCGGTGATGCTCAACCTCGGCCAGGGCGTGGCGTGGGACGACTACATCGGCCGCGGCGTGCGCCGCCATCACCCGGAGGATTATCCGGAATATGTGAAAGGCTGCGACATCGCGTCGTTCGACATTTACCCGGTTGTGCATGACAATCCGGCGGTGGCGGACAAGCTGTGGTTCGTGCCGCAAGGCGTCGAGCGGCTGACCCGCTGGGCCGGGCCGGAACGGCTGGTCTGGAATTGCATCGAATGCACGCGGATCGGCAACCCGACGAAGAAAGCCACGCCGCAGCAGGTTCGCGGCGAGGTGTGGATGTCGCTCATTCACGGCTCGCGCGGCTTGATTTACTTCGTTCACGAATGGCAGCCGCGCTTCAACGAATCCGCGCTGTTGAGCGATCCGCCCATGCTCGCGGCGGTGTCGGCGATCAATCACCAAATCGCCCGACTCGCGCCGGTGCTCAACCGGCCGACGGTTTCGGACGCCGTCACGGTAACCCCGGAAAATCCCGAAGTACCGGTGGCGGTGATGGCCAAACGGACGCCAGATGCGCTGTATGTGTTCGCCGTGGGAATGCGCGAGGACAAAACCGCGGCCACGTTCCGTCTGCGCGGGACAACCGGTGAATCGCAGGTGGAGGTGCTGGATGAACACCGCGCAATCCCTGCGTCCGACGGGGTTTTTCACGACGACTTCCAGCCGTGGGACGCGCATCTCTACCGAATTGCAACCGGGCGGTAGCCAGCGTCCCCGTGCGGCCGACGGACCCGAATCGCTCCCGCGGGTCCATGCCAGGGCAAATACGGTTCTTGCCGCCGGGCCGGCGCCACCTAGATTCCCTCCATGACGTGTGACGGAAACCAAATCTCCGCTCTCCGCGGAGCGTCCAGGTAGTCAAGTTTGCCGGCGTGCCGGATTTATGGATTCAGTTACGGATGTATCGGATGGCGCTGCGCGGACCGGGTTGATGACACCGTGGGTGCGTCTGCCGTTCATTCATGAACTGCGTCGCTACACCTGGGGCAAGTGCCGCGCGGATTTGGTGGCAGGGGCGACGCTGACCCTGGTTTCCATTCCGCAGGCGATCGGCTTCGCGCTGATCCTGGGACTGCCGCCCACGCCCGTCATCATTTCGGTGGTGGTCGGCGGGTTTGTCGGCTCGCTGTTCTTTTCCTCCTACCATCACGTGTTCGGCCCGACGACATCCGTCTGTTTGATCGTGGCCGCTTCGCTGGCTGCCAATGCCGGCGCCGGAGTGCCTCCGCTGCAACTGGCCGCCTGGCTCGCCTTTCTGATCGGCATGACCCAGTTCGTCGCGGGGCTGCTCAACTTTGGCGAGGTGACCAAGTTCATCTCCCGGTCTGTCGTCGTCGGCTACACCACGGCCATCGGCGTGCTCCTCATGGCGAGCCAGGTGCATAATTTTGTCGGGTTCTCGAGTCCGGCGGGAGAGGGCTTCCTGCAACAGTTGCAGGAACTGGGCGGGGCCCTTGGCGCGGGGCATTTTTCCTATTGGGCCATCGGCATCGGGTTGCTCACGCTGGCCATCTTCGAAATGGTCAAGCGGTGGCGTCCCACCTGGCCGGAGGCGCTGATCGGCTTGAGCGTGCTGGGCATTGCCGGCCGGCTGCTGGCCCTCGTGGAGCCGCACATGCCGTTCCGCCTGGTCCGGGACGAGGGCGCGCTCAGCGCGGTGCTCCCGGCGTTCGCCGGCCTGCCTTCCTGGCGGGAACACCTCGCGCTGCTGCCGCACCTGGCGGGCACCGCCATCGCCATCGCCATCATCGGCATGTTGGAGGCCACCGCCATCACCAAGTCGCTCGCCGCGCGCAGCGGCCAGAAGCTGGAGCCGAACCAGGAGTTGCTCGGCATGGGCGCGGGCAACATCGCCTGCGCACTGTTTGGCGTGACGCCGGGATCCTCCTCGTTCACCCGTTCGGCGGTGAATTTTCAGAGCGGCGCCGCCACACAACTCGCCTCGATGCTCAGCAGCGTGGTGGTGCTGTTGATCCTTTTTTTCGTCACGCCGGTGTTCAATTACATCCCCGTGCCGGCACTGGCGGCGCATTTGATCCGCGTGGGTTACAAGCTCATCAACCGGCCGCAGATCCGCGTCGCCTGGGGCGCCACCCGTTCCGACGCCACCGTGCTCGTCGTCACGCTGGCGACCGCCCTGTTTTTCCAACTGGAGACGGCCATTTACCTGGGCATCGGCGTGGCCCTGGTGCTGTTCCTCCGTAAAACCAGCACGCCCAGCCTGGTCGAATACACCTTCAGCGACACCGGCCAGCTCATGGCGCTGCCGGAAAAGACCAGCCGGCCGAATCCGCAAATCTCCATCATCCACGTCGAAGGCGAACTGTTCTTCGGCGCCGCCGACCTCTTTCAGGACGAAGTCCGGCGGCAGGCGGCGGACGGCAACATCCACGTCTTCATTCTGCGCATGAAGAACGCCCGCCACCTGGACGCCTCCGCCGTCATGGCGCTGGAGGCCCTGCACGACTACCTGCGACAGACCGGGCGCCACCTCCTCATCAGCGGATGCGATCCCGATGTCGTCCGCGTGCTGCGCAACAGCGGGTTGCTGGCACGGCTCGGTCCCGAAAACATCTTCCCGGCCGAGGTGAATCCCACCATTTCCACGCGCCGGGCGCTCCTGCACGCCCGCGAATTGATCCACCAGCAGACCGCGGACATCCGTCTCTTTTACGAGCGTTCCAGCCACGCCGACAACGCCGGCAACCAGCCGGTCAGCGAGGCGGCTGACTTTGAAATCTGAGCGCGGCGGCGCGGCGCCCGGCCCTCGGCACCAGTCTGCTCCTTGCCTTGCTCGGTCGCGGCGGCTCGATTCTCATTTTGCCAAGCGGCGAAATTCTGTTACTTCTCAGAACGAATGAATTTCTTCGTTCAACGCAGCGAGTTGCGCGACCTGTACGACAAAGTGGCCGCCGGCGAACGCCTTTCTGATGCCGATGCCTTGCGACTTTTCGAGTCGAAAGACCTCAACGCCCTCGGCGCCCTCGCGGATCTGGCCCGGCAGAAAAAGGTTGGCAACCGTGCCAGCTACATCCTCAACCGCTACGTCAACTACTCGAACTACTGCATTCTCTCCTGCCAGTTCTGCTCCTTCGCCCGCAAGAAGCGCGACGCCGACGGCTTCGAGTTCACCACGGAGCAGATCGTGCAAAAGGCCCGCGAAGCCCTCGCGCTGGGCATCACCGAGCTGCACATCGTCGGCGGGCTGCATCCCTCGCTGCCGTTCAGCTATTACACCGACATGCTGAAGGCGCTCCGCGCGCTGGACCCGCGGCTGCAACTGAAGTGCTTCACGGCGATTGAAATCCTGCACCTCGCCTGGCTCGCGAAGAAATCCGTCGAGCAAACGCTGGTTGAACTAAAGGAGGCCGGCCTTGATTCGCTCACAGGCGGCGGCGCGGAAATCTTCCAACCCGCAGTCCGCACCGCCATTGCGCGTGGCAAGGAATCCGCCGAGGAATGGCTCGATGTTCACCGCGCCTGGCACCGCCTCGGTGGCCGCAGCACCTGCACGATGCTTTTCGGCCACGTCGAGAGCCTCGCGGACCGCGTGGACCACCTGCGGCGACTGCGCGCGTTGCAGGACGAGACACACGGTTTCGTTGGTTTTGTGCCGCTGCCGTATCAACCGCAGGACAACGAGATTCCCGTCCACCATCCGCCGACCGGTTTCGATTCCCTGCGCACGATTGCCGTGGCCCGCGCCTACCTCGACAATTTCGACCACATCACCGCCTACTGGGTGGGGCTGGGTTTGAAGCTGGCGCAAGTGGCCCTCAGCTACGGCGCGGACGATTTGCACGGCACGATCGTCGAGGAACACATCTTCCACATGGCCGGCGCGCAGACGCCGCAACTCACCGCCGAGGCTGAGCTGGTCAAAGCCATTCGCGAAGCCGGCCGCGAACCGGTGCAGCGGGACACGTTTTACGAGCCGGTCAGAAGCCTGAGCAATGCGGTCAGCCTGGCCAGCGCGGGGCAAGGCGCCACGAATTCGCACTAAGTTTGACTCAGGCTGGGCGGATTGCCGCGTCCCAGCGCCGGCAAACAATGTGACGGCCCCACGCCGGCCGATTCAATAAGTCTTCAATCGGAAAAAGGTGTTCACGCCACTCATGGGCAAGATCAGGGTATGCATGTGGTCGTCGCCGACGACGACGTCTCCGGCTGGCTGCCAGTTCATCGAAGCCCCGAGCGCCGGCGTGGATTCGATTTGATAGTTCGTCGCCGGGGCCGTGCCGCTATCTGGCAGATTTGAAGGCGCGGCGAAAGTCAGGCTCGCCTCGTTGTTGGTGGCGCTGATGCTGGCAATGGTCACGCCGGCCTGGAAATAGAGGTGGAACAAATCCGAGGGTGCCTGCAACGGCCCGCCGTTCGGACCATTCGTGGACGTGTCCACAAAGCGGAAGCCGGCCACGTAAAGCCCCGGCTTGTCCACGCTGTAGATTCGTCCGTGGATGTGTCCATAAGGGTCGGCTCCCGGCGTGCCGTCGGTTTCGCTGACGACGATGCGGTTGGTGCCGTGGGTCAGGCCGGCCGGCACGGTCCAGGTCAGGTTGGTGCTGTCCACGCCATTTTGCTGGGTTTCCCAAAAGCCGAGCGTGGCGCCGGGCGGTCCGTCCACGCTTTCCAGCACCACTTCAATGTGAGAACCCAAGGCGGCGGCCTGGGCTTCCGGACCGCCGTAATCGGGCGTCGCCGCCAGTGCCGCGAAAACGAGGTCGCTCGTGTAATACCACCCTTCGTAAGGCGAAGCCGGATCGCCGGCATTCAGACCAAAGACATAGTCAGCGTTGGCGGCATAATCGCCGGCGTTGACGAAGACGAGAGGTGAGCCGGGCGTCGTCGAGTTTGCGCCAGCCGCCAGGTGTTCGTGGGCGTTGGCATCGAAGGTGGCGGTCAGCAAGACCCCAACCAGCGCGGGGAGTGCGGTGAGACGCAAGGGTTTCATGTTTGAGACTTCAGAGTTTTCGCCTGGGTGGTTTGGTCCTTTGTTCGGCTGTGTTTGTTAGTTCCGACCGTCGGGTCGCACAAACCGCGTCACCGGCGGCCCCAGCAACGTCTTGACCCGCACCCAGGAAAGCCGCTCCACGTGCGCGTCGGCAAAGAGGTAGTTGGCCCCGCCGTTGTGGCGCTGGACCGAAACCTGGTCGGCGAAGGCATTGGGCGCGAAGCCGCCCGTGGACGCGTCGGCGAAATGAAAATGGTCCGAGCCGATGTCCGCCCCCGGCGTCTCGGCCAGGTGCAGGGTTTCCGAGGGCGACGGCAGGGTTGTCAGCCGGGAGAAATTCAAGTCGGGAGCGCCAAACGGATAAGGCGTCAGAAAATCGTTGATGGCGTAACTGGTGATGCGCACCCGGTTTGTGTCGTCCGGGCAACGATAGATGTTCGTCAGGCCATAGACCGCCAGCTTTCCGATCCACGAGGCAGCTTGGTGGGAAGTTTCGGGAAGTTGATCGTCGTTATCCAGCGCGTAGAGTGCGCAGCCGATGCCAAGTTGCTTGAGATTGGAGAGGCAGGCCGTTGACCTGGCCATTTCCTTGGCCTTGCTCAAAGCCGGCAGAAACAGGCCGGCCAGGATCGCAATAATGGCAATGACCACCAACAGTTCAATGAGCGTGAAGCCACGCGGTGTTTTCATTCAATTACGTTTGTGGGGAACCCTTTTGTTCCCTTGCGGTGAAAGTTGAAAAGGCCAGCACACCGTCTGGCACCGGACATCCGGGGCAGAGACACCCCGGAACAAAGGGAGGGGAACTAGGCGGACCGTGGTGGCGGCGTGGGCGGCGCGTGGGGACACGCCAGCGCAAACGTGTCGTTCAATTGCAGGAGGTGGAAGGCTGCGGGACCAATCAGAACGAACGCGCCCGTCTCGTTGATGAACTCAAACCGGTCAGACTGCGCACAGCCCGCATGTTTTTTCTCGGACTGTTTTCCGGCCGCGATGGCCTTGCACAGGCAGCAGGGATGCTTGCCGTCGAATGTGTGCTGGACGGCCTCCGCCAGGGTGTCCGTGCGCAGATGGTCCACCAGCATGGAGGTCCAGGCAACGGACTGCAACAGTCCCCAATGCAGGCCGATGGAACCGGCCAGCATGACGACCATCATCCATTGAGCCATCCGTTGCCGCACAATGGCATGTTAAATCTGAATGATTCGATGTCAAATAGCTTATGGAAAACCGGCGGGGGCCACCGCCGAAACCCGCGGCGGTCCGACCACGGTGGTCTTCCCGGCAAGGCAAGACCCCGGTCGCCAGCGCGGCCATGGCGGAGCGCCTCGGTTCTTCTCATTGACAGCGAGCGGCGAAGGCTTGGATTCTCGCGCGATGTGTCGAGTGGAATTCATTTTCCCGGCGATGGCGGCGGCAGCTTCCGCCGTGCCCCCGGTTCCTGGCGAGGGGCCTCAGCCATGACGTCCCAACCTGTTCCGGCCGGGCGTTGGCAGCGCGTTGGTTCCGTTCCCTACCTCAACGCTGTGCCGCTCACGCGCGGTTTGGAGGCGGAAACGTTGTTCGCACCGCCGTCGCAACTGGCCCGTCTGCTCCAACGCGGCGAATTGGATGCGGCGCTGGTCAGCATCACCGAGGTCCTGTTGAACGACCGCTATGATGTGCTCGACGGCATCGGCATTATTTCGCGCGGCGAGGTAAGAAGCGTGTTCCTCGCCCATCGGCCGCCGTTGGAACAAGTCCATGAAGTCTTCTGCGATCCAGCGTCCCTGACCAGCGTCAACCTGCTGCGGGTGCTGCTGGGCGAACGCGGGGCGAGGCCGGTGTTCAAGCCGCTGCCGAACTATGCGGACGCGGCCCGTCACGACGCCGTGCTGTTGATCGGCGACCCGGCGCTGGACTTTGCCCTGACGCCGCACGCCCACACGATTTGGGACCTCGGCGCCGCCTGGTTCGAACTGACCGGTCTGCCGTTTGTCTATGCCGCCTGGGCGTTGCGCCGCGGCGCGGCGGGCGGTGACTTGAAGCAGCGGTTGCGCGCGGGGTGCGCGGCGGGCGGGCGGTTTCTCGACGCGATCATCCGCGACCATCCGGCCTATGACCGCGCGTTCCGGCAGGATTACTTCACCCGCTGCATCCGGTTTGACCTGGATGCCGACGCCAAGCGCGGGCTGGCTCGATTTGTCGAATTGCTGCGGCGTCACCAAAGCCGGCCGGTGTTTGCGCCGCGGTTTGTCGAATGATGATCGCCACGGCGCTGCCGGCCGCATCAGGGCGCCGGCGCGTTCTTCGGCTCGGCCGGTGCCGGTTCGGGAGGCGGCAGACCGCCGGTGGTGTTGGCTTCGGCTGGCGGATGGCGGGAGGAACCCGGAACTTTAGGCGACCCCGTCATGCGGTTGGAGTGAGGCGGTTGATTCAGCAGGGCTTTGAACCGGGCGCGCTGCTCCGGCGTCAACTCCAATTCGATGTTCTTGTGGAGATGGCGCATTTCCTCCTGGGCCTTGGGGGCAATGGGATCCCACAACTCGCGCAATCGCTGCTGGCTTTCGCGGATCAGGGTGTCAATGCGCCGCTGCTGCTCCGGCGTGAGTTCGAGGCGCTTTGCCAGCCGGCGCATCATCGCCACCCGCTGGCCGAGCGGCCCGACCAGTTCCGGCGCGGCGGATTTGCGGACGCGCCGCGCGGCAAGTTGATCCGTGGTCACACCGCAAAACAGGCCGGCAATGAAAATTGCCAGGGCGGCCAGAATGGCTTTCCACGGTGTCACCGGGTTTCAGCCGGCGCGTCCACGACGGCGTAAACGGTGCTTTCCAGGTCCCTGGCGAGCGAGATTTCCGGCCCGCGGCCGGCGCCGGACGTGTACGTCCAGATGCTGAGCACCACGGCGGCCGCGAGGCTGGGCAGAGCGACGCGCCACAGGGCACGCGCCCAAAGCGCCCACCGGTCCGCCATCCGCTCGCCCGCCAGCCGGGTCATGATGCGCCGTTCAAAGGCATACGGCACGCCCTGGCCGGGCGGGTTGACGCGCGCGGCGGCGATCAGCTTTTTTTGCAGCTCAACCACGTTCATACCGTTCGTATTTTGAGACGGGCGTGATGCAGACACGGTTACAGATACTTCTTCCGGGCGATCCGGGCGAGGCATTTTTGCATTTCGGCGCGGGCCCGGAAGGCGCGCACCTTCACCAGCGGCTGCGACCACCCGGTCAGCGCCGCAATTTCCTTCACGCTGCGTCCCTCGATCTCGTGCAGTGTGATGACCAGCCGGGCGGCGGGCGAGAGCTGTTCCAACACGCGGTTCACCAGTTCGCGGGCCGCGTCCGCGTGCTCGCTGGCCGTGTCCGGGTCCGCGGCAAAGCGTTCCAGCCAGTCACCCTCGTCGTCCGACATGTCGCTGAAGGCCATCTCCCGGCGACGCCGGTGGGCGCGGAGGAAATCATAGCACATGCGGACGGTCAGGCGCATGAGCCAGTGCTCAAACGGTGCGGCGCCGCGAAACGTGTCCAGTTTGTGAAACGCCTTGATGAAGACCTCCTGCACGATGTCCTCCACCTCGCTCTCCCGCCGGGCGTAGCGGCGCACGGTGCCGAACACCCGCGGCTGGTATTTCTGAACGAGCGGTTCGAAGCTGGCCACGTCGCCTCGGCGGATGGCAGCAATCAACTCGGCGTCGTCAGAGTCCACGGGCCGCATCGTGCCACCGGTGTTCCGCGGACAAAAGCGGAAAGCCACCGCCGGCCCGGCGGTGGCCTCCGCATGTTGCGAACCATAACCTACGGTTCCCCACAAAGTAAATCAGCCTCGCCGGCGGCGGCACGCCCGGCGCCGCACCAGGCCTAGGCGGCCGGCCGATTGGCCGCTGGCTTGACCACGTTGCGTTTGGCGCGGGCCGCGGTCCGTGCCTGCTTCCGTTCGCGTTTCTCGAGGCGCTTCAACTGCTTTTGCTCGTGCCGGCTGAGGGTCTTGCCGCCGGCCTGCTTCTGCTGCAATTCCTTCAGCCGATGCTGGAGCATGGCGCGGCGCTGGGCCGGCGTGGCGTGGTTGAACCTGTCCGCTTCCTCCCGGCGCTGAGCTTCCCACTGCTTCCGGGCGGCGGCGCGCTCCTCCGGCGTCATGTTTTTCCATTTCGCGCGGAGTTCCGCGACCGTCGGTTGCGTGGTCACAAGGTCCGCGTCGCGGCCCGCCGCGCGCGCCGCCGCCGGCAGGCCGGCGCTGAGCACGCCGACCAGCAGGATTCCCATCAATTGCTTCCTGATCATCACAATACCAGCGGGGCCTGCGAGTTCCGCCCGGCCTGGAATCGAAGACGCCGCCGGCACGGTTGCGGTTACACGCCGGAGTTTGCGATTGAGCGGCGCGGCGCCATTGCTAGGCTGGCGTTCATGCAAGCGCCTTTAACGATTCGTCGCCGGCCGTCCAACTGCGTCTGGCCGCGGGGAATCGTCTTGTTCCTGGCGCTCTGGGCCGGGCCGGCCACGCGGGCGGACGCTGACCCGCCGGCCTGGCACGCAGGCGCGGGCTTTCGCTGGAGGGAACTGGTGGTGCCGAAGACCGGCAAGTCCGGTTTTACGCGGCTTGAGGCGGCGGCGTGCGGCATCACGTTTACCAACGCCGTGTCCGACGAGCGCGGCATCGCCAACCGCAATCTCCTGAACGGTTCGGGCGTCGCCGCCGGCGACGTGGATGGCGACGGCCGGTGCGACTTGTTCTTCGCCGGCCTGGGCCGCTGCGCCCTCTACCGGAATCTGGGCAACTGGAAGTTCGCGGACATCACCGAAGCCGCCGGCGTGGCCTGCGCCGGCCAGGATTCCTCGGGCGCGACGTTCGCCGACATTGACGGCGACGGCGACCTGGATTTGATCGTCAATTCTCTCGGCCACGGTATCCGGATTTTTCAGAACGACGGCAAAGGTCACTTCACCGAAATCACGGAAGCGGCCGGCGTCGCCTCGAAGACCGGCGGCACCTCGCTGGCGCTCGCCGATGTGGACGGCAACGGGACGCTGGACCTTTACGTGGTGAACTACCGCACCACCACCGTGATGGACCAGCCGAAAACCAGGTTCACCTTCCGGCCCGTGAACGGCAAACCGATGGTTGAGTCCGTCAATGGCGTGCCCGCCACCGACCCCGAGTTCACCAACCGCTTTGAGCTGACGCCGACCGGTGACGTGCATGAACTCGGCGAAGCCGACGTGCTTTACCTCAACGACGGCCAGGGCCATTTCACCGCGGCGTCATGGACCGACGGCCGGTTTCTGGACGAAGACGGTCGTCCGCTCCCCGACGCGCCGCGCGACTGGGGCCTCACCGCGCAGTTCCACGACCTCAACGGCGACGGCGCGCCCGACCTCTACGTCTGCAACGACCTCTGGACGCCGGACCGCGTCTGGATCAACGACGGCCACGGTCACTTCCGCGCGCTGCCTCGGCTGGCGCTCCGCACCACTTCCACGTTTTCCATGGGCGTGGATTTCGCCGACATCAACCGCGACGGCGCCGTGGATTTCTTTGTTGTGGACATGCTGGCCACCGGCCACAAGGACCGCCACACGCAGGTCAGCCAGACGTTGCCCATTCCCGAAACCATCGGCGTGTTCGACAACCGTCCGCAGGTCTGGCGCAACACGCTCCAGTTGAACCGCGGCGACTCCACCTTTGCCGAAATCTCGTTTTATGCCGGCGTCGAGGCGTCCAACTGGTCCTGGATGCCGCTGTTCCTCGACGTGGACCTGGACGGCTACGAAGACATCCTCATCTCGAACGGCCAGATGCGCGATTTCCAGAACGTGGACATGCAGAATCGCATCAACCTGGCGCGCGCCAACCGGCCGCTCACTGCGGCGGACATTCAGAGCATGGTCAAAATGTTTCCCCGCTTCCTGACGCCGAGCATCGCCTTCCGCAACCGCGGCGATTGCACCTTCGAGGAGGCGGGCGCGGCGTGGGGCTGGAACGCGATCGGCTCCTCGCAGGGCACCGCCGTGGCCGACCTGGACGGCGACGGCGATCTCGACGTCATCGTCAACCGCCTCAACGACGCGCCCGGCCTTTTCCGCAACGACACCGTGGCGCCGCGGCTGGCCGTGCGGCTCAAAGGCAAGCCCGGCAACACGCAGGGCATCGGCGCTAAAATCGTCGTCAAAGGCGGCCCGGTCGAGCAAAGCCAGGAAGTCATCTGCGGCGGGCACTATCTGTCCGGCGCGGACCCATTGCGCACCTTCGCCGCCGGCTCGCCGGACCGCGACCTGACCATTGAAGTGACCTGGCGCAGCGGCCAGCGGAGCACCATCGCTGGCGCGCGCGGCAACCGGCTTTACGAAATTGACGAAGCCGAGGCGCAGCCGGTTTCGCCTCCGCCCGCCGTCAAACCGAAGCCTTTCTTTGAAGATGTCAGCCCGCGGATCGCGCACCGGCATCATGACGATCCGTTCAACGATTTCGAGCGCCAGCCGCTGCTGCCGAACCGCCTCAGCCAGCTTGGCCCCGGCGTGGCGTGGCACGACCTCGACGGCGACGGCTGGGAGGATTTGATCATCGGCACCGGCCGCGGCGGGCGGTTGGCCGTGTTCCACAACGACGGCCACGGCGGGTTCACGCCGGTGCATGAGCCGATGCTGGACCGTCCGGCGCCGCGCGACCAGACGACCGTGCTGGGCATCGGATCCACGCTCTTCATCGGCGCGAGCAACTACGAGGACGGCACCACCAACGGCGGCTGCCTGCGCATCTACGACTTCCAGCGCCACCTGTCCGGCGACAGTGTCCTCGGCCAGCTTTCCAGCGCCGGGCCGCTGGCGCTGGCGGATGTCACCGGCGACGGCATGCTCGACCTGTTCATCGGCGGACGCGTCATTCCGGGTCGTTATCCGGAGCCGGCCACGTCGCTGCTGCTCCGCGACGAAGGCGGCCGGTTCGTGATCGCGCAGCGTTTCGAGAAACTCGGCCTCGTCAGCGGCGCCGTGTTCAGCGACCTCGACGGCGACGGCCGGCCGGACCTGGTGCTCGCCTGCGACTGGGGTCCGCTCCGCATTTTCCACAACGACGCCGGCAAACTGGTCGAATGGAATCCGCCCGTCACCTTCCGGGATCCGGCGCTCAACTCTCAACTCCACTCTCAATCACTGACTCTCAATCAACTCCCGGGCTGGTGGAACGGCGTGACCGTCGGCGATTTCGACGGCGACGGCCGCATGGACATCGCGGCGTCGAACTGGGGCCTCAACAACCGTTTCCAACGTGACCTCAGCCGCGAACACCCGCGCCGGCTTTACTACGGCGACCTGGACGACCGCGGGACGGTGGACCTGGTGGAAGCCGTCTTCGACCCCGCAATGCGCGAGGAGGTGCCGGCGCGCAACTTCGTGGCCATAAGCGAAGCGCTGCCGTTCGTGGCCGAGCATGTTCCCGACTTCGAAACCTACGCCACGTCCAGCCTGGCGCAGATTTACGCCGAACGCCTCAAGCGCCTCGCCCGGTTGGAAGTGAACACGCTCGCCTCGATGGTGTTTCTGAACCGCGGCGATCACTTCGAGGCGGTCGAGTTGCCGATGGCAGCGCAGCTCGCGCCGGCTTTCGGCGTTTGCGCCGGGGATTTTGACGGCGACGGCCGCGAGGATCTGTTCCTGAGCCAGAATTTCTTCGACATGACGCTGGATTACACGCGTTACGACGCCGGTCGCGGCCTGTGGTTGCGCGGCGACGGGCAAGGCGGATTCCGCGCCGTGCCGGGTCAGGAAAGTGGCGTGGAGGTGTATGGCGAGCAACGTGGTTGTGCTGTGGCCGACTACGATCACGACGGCCGGCTCGATCTCGTCGTCACCCAAAACGGCGCGGAAACCAAGCTCTATCACAACCGCGGCGCGAAGCCGGGCCTGCTCGTGCATTTGCGTGGTCCGGCCGGCAATCCGGACGCCGTCGGCGCCGTGCTGCGGTTGGGCGACACCACGCGGCTTGGGCCGGCCCAGGAAATTCACGCCGGCGCGGGCTATTGGTCCACCGAAGGCGCGGCGCAGGTCATGACCTTTGCCGGCGGCGTGCCGACGCGGCTGGTCGTCCGCTGGCCGGGCGGCACAACCACGACCTACGAACTGCCGGCGGGCGTAAACGAAATCGCCGTTCAGCCGGACGGTGGCGTGATCCTTTTGAAATAGAGCGCGCCCCGTTGCGAGGCGGCTGTTGCTCACCTTTGCCGGCCCGCTTCACGACCGAGAGAAAAGGTTGGAAAGGCTCAAGCGTGGTGTTCCTTCGATTTTGCGAAGAAGGCTTGGGGGTATGGAAAGGCAGCATGGAAACAAGCAGTCTTTACCAATCACCTGTGGAATTTGAAAACCAGTTCAGTGAAACCATAGCCAAGCACTCCTCTTGTATCTGAATTTCCCTCTACTCTTGTCACGGTGTGATGAGTTGGGAAGATGGGTCTGTCCTGCCGCCTGCAGGCGGCAGGACAGTGGCGCGGACGTGTTCGTTGCCCTCTTGGCATT
>JAJXZJ010000015.1 GCA_021780105.1 bacterium
TGGCCGTCGCCTCACCTCGACGATGTCAAGGCCATTCTTCACGGTTTCCTCACATTTCACATTTGCACCATCGGAGGGGGAAGAGAGTTGTCCCATTTCTTGATTCTGGAGTTTTCAAACACCCTCTGAGTAATTTCCGGAGCGATAACGGAGTGGCGCGACTCAGGGCCCCAGCACCTGGCTGACCTTGCGGAAGTGGTGGCCGTAAATGGAGAGGGTGACGGCCAGCGGGAACAGGGTGGGGCGGCGGAAAAATGTCCAGAACAGCAGACGCCAGTAATGGAAACGTTCACGGCCAACAATGCCGAGACGGAGATTGGCATGAAGGAACGCCATCAGATACCGCCAGTTCACTGAACTGGAGATCTTTGGCGGCTGGTACTCGCGCAGGAAGGTGCGGATCCGCTGGTAATACGGCCCTGGCGCATAAAGGTGCCCCAGGAGGCTCTGGTAGCCCTCGCGCAATGTCTCCCGATTCATCCGTGGAATAAAGTTGGTAGTTCCATCCAGGTTGTTGCCGGTGGTCTCGCCGACCAGGCGACCCTCGATCCTCAGCCGCAGGTGAAGCTGCGTGCCGGGGATGGCTTGCAGCAGGCCAACCATCGCCGTGACGATGCCGCTTCGCTGGATGAAGTCGATCTGCCGCCCAAAAATCGCGGGCGTGTCGCTGTCGAACCCAACGATGAACCCGCCCTGCACCTCCAACCCCGCGCGCTGGATGCGTTTCACGTCGGCGACCAGGTCACGCTTCTGGTTCTGGCGCTTGTGGCATTCGGCCAGGCCCGCTTCGTCCGGTGTCTCGATGCCGATAAACACCTGGTTGAACCCCGCCTCGACCATCAAGCGCATCAACTCCTCATCGTCGGCCAGATTGATGGACGCCTCGGTGAAGAATGGAGTGCCGCGCCGGCCTTTCTGCCATTGGATCAGTGCCGGCAGCAACTCCTCCTTAAGCGTGCGTTTGTTGCCGATGAAATTATCGTCCACGAAAAAGACCGCCCCGCGCCAGCCGCGCCGGCGGAGATCATCCAACTCCGCGATCACTTGCGCCGTGGTCTTGGTGCGCGGCCGATGCCCCAACATCGCGGTAACGTTGCAGAACTCGCAATCGAACGGGCAGCCGCGCGAGAACTGCACGCTCATCGAAGCGTAGCGGTGGATGTCCGCCAGCTCCCACAATGGCGCCGGCGTGCGGCGGAGGTCGGGAAATTCTGGCGAGGCATACACGCGCCGGGCCGCGCCGCGCGCGAAGTCACGCAAAAACTCCGGCAGCGTCACCTCCGCCTCATTCAGCACGAAATGGTTCACTTCGGGAAACTGTTCGTGGCCCAAGGTGAACAGCGGCCCGCCCGCGACGATCGTCTTGCCCGCTGCGTGGCAACGAGCGACGAGCCTCTGCGCCGAGTCCCGTTGCGCAATCATCCCGCTGATGAACACGACATCGGCCCAGGCCAGATCCTGTTCACGCAGCTTCCGCACGTTGACATCCACGAGGCGTTTCGCCCAATCCTCCGGCAGCATCGCCGCCACGGTGAGCAGGCCCAGGGGCGGCAGCGATGCTTTCTTGTGGATGAATTTCAACGCGTGTTTGAAACTCCAGAACGTATCCGGAAACTCGGGGTATAGCAGCAGGACATTCATGCTATTGCTCAACCCCGCGACCGACGACCTTGGTGTCGCTGAAGTTGATGTTCTCCATTGTTTCGCTTCGGACATGGCGTTGAGGAAAGCCGGTGGCGGAAGCCCTTTGGCGGTCCGGCTCCTCAAGTCCTGCCTCCATCATCCAGGCCGGCAGTTCGGGCTTCCGTGTCAACGTCCGCCGGCGAAAGGGACTGCTCAGTAATTTGACAATGTCGGATGTCTTCATGTGGCGGCCGAAGGCACGCAGGAGTTTCCAGGTGCGGAACGGTCGCTTGAGAATCCGGTGAAGGAAAAGTAAACCATAGCCTTTCGCCCGTAGCCGATTCACGACCGCGCTGGGCAGGGTGGTGGGGTCGATGTCGGAACACTTGAACCACTTGTGCCAGTCCCGCTCGTCATCAATGATCCCGCGCGCCACATACTCCTGCCACAGCGGCGTGCCGCGATAGGCGCACAGCCGATTGAAGCCGAACGTGTCCAACTCCAGCCGCGCCGCAAAGCGGAAGCTCTCCAGGATGTCTGCTTCGGTTTCATCGGGAGAGCCGACGACGAAAAACCCGTGAACCCTGGCGATCCCCTGCCGCTTGGCTTCCCGGACTGCGTGCTCCACCTGCGCGGGGGTCTGCTTCTTGTTGAGCCGGTGGAGCACTCTTTGCGTGCCCGCCTCCACGCCAAATGCCAGGAAAGTGCAGCCGGCCTCGCGCATGATCGGCAGTTGCTCGATTCCGACAGAGTCAACCCGGCCCTCGCAACCCCAGTGAAACTCCAGCTTACGTTCGACGATGCCGCGGCAAATCGCGTCAATCCGGTTGCGATTGATGAGGAAGTGATCATCGGTGAGATAAATCGAGCGATAGCCCTGATCGTTAAGTTCCTGCAACTCGCCCAGGACATGCGCCGGTGAGCGGCTCCGCCAACGGCCCGCGCCCAGTGATGGAATATCGCAATAGATGCAGGAGTAGGGGCAGCCGCGTGAGGTTTGCACCGTGCAGAACTTGTCCAGCGAGAGCACGGCCGGAACATCCAAAGGCAAGGACTCGATGTAATCAATCGGCAGACTGGTCCGGTCAGGATACGGAAACCGGTCCAGGTCCAAGAGAAGTGGCCGCGGAGCATTCTTCACGATTTCCCTGGCGCGGCGCCAGACCAAGCCCGCCACAGAACTGGGATCATCAAGGTGGTCCAGATAATCGGGCAGGAGTTCCTCGCCCTCACCCACCCCCACGCAATCGATGTCGGGGCAGTCCTTCAGAATGCGATCCGCGTTCAGGGTAGCGAAGGCGCCGCCTACAATGATTGGCGTCCGCGGCACCTCGGCCTTGAGTCGCCGGGCCACGCTTTTGACTGCGGGGTAGGTGGTTGTCGAGAGAAACGAGAGCGCAATCACGTCCGGACGTTCCTGGGCGGTCGCCTGAACGATATCCTCCGCCTTCATCCGCGGGTGACAAGTGTCGAACATCCGGACTTCGTGTCCCCGTTGGCGCAGGACCGGTGCGAGCGTTTGAATGCCCAGGGGAGGAAACGCCATCACCTTGACCCGCCCGTTGTCCGACTTTGACCGATCCAGCGCTTTGGGAAGCACCCGGCAGAAGTTGTCATCGCCAACAAAAACGAGAAACGTATTCATGGCTTGAGTCTTCGTTTGCTGCCACGCTCGCCAACGCGGTCGCCAAAACTCCCCAGCGCCAGCGTCCTCAGCGAGTGGTGGCCTTTCAACGGGCCAGAGTGGATCGGGACGCTGCACGGCCGCTATGGGGTGTTTACCCCATCCCTGATCCCGATTGCCCCAGGTCCCTGTCACCGGCGGAACGGCAAGTTCTGGTTGATCCGATGGACGTCGCTGGCTCCAACTTCGCTTACGGTAAGAGTGCAAGTTCCGATTGCCGTGCCGTTCAGGGCCTGGATGGCTGAACGAGCGCCTTCGGGCGTTACCATGGTGACGAATCCGTATCCGCGCGACCGGCCGCTGGTGCGATCCACGGCCACATTGACCTCCGCGACATTGCCGTAAGCCGAAAACAAATTCCGCAGGTCGTTTTCCTTGGTGGCAGCCGTCAAGTTATCCACATACACTTTTGTGTTCATAGTCGTTCGTTGATGAAAGGGGCTGGCTCAGCCATTCCCGCGCGTTCCGGCCTACCATTTTCCAAGATACTTTGAGGGGTTGCGGATGCGGTCGAGCCGTTCCGCTTCCAACGCGTCCAAGCCCGGCTGCTGCCGCCATAGTTTCACCGACTGGGCGGCCGCCTGGTAAAGGGCCCGGGCTTGTTTCACGAAACGCAGGGATTGCTGGCGAAGGAGCTTCAGCATAGGCATAAGCGGTTATTCAACAGTTCATTCTCAACTCTTCGGAAATCGCCCCCGCTGACTGACAATCCAAGACTGGCGATTTACGGACCAAGAATACGCTCGAAAACCGCACGGACGCTATGGGGTGTTTACCCCATCCCGAATCGCGGAAGCCGATTTCCTGCTACGGCCGCTCGATGGTGTCCGTGGGCCAATCTCAGGGGAGAGGGCGACCACGGAGCGCGGCAATACCATCTTCAACCCGACGCGGTTTTCAACGGTCTCCGCCGCAATGGTGTAGCGGTGGAACCGGCGGTGACCGAACAAATTCTTGACGGTTTGTCCGTCCGGCCCAGCCAGCAACATCTCAGGAACGGCGCCGGATCGTTCGGGCACCTATGAGCAAGCCCAGGAATCCCGCGACCACCATGGACGTCCCTGCGGGTTCCGGGACGGCACAAACAGCCCTCGTAATCGTATTGTTGTCCAACGTAACAGCGCCATTCTCTGCCAACAGCCGGCCATCTACCCTGGCGCCGGTATTTAGCGTGATGGACTCGCTGGCCAAAATGTTCCCCACGAAGTCAGAGTAAGTTCCAAGTGTCGCCGAACTGCCGACCACCCAGAAGACGTGGCAGGCCTGAGCGCCGTTGATCAGGTCCACCGAACTCGCACCCGGACCCGATGCCGTGGTGAGGGTGGACCCGGCCAGGAAAATCCAGACGGCATCGGGGTTCCCTTGGGCGTCGAGCGTCAGGGTTCCGGTGATCCCGAATGAGGTGGGGTCATTGTAAACGCCAGACGCCAGCGTCAGCCCCCGAGGTCCGCGATCGGGGGGTAAGTCGTATCGACCGGGCGACCGGCGGCGTCGCTAAAAGCGGCGGTCAGGGCGTTTGGGGCATTCAGCATGAGACCCGCATCGGCCGTCTGATTCACCCCATTCAAGACAACATTACCAGGGCCCGTGATGGTCGGGGTGGGATACGTTCCAATATCTCCGGTAATCGTGGTTGAACCGACTGCGCCGGCAACGGTAATACCGGAGCCAGCTAGGACCGCGAAGCTCCCCGCTGAACCCAGATCTACAAGTGATGCGGCCTTTGCTTGTGGCTGCAAGCCGGCAAAGGCAACAACGACCGACAGAACCAAGTGTTTGTTTTTCATTTTGGATGCGCCTTTCATTTCATTATTTGCAGTGCCGCCGCGCGAAAGGAATCGCCCGCTGGTTTTCCGGTGCGGAAACATCCCGGCAATGCTGCATACAATCACAATCGTGAAATACCCGTGCGTGTGCTATGGGGTGTTTACCTCATCTGACATGGTATGGATTCTGCTTGGCCGCGAATTCTCCGATGGCGGCTGGCTTATTCATTGATTCCCCAGTTTTTGTGAGGTGTGGTGTGTGTGAAGGCGGCGGCGGCATCCATCTGGTGGCTGAAGCGAACGAGCGCTTTGGTGCCGGGTTCGCGAACGGGAAGGTTGCCTTGGATCAAAAGGAAACGTGGGGGTGGGTTCGCCTGGTCTTGTGTTGGTGGGCTGGCGTCGTCGCCATGCGGAGCGCAAAGGAGTGGGTTCATGGAATCTGGAGGTTCGTCAAGATGAAGCTTGATCACATACCGGCGAGGTCCTCGAGCACCAGCGAACCGGCGCATGTATCGCGAGCCGCACAATGCTTCCGGCGCTTTGCTTACGGCCAACTCGTAACCGCCCGCGCTGAACTCGCCAAGGGTCAATACCTTCTTCCGGTGATTGGTTTTCAAGGCGCAAAAATACAGCCCGAAAGCCGGTGGCCGCTATGGGGTGTTTACCCCATGCCTGATCGCATCCACTCCCGATCCCGGTGCGCCGGTCCGTGGTGACGGCGGGCCGACCTCGAAGGAAGCCAGAATACCGCGGAGAGCGGTTAAACCATCTTCCACTGGGCGCTGCCCGCCACGATGGGTGGCGGGCGAGGAACGACGGTGACGGAGCAGGTGTGCCTGACGGTTCGTCCGTCCGTGACAGCCGGCCGTAGCTCAGCACGCCGCCGGAACGTTCGGATCTCAACGACCAGACCCGCGACGTCTGAGAACTTCACGACTCAAGGTAGGGTTACACCCCATAGCGAAGGTTTGCCTTACAACCTAGCGTGTGACTGCGATAAAACCAAAATCGCAACAAACAAAACAAAATCATGAAACACCTAAGAAAAGCAGCGCTGGGGTCCGCTTTGGCGCTATTTGGAGTCGCCCATGCGGGCATTGTGGTGGATGACTTCGGCACGCCCTTGACGGGGGCGACGCTGTCCATCAGCACTGCCGGAGCCGGAGTGACAACCCTCACTGACAGTCCGACCATCGGTCCCGACATCCTGGGGACTCGTAACGTGACCTACACGATCAACGCCACAGGTTCGAGCGTGGACGCGGTCAAAATCAATGTCCTTCCCTACACTAGCGGGCTGGACCAGACGACCGACACCGGCGCTTCGCCGGATTTGACCCTCGATTACACCGGGTTCGTGCGGAATCTCAGTGCGAACACGCTCACGTTGAATGACTTCAACACCGACGCCAACACTGAGCAGGTCCAGGCATGGTTCACGGACGGCTCGGCCAATGTCTCGAGCAGCGGCTGGGTGTCCGTGGCGGCCAGTCACTCCGGTGACTTGACGCTGACGCTGGCCGGGACCGCCAACCTGGCCGACATCCAACATATCAAGGTTGAACTCATGGGCGCCCCGGGGGCTGACTTCAACATGAATGCGATCACCGTGGTGCCCGAGCCCTCCGCCTACGGCGGGCTGGCGGCGCTGGGGTTGCTGGGCACGGTCATCTGGCGGCGGGCGCGCGCCTGAGCCAGCAGCAGGCTTCGGATCACGACGCCCGCGATCGCAAGAACGCGGGCGTTCTTGTCATTTTGAGTTTCTGTGTGCCTGCCCCTCACGGGGGTGGCGCTGACGCGGGCCGGGGCTGAACCCGGAAAGCCTGGGAGACGACCCCGACGCGGCCGGCGAGACTACACGATGGTCAACTGGACGCTGCTCTCGATGATGCCCGCACTCACCGCGTAGCGGGTGAGTCCGGCGGTGTCGTGGATGTTGAGCTTTTCCATGAGGCGCTGCCGGTGTTTCTCAACGGTTTTGACGCTGATGCCCAGTCCCGCCGCAACCTGTTTGTTGGGCTGACCCTCGGCAATCAATTGGAGCACCTCCATTTCGCGCGAAGTGAGGTGTTCGCTTTTCCTCTTCACCAATCCCGTGTGATCGGGCGATTCCTGGTAATGATTGTGGAGCTGCCGGGCGATGGCGGGACTGAAGAAGGGGTTCCCTTTGTGAACTTCCCGGATCGCTTTGGACAGCAAGTCGGCGGAGGTCTGTTTGATCAAATATCCCGCCGCGCCCAATACGGCCACTTGCTCGACGTAGGCGTCATCGCTGTGCGCGGAAAGAATGAGCACCTTGGTGTCCGGAACGGCCAGCCGAATCTGCCGTGTGGCTTCCAAACCGTTGAGCAGCGGCATCGCGATGTCCATCACGACCACGTCGGGGCGCAGTTTTTTCGTCTGAGCCACCGCCTGGCGGCCGGTTTCGGCTTCGCCCACCACCTCGATGTCCGCCTCAGCCTCCAGTAACTTCCGCAGACCTTGTCGGACAATCTCGTGGTCTTCCGCCAGCAGGACAGTAATGCGTTTCATAGTCACTTAACAGGTAGATCCCGGAGAGGTTTCAGGGACGGGTTTTCCGCCCCCCCGGGCGCCGGCCGTTGCTCCTGAGTGGGATCTGCGCCTGGATGGTGGTGCCGTGATTCGGGGCGGAATTCACCGTGAACGTGCCGCCGACCATTTCCACCCGCTCCCGCATGCCCAGCAGTCCCAGATGTTGGCGCTTCCGGGCGTGCAACACCCGTTTCAGCTCGAAGGATTTGCCGTCATCCTTGATCTCCAGGCGCAGGGCGTTCGGTAGTTTCAGGATGCTCGCGTCCACCCGGCTGGCGTGTGCATGGCGGGCGACATTGTTCAGCGCCTCCTGGGCGACGCGGTAGAGCGCCGTGCTTCCGGCGTTGTCCAATGCTTCAATCTTGCCGGAAGTAAAGGCCTTCAAACTCACGCGAAGCCCCGTCCGTTTCGCAAACTCCTTCAGGTAGGAATGCAGGGCGGGAATCAGCCCCAGGTCGTCCAGCATCGAGGGGCGCAGTTCGCGGGCGAACCGATGCACGATGTCCACCGATGCTTCCACCAGCCGTTGCGTGTGCGCGATGTTCCTGGTGAATCCTTTGGTATTGACCGCGGCCTGCTGTTTCAAGGTCGCCAACCGGACACTGATGCCCATCAGGACCTGGGCGATGACATCGTGCAACTCGCGGCTGATCCGCTTGCGCTCTTCCTCCTGCGCCTGGAGAACCTGGCGGGACAGATGCCGCAACTGCTCCTGCATCCGTCGCGACTCCTCCAATAACTGGCTTTGGTGTTGCTCGCTTTGCTTGAGGGATTCCTCCACTTTCTCCCGCCGGATGACTTCCTGTCGCAACTTCTGGTTCGAGTCCGCCAGAACTTCCGCGCGGCGTTGCGCCTCCTCGGCCTCCTTGAGGGAGGTGGTGTCCGAAAGCGCCACCCGGCACCATCTTTGTGGACTGTTGACGGCGTTGGCGGCGGTGCCATGAATGCTGCCCCAGAAAACGGCGGCGTCCGGCTTTAACAGCAGCGCCTCGCAGACTTGTTTGCCGGTTCCGGCGAAGACGCGTTTCAGGAAGGCCAGAAAGTCCGGCCGGCTTGCCGGGGCCACAAAACGCGGCAGCAACTGGTTGACGAGCCGGGACCGTTCCACGCCGAGCAGGGCGGCGCCCGTGAGGTTCACCTCCGTGATCCGGCCGGATTCATCCAGCGAGAAATGGCCGACCGGCGCGAAATCATAGAGGTCGGTGTATTTCTCCAGCAGCGCCTCCAGCCGGTCGCGGGCCTCATGCAGTTCCGCGTTCTGCATCTCCAGTTCAACCTGATGGACCTGCAATTCGTGGAGCAGCCGCGCCGGGCCGCCCGCCAATTTCGGAACTCCGTCATCCGTCCGCCGACCCTTCCGCTGTTGCCGCAGCCGGGCCCGGGCGCGGCGGTAAAGTGCGGTCATCAACGGCTGGTCTTCGGGACGGATGCCGTCCTTTGGCATTTTGACGGTCCTGGTTGGGAAAGTCGCTTTTGTTTTCATGGCGGGCGGCTTCACGGTTTGCGGGAACGCCGCGCCGGCCCATCGTTCCTGGCTGGTTTGCGGGCAGTCGCCGACGGTGATGTCTTTCTGCCCCTGGCCCGCCGCGCGGATTGTTCCGCGACATTCTTTTCGAGGCTGGCGTGCTGGCCGCGCAATTTTGCCTCCAGCGTCTTGGCCACCGTGATGTCCGCGAAGGTGATCACGACACCGTCAATCCGGTCATCGAGCGTGCGATAGGGCATGATGCGCACGGTGAACCAGCGGCCGTCGTGCGCGCCAATCGGTTTTTCCGCCGAGGCCAGCGTCCGCAAAATCTCCCGTGCATCCCCGGCCAGGTCCGGGTAGTTCAAATCCGAGGCCAGGTCGGTGATGGGCCAGCCCACGTCGGCCGGGATGAGCTTGATGATTTTTGTCGCCTGCGGGGTGAACCGCCGCACGTTCAGCTCCTTGTCCAAAAACAAGGTCGCGATATCCGTGCTGTTGAGCAGGTTCTTCATGTCGTTGCTGGCCCGCGACAATTCATCCACCTTGGCCTGCAACTCCGTGTTGACGGTCTGCAATTCCTCGTTCATGGACTGCATCTCCTCCTTGGAGGTGGTGAGTTCCTCGTTGGTGGACTGCAATTCTTCATTGGTGGATTGCAGTTCCTCGTTGGCAGAGCGGAGCTCCTCCTGCGAAGTCTGCATTTCTTCGTGGGTGGCGCGAGCTTCGGCGCGGACACGCAGAATCTCCTGCTCCAGTTCCGCCACACGCGGGCTGTGGGCGTTGGACTTCGGCGCCCGGCCCGCCGCCGGGGCGGCGGCGGGCGCGGCCGCCACGTCGGTAAAAACGATCATCACCAGCCCCTGCAACAGTCCCGATTCATCGAGCCGCTGGAGGGTCACATCCACGCACTGCACGCCGCCGTTGGTGCCGACCTTGATCCCGTGCAAGGTCACGCTTTTCTCCCGGAGCACCTCCGGAAAGGCGCGCGCCAGTTCGTAGCGCAGTCCTTCGCGGGCCATGGCGAAAATATTCCAGTTGGCCTTGCCGGCGGCGGGTTCCAGGTATTTCCCGGTCCGGCCGCTGACGTAAAAGATGTCGCCCGTGTCATTGGTGAGCACGGCCGGCGGGGCGTAATGTTGCAGCACCAACTGGTCCGCCAGGGTCTGCAAACTGCCCGCCGGTTTGGGTGCCGGAGCGGTTTCCGTCCCGCCGGGCGGGCCGGCGCTGAAGGACGAGGGAAAGACGGCCGGTTCCGGGCGCAGGACGGATTCGATCCGCCGAAAGAGCCGGGATTTGCCGCCGAACGGGGCAAACAGGCCGGTGCCATCGCCAATTGTCTCCGCGCTGCCGAGAAACAAAATGCCGCCGGGGGTCAGGCTGTAGTGGAAGAGCGGAATCAGCTTCTTCTGCACCTCGGCGGTCAGGTAAATCAGCAGGTTGCGGCAGCACAAAATGTCCAGCTTGGTGAAGGGCGGTTCCAGGATGAGATTCTGCGGCGCAAAAACGACCTTCTCGCGAATCTCCTTGCGCACGCGGTAGCCGCTTTCTTCCTTGGTGAAAAACCGTTTCAGCCGTTCTGCCGACACATCGGCGACGATGTTGGCCGCAAACACGCCCCGGCGCGCCTTGTCAATCGCGTCCCGATCCAGATCGGTGGCGAAGATTTGTATGATAAATCTTTCCTTGGGCTTGAGTTCCTCGACGGCCTCTTTGAGCACAATGGCGAGGGAATAGGCTTCCTCGCCGGTGGAACAGCCGGGCACCCACGCGCGCAGCACCTGGCCGGCCGCGCGGTTCGCGAGCAGCGCCGGAATCGCCTGGGTGCGCAACTGTTCCCAGGCGGCGGGGTCGCGGAAAAAGTTGGTCACCCCGATGAGCAGCTCCTTGAACAGCAAATCCAGCTCCTGCGGGTTCTCCTGCAGGTAGCGGACATAAGCCGCCATCCGGCCGATCTGGTGAATGCCCATGCGGCGCTCAATCCGGCGGTAGAGCGTGTTCCGCTTGTAGCAGGAAAAGTCGTTGCCCGTGTGGGCACGCAGCAGGACGACCACCTTTTCCAGGGCGCTCTGCGTCTTGTCTTCCCCGGTCGTTTCCGTCCGGCCGGCGAGCGGGGTGCGTTGCAGATAGGCGAGGATTTTCCCCGGCAGTTCGTCCGCCGGGGCCACGATGTCCGCCAGCCCGGCGTCCACCGCGCTGCGCGGCATGGAGTCGAATTTGGCCGTCGCCGGCTCCTGCACCAGCACCACGCCGGCGTTTTCCTTGATGGCCCGCAACCCCAGCGTGCCGTCGGCGCCCATGCCGGAAAGAATCACGCCGATGCTGCGCTCCTGCTGGTCCTGCGCCAGCGAGCGGAAGAAAAAATCAATCGGCAGGCGCAACCCGCGCGTCGCCGTCGGCGTGAGCAGATGCAGGACGCCGTGCAGGACGGACATGTCCTTGTTCGGTGGGATCACATAGACGCAATCCGGCCGCACCAGGGTGCGGTCCCGGACCTGGGTGACTTTCATGCGGGTGGCGCGCTGGAGCAGTTCGGACATGATGCCCTTGCGCGTCGGGTCCAGGTGCTGGACGATGACAAACGCCATGCCGCTGCCCGCCGGCACGTGCGCCAGAAATTGCTCCAGGGCTTCGAGTCCGCCGGCGGAGGCGCCGATGCCGACGATGGGAAAAGAAACGCCCGCGGGCGCGGCCGGAGTTGTCCGGCGAACAGCGTGGGCGGCCTTTCTCGATCGGCGTTTCGGTTTTGATTTCATTTTCTTGCCCTTGTTGGCAACCCCGCCGAGGCGGCGAATTCGGGGTCCCACCGACCCAAGCATCGTGTTGAATCACTTGGTTTACGCAGGCTGGTGGATGTTGAGTTCACGCGCGAACCGCCGGACGAACTTGGCCGATTGTATCACCAGTCGTTGCGTGCTGGCAATTTCATGTTTAAGGCCCATCGTGTTGTTCCGGGCCTTCTGTTTCAGCGAGATCAACCGAACATGAATGCCCAGCAAAGTCTGGGCGATTTTATCCTGAAGTTCCGTGCTGATCTGCTTGCGTTCCTCCTCCTGCACCGCGAGCGCCAGATGCGTCAGATGCCGCAAATGCTCCTGCCGGTGGCGTGACTTCGTCAAGAGCTGGGCGCGGTGTTTACCGCTTTGCCTGAGGGCGTTCTCCGCCGCCTGGTGCTGGCGGAGGCCTTGTTGCAAGCGCCGGGTCGCGGCCTTCAATTCCACGATGCGCTGGCGCAACGTCTGGTTCAATTGACGGTGGGCAGCCACCACCACCGCGCGAGGCGTTTGCCCACTCGGAGCAACGGCCTCGGCGAAGAATGTCTGCGCGTGCGCGATCCCCTTCCCGCGCATCCTGGATAAGCCGCCCGACGCGGCCAGGGTTTTCAGGGCCTGCTCGTGAATTTCGGCCACGTCCAACGCCTCGAGCCCGAGGGCCGCCGCCTGGCGACCCAGCCGGATGGCCGGCTGCGGGCTGGCCTTGGAACCTCGCCGCAGATACCGGCGCAACGCCACCAGATATTGCGCTGACAACCGGCTCAATTTGTCGTTCATGGCATTTCCACATTCGCGCGCCACCATCGGCATTCTTCGTTCGCTTGCCTCGATCTGTCTATGGGGTGAAACCCTACCGGCCAGACCGGTTGCATGGCTGAACCGGCTTGTAGAGCCGCGGCCACCCTGTCGGGCTGGGGTGTTTACCCCATAGACGAGAATCGGCCCAGCCCGGAGACTGAAGCGGACGAAGCTATGGAAGGGGCATCCGACATCCAAACGAGCGCGTTTCCCGGCAACTTCTTGCCGCGCCAATGCGGCATCGCCACGTTCACGTCCGATGTGCCGTCCGCCGGGCGGCGGGAATTTCTGCGCGCCCGAACCCGGTCTCGGTCAAGGAGCAAGGCCAATGGCAAGGCAGGCGATTGAAAACGCTGAACCCCATGCAAGCAAGCTTACGGCGCTGGCGCGGCTGGAGGGCGCGGTCGGGACGCCCGCTGCCCGCCGCGAGTGACCCCCCTTTGCGGGCGGAGTTGTTCAGCCTGGAACAACTGGCGCGCCATGCCAAAGTCCTCGCGGCGCAGCATCAGGTTGTCTCCCGGCGCGGCTCCCACCGCCTTTTGGTCCGGCTGGACCAGAACGAGCAGGTGCTTCGAGATTACAATCGCACGACCTACACCGCGGACCGGACCCGGCGCGTCACCCACGCCGCCGAATGGTTGCTCGACAACTTCTACCTGATTGAAGAGCAGATTCAAATGGCCCGACGGCACCTGCCCCGGGGTTATAGCCGGGAGTTGCCCCGGCTGGTGGCTGGTCCTTCAGCGGGACTGCCCCGCGTTTACGAACTGGTGCTCGAATTGATTTCGCACGTGGACGCGCAAATCGACGCCGAATCGCTGCGCGCCTTCGTCGTCGCCTACCAAACGGTGTCCGCCTTGAAAATGGGCGAGTTGTGGGCCGTGCCGATCATGCTGCGGCTGGCGCTGATTGAGAATCTACGCCGGGTCACCGCCCGCCTGGTGGTCGCCCGGCACGATCGCGATCTCGCGGACCTCTGGGGAAACCGCTTGCAGGACATGGCGGAGAAACATCCGTCGCACCTCGTCGTGGTGGTGGCGGAGATGGCAAAGGCCGAGTTGCCCCTGACCAGCGCCTTCGTGGCGGAATTCTGCCAGCGTCTGTCCCGGCAAAACCCGGTGGTGCATCTGGCGCGGAGCTGGCTGGAACAGCGGCTCGCCGAACAGGGGTTGACCATTGAACAGCTCGTTCATCTCGAGAGCCAGAACCAGGCGGCCGACCAGGTGTCCATCAGCCATACCATTACCAGCCTGCGATTCCTCAGCGCCACGGACTGGCGGGAGTTTGTCGAGGATCTGAGCGTGGTTGAACAGACATTGCGCACGGACCCGGCGGCGGTTTACCGCGCGATGGACTTTTCCACGCGCGATCGCTATCGCCATGCGGTCGAGGCCCTCGCCCGGCACAGCCGGCTGTCGGAGGCGGACGTCGCGCACCGCGCCATTGAACTGGCCGCGGCCAGCGCACGCGAGAAAGGGCGCAACGATCGCACCGCCCACGTGGGCTACTATCTGATCGACAAAGGACAGGCCGCGCTGGAGCACGAGACGGCCGTGCGGTGGCCGTGGTCCACGGTGCTCGAAAGAGCCATTCGCCGTTTTCCCATGACCGTCTATGCCGGCGGCATTCTGTTGCTCACGATTCTCGGAACCTTCGGTTTGGTGCGCCGGGCCGTGGCACTGGATGTCGAGGGTTGGCGACTCATTTTTTTCGCGCCGGTTTTCCTTTTATGCGCCAGCCAACTAGCGGTCGCGCTGCTCAACTGGCTCTCCACGCTGCTGGTGAAGCCCCGCTTGCTGCCGCGGCTGGACTATTCCAAGGGCATCGCGCCCGATTGTCGCACCATGGTGGCCGTGCCGACGATGCTGACCAGCGCCCACGGCATTGATCATCTCCTCGAAACCATCGAGATTCATTACCTGGCGAACCGGGACCCGAACCTTTACTTCGCCTTGTTGACGGATTTCCGGGACGCGCTGGAGGCAACGCTGCCGGAAGACGAAGCGTTGCTTCAGCGGGTGCAGGCCGGCATCGAGCGACTCAACAAAGAGTATCAATCCGACCGGCCTAGCATCTTCTTCCTGTTCCACCGCCCGCGCCGCTGGAACGCCGTGGAGAATCTCTGGATGGGTTACGAACGCAAGCGGGGCAAACTGACGGAGTTCAATGCCCTGCTCCGCGGCGGGTCGCGGGACTGCTTTTCGGCGATGATCGGGGATGCGTCGGTTTTGCCGGGCATCCAATTTGTCATCACGCTCGACACCGACACCCAACTGCCGCGCGAGTCTGCCCGTCAACTCGTGGGCACGATTGCCCATCCGCTCAACCGGCCCCGGTTCGATCCGGTGCGCGGGATTGTCACCGAAGGCTACAGCATTTTGCAGCCGCGCGTGGGGGTGAGCCTGCCCAGCGCCGGCCGCTCCTGGTTCGTCAAGCTGTTTGCCGGCGAAGTCGGCGTTGACCCCTACACGCGGGCGGTGTCGGACGTGTATCAGGATCTGTTCCAGGAAGGCTCGTTCATCGGGAAAGGGATTTACGATGTGGACGCGTTTCAACAAGCCGTGGCCGGCCGCTTTCCGGAAAACGCGGTGCTGAGCCACGATTTGATCGAATCGTGCCACGCCCGCTCGGCGCTGGTCAGCGACGTGGAGTTTTACGAGGAATATCCCGCCCGTTACAACACGGACATCAACCGCCGGCATCGCTGGATTCGCGGCGACTGGCAAATCGCCCAATGGCTTTTGCCAAGAGTTCCTGGACCGGATGCCCGGCGCATCGCCAATCCGCTCTCGGGCCTGTCGCAATGGAAAATCTTCGACAACCTGCGACGCAGCCTGGTTCCGGCCGCCCTGATGCTGTTGCTGCTCGGCAACTGGATGCTGCTGCCGGAACTGGGCGGCATTGGACCGCTGCTGGTGCTGGCGATCATCGCGCTGCCCGGCGTGTTGTCGTCGGCCGTCGAAGTGTTCCGCAAGCCGAAGGAGTTGCCGCTGTCGTTGCACCTGCGCGGCATGGCCGGGTCGTGGGGCCGCCAACTCGGCCAGGCGTTGCTCACCTTCGTGTTCCTGCCTTACGACGCGTTTATCAGCCTGGACGCGATCGGGCGAACGCTGCTGCGGCTGCTCTTGACCCACAAGCGGCTCCTGGAATGGCAGACCGCCGGCGATTCCGAACGCGCGGCCGGCGCGGACCTCGTCGCGTTCTACAAGACCATGTGGATCGCGCCGTTCGTCGCGCTGGCGAGTGGTTGTTACCTGGTCGTCATGCAACCCGGCCAGTTGCCGCTGGCGGCGCCGATCCTGGGCCTTTGGCTCCTGGCGCCGTGGATTGCCTGGCGGATCAGCCAGCCCATCGTGCCGCTGGTGCCCGTGTTGGACGAGGAACAATTGGCGTTCCTCCGCAAAGCGGCGCGCAAGACCTGGCGCTTTTTTGAAACCTTCGTCACGGCCCAGGAAAACTGGCTGCCGCCGGATAATTTCCAGGAAGAGCCCGGGCCCGCCCTTGCTTCGCGGACTTCGCCGACGAACATGGGGCTGGCGTTGCTGGCCAACCTGGCGGCTTGCGACTTTGGCTATCTGCCGGTCGGCCCGCTGATGCAGCGCACGCAAAATGCCTTCGCCTCGATGCAGCGTCTCGAACGGCATCGCGGGCATTTCTACAACTGGTATGAGACGCGCACGCTGAAACCGTTGCTGCCGCTCTACATATCCAGCGTGGACAGCGGCAACCTGGTGGGCCATTTACTGACCCTCGGCGCCGGCCTGGAAGAACTCTCCGGCCAGCCAATCCTCCCGCCCCAGCTTTTTCCCGGTCTGCGCGACACGGTGGCGATTCTCCGCGAACTGGCCGGCAAGAAGGCTGAGTTGAAACGTCTCGACGCCGAACTGGAGAACGCGCCCGCCACACTGGCCGCTGCATTTGCCTTGTTGCAGCGGGCGACCGGCCAAGCGGCACGCATCGCCGCCGCGCTCGGAAGCGACGCCAGCGAAGAATTGAAATGGTGGAGCCAGGCGCTGGAGCGGGGTTGTCGGGAGCATTTGGCCGATGTGCTTTTCGTGGCGCCGTGGCTGGCGCTGGCACCCCCAAGCGGTAGCAGCCGACGTGAGGAGACTCTGACTTCCAAGTCCGAAATCCGAAATCCGAAATCCGAAATTGTGGTGAGCCTCCTCACATCGGCGGCGACCTTGCTTGACGAAAAACTCGCGCGCCTCAACCAGTCCCCCACGTTGCGCGAGGTGTCGGACTTGGATCAATCGCTGTGTCCGCTGATCGAAGCGGCATTGGCGGATGGCGATGTGGAGGGGGAGGCTGCTCAACTCGCGGCCTGGCTGCGCTGCCTGCGCGAAGCCAGCGACCATGCCCGCCAGCGCATCCTCGCGTTGGAAACCCTGGCGCGGCAAAGCACCGAGTTGGCCGCGATGGATTTCACCTTCCTGTTCGATCCGGCGCGGGAGTTGTTTTCCATCGGCTATAACGTCACCGAACGCCGGCTGGACGCCAGCTTCTATGACCTGCTGGCTTCCGAGGCGCGGCTGTGCAGCTACGTCGCCATCGCCCAGGGACAGGTTTCGCAGGATCACTGGTTCTCGTTGGGCCGGCTGCTGGTCGGGTCGCGGAGCGAGCCGGTCCTGGTTTCCTGGGGGGGGTCACTGTTTGAATACCTCATGCCGCTGCTGGTCATGCCCACCTACGACAACACCTTGCTGGATCGAACGTATCAGGGGGCGGTCGGGCAGCAAATCGCCTATGGCCAGTTGCACGGCGTGCCGTGGGGCGTCTCCGAATCGGAATACAACCGCACCGACGTCCAACTGAACTTTCAATACCGCGCCTTTGGCGTCCCGGGCCTGGGCCTGAAGCGGGGCTTGGCGGAGGACTTGGTGATCGCGCCGTATGCGGCCCTGATGGCGTTGATGGTCGCACCCCGGGAAGCGTGTGAAAACCTGGAACGCCTCGCGGCCGAGGGGCGTGAAGGCGCCTACGGCTTTTACGAGGCGGTGGATTACACGCCTTCGCGGCTGCCGCCCGGCCAGTCCAGTGTCACCCTGCGGTCGTTCATGGCGCATCATCAAGGGATGGGCTTGCTGGCGCTGGCGTATCGGGTGCTGGACCGTCCCATGCAGCGGCGGTTCATGTCCTGTCCGTTTCTCCGCGCGGCTGACCTGCTACTGCAGGAGCGCGTGCCCCATACCGCCACCAAGGTGCTTTCCGAAGATCTGGAACTGGGTGAAACGCGAAAGCTGGCTGGCGAAGGCGAAAGCGGCATGCGCGTCCTCACCGATCCCAGCCTGCACGCTCCGGAGGTCCACCTGCTGTCCAACGGCCGATACCACGTGGTGGTCAGCAGCGCGGGCGGCGGTTACAGCCGCTGGCGCGACCTGGCGGTCACGCGCTGGCGCGAGGATACCACGCGCGATTGCTGGGGCACCTTTGTTTATCTGCGCGACGTGGAGACGGGGGAATTCTGGTCCACCACCTACCAGCCCACCTTGCGCATCACGAAGGGTTACGAAACCATCTTCACCCAGGCACGCGCCGAGTTTCGCCAGCGCCATGCCGGCCTCGAAATCCACACGGAAATCAGCGTGTCGCCGGAGGACGACGTGGAATTGCGGCGCGTGACGCTCATCAATCACTCGCACGCGCAGCGGATCATCGAATTGACCAGCTATGCGGAGGTGGTCCTTGCGCACCCGGCGGCGGACGCGGCGCATCCGGCCTTCAGCAATCTGTTCGTGCAAACGGAGTTCGTGCGCCCGCATCCCGCCCTGCTCTGCACCCGCCGCCCCCGCTCCGAAGGGGAGAAACCGCCGTGGCTCCTGAATCTGATGGTGGGTCAAGGCGGCCAACAGGGTGAACTGTCCTGGGAAACCGATCGTGCCCGCTTTATCGGACGCGGCCGGACCCTGGCCCGGCCCGCCGCCCTGCAGGGAGATTCGCCACTTTCCAACACTGTGGGTTCCGTCCTCGATCCCATCATCGCGCTGCGGCGCACGGTCACGCTGGCGCCCCATGCAACAGCCCGTGTGGATTTCGTCCTGGGCGTGACGGAAAACCGGGAAGCGGCGCTGGCGCTGGTCGAAAAATATCAGAACCCGCGCATGGCCGACCGCGCCCTGGACCTGGCGTGGACCCACAGCCAGGTCACCCTGCGGCACCTCAACGCCTCGGAGGCCGAGGCCCAGCTTTATGCGCGGCTGGCGAGCGCGTTGATCTATGCCAATCCCGCCCGGCGCGCCTCGCCCGGTGTGTTGCTCGCCAACCGGCGCGGCCAAAGCGGACTCTGGAGTTATGGCATCTCCGGCGACGCCCCGATCGTCCTGCTGCGGATCAGCGACGCCGCCAGAATCGAGATCGTGCAGCAACTCATCCAGGCGCACTCCTACTGGCGCATGAAAGGGCTGGTGGTCGAACTGGTCATTTTGAATGAAGACACCTCGGTGTATCGCCAGCCCCTGCACGACCAGATCATCAGTCTGATCGCATCGGGGACGGAAGCCCAGATGCTCGACAAGTTGGGCGGCATCTTCGTCCGGCGCCTGGAACAGGTTTCCAGCGAAGATCGGGTGCTCCTGCAATCGGTGGCGCGCATTGTCCTGCTTGATGAGAACGGCACTCTGGCCGAACAACTCGAACGCCCCGGCGGCCCTGATCCACTGATCCCGGCGCTGACGCCCACCCGGTCCCCGTTCCGCAATTCGCATGAACTCGCTCCGCTTCCGCCGCGTGAATTGATTTTTCACAACGGCCTCGGCGGCTTCACGCCCGACGGACGCGAGTATGTCATCACGCTGGCGCCGGACCAGATGACGCCCGCCCCCTGGGTGAATGTGCTGGCCAATCCGTATTTCGGGACCGTCGTTTCGGAGACTGGCGGCGCCTACACCTGGGTCGAGAACAGCCATGAGTTCCGACTGACACCTTGGAACAACGACCCAATCACGGACGCCACCGGGGAGGCTTTCTATATTCGAGATGAACAGACTGCCCAATTCTGGTCGCCTACGCCGCTGCCCGCGCGGGGCGCGACGCCCTACGTCATTCGCCACGGTTTTGGGTATTCCGTGTTCGAGCACACCGAGCACGGCATTGCCTCGGAGTTGACCGTGTATGTGGCCATGGACGCGCCAGTGAAGTTCGCGGTCTTGAAGCTGCGCAACCTCTCCGGCCGGCCGCGCCGGTTATCTGTTACGGGCTACTGGGAATGGGTATTGGGGGATCTGCGACCCAAAAGCTTGTTGCACCTGCAAACCGAAATGGACCCCAAGAGCGGCGCGCTGCTGGTCCGCAATCCTTACAGCCGCGAGTTCGCCGAACGCATCGCGTTCCTCGATGTCAACGGGGTGACGCGCACCTTCACGGGCGATCGGAAGGAGTTTCTCGGTCGGAACGGCAGCCTGGCGTATCCAGCGGCGCTCCAGCGCGCGCGGCTTTCCGGAAAGGTGGGCGCCGGTTTGGACCCTTGTGGTGCGGTGCAGATCACCAGCGAGGTTCCGGCCGGGCAGGAACGTGAGATCGTTTTTCGCCTTGGCGTTGGTCGGAGTACGGCGGAAGTGCAAACCCTGATCCAGCGCTTTCGGTGTCCCGACGCCAGCCGCGCGGCGCTCGAGGGAGTCTGGGAGTATTGGAAGCGAACCCTCGGCGCGGTGCAGGTCGAAACGCCCGATCCATCCGTAAACCTCCTGGCCAACGGCTGGCTGCTGTATCAGACCTTGAGTTGCCGGCTGTGGGGCCGCACCGGGTTCTATCAATCCGGCGGGGCCTACGGCTTTCGCGATCAATTGCAGGACGTGATGGCGTTGGTGCATGCCGAGCCGGCCCTTACGCGCCAGCATCTGCTGCGCGCCGCCGCGCATCAATTTGGCGAAGGGGACGTGCAGCATTGGTGGCACCCCCCGGCGGGGCGCGGCGTGCGCACCCGCTTCTCCGACGACTTCCTGTGGCTGCCTTATGCGACCTGCCGTTACGTCGCGTGCGTCGCGGACACCGGCGTGCTGGATGAAACAATTCCCTTTCTTGAAGCCCGGCCGGTCAAGCCGGAGGAGGACGCCGACTATGACCTGCCCAACCGCTCCGAAGTGTCGGGGACACTCTACCAACATTGTGTGCGTGCCATCGAGCACGGACTGAACTTCGGTGCGCACGGTCTGCCGCTGATCGGCGGCGGCGACTGGAATGATGGCATGAACATGGTGGGAAACCAGGGGAAGGGCGAAAGTGTCTGGCTGGCCTTCTTCCTTTACGACGTGCTGACGCAGTTTGCCGAACTGGCCCGCCGGCGCAGCGACCTCCTTTTCGCCGAACGCTGTCTCGCTCAAGCTCGCCAGCTCCAGCAAAACATCGAGAGACATGCCTGGGACGGCCGGTGGTATCTCCGCGCCTGGTTCGATAACGGCGAACCGCTCGGTTCGCAAACCAATCCGGAGTGCCAGATTGATTCCCTGCCGCAAAGCTGGTCGGTCCTCAGCGGCGCCGGTGATCCGCATCGCTCACGTCAAGGAATGCAGGCCGTGCAGGAGCGGCTGGTTCACCCCAAGACCGGGTTGATTCAACTGCTGGATCCGCCCTTCGATCATTCCCACCTCAACCCCGGCTACATCAAAGGCTACAGTCCGGGCGTGCGGGAGAATGGCGGCCAATACACGCATGCCGCGATCTGGACGGCCATGGCCTTCGCCCAGTTGGGAGAAATCGAAAGGGCCTGGGAGCTGTTCGCCCTGCTGAATCCCATCCACCACAGCGCCACGCCCACGCAGATCGCCACCTACAAGGTCGAGCCTTACGTCGTGGCGGCGGATGTTTACGCGGTGGCGCCGCACACCGGCCGGGGTGGGTGGACCTGGTACACGGGTTCCGCGGGTTGGATGTATCGGCTGCTGATCGAAACGCTGCTGGGCTTGAATCTCAAGGGGGATCAACTGCGTCTGACGCCGCGTCTGCCGAAAGCCTGGACCACCTTCAAGATTCACTACCGCTATCGGCAAACGCAGTATCACCTCACCCTCATCCAGCTCGCGCCGTACTCGCCCGGTGCCGGTAAACTATCCCTCGATGGACAAGAACTGGCGGGCAACACGATCCCCTTGCGGGACGACCGCCGTGAGCATGTTGTCGAGGTGAAAATCCGTTGAACGGCGTCCATTCACGCGCAACTTCTTGCACGGACGCCCGCTTATCATCCCTGCGCCATGTCCGACGACGCACCACCATCGTCACGCTGTCGTTCAATGCCGTGCTGACAGTGATGGAACAGTTACAAGGGAGAAGAGACCGCACTGAGAACCGGCTGCGTACACCTGCTGTTTCTGCCCACAATCCGAGGTAGGGTTATACCCCATAGCGCACAACTACATGGAGGCATAACATGAGACCTCTGAAAAAGGCTGTTTGAGTTGTTGGTTTTGATGTCACCGACATGTTTCAACGTGAAAATGAGCTGCCCAACGGAAAACCGAGGCGCTTTTGCGCCTGGTGTCCGGTCGTTTTCGCCCGCCGGCGGGCGGTGGCGGCATGGGGTTTCATGCCGCCACCAAAGTCGTCAGCCGTTTCAGGTTCCAACACACACATTTGAACTCCAGTTCCAAGCGGTTCCGTTCGCGTCCCACATACCGCACCCGGCGGTAGCCGGCACTCCGCTTCCACCAGCCGAACACCTTCTCAACCTTGCACCGGATCGAACTGAACAGCCGGTTCAGCCGCACATCCGAGTCCTTCAGCTTTTCACCCCGGCTGGGCTTGCGCAAAATCCCGTTGGCCACCCCCTTTTGCCCGCACCATTCGCTGCGTTCCCGGCTCCAATACGCCTTGTCGGCCATCACCATTTCCTCGTCACCCTGCACCACGTTCTCAAATTCCCGGCTGTCATGCACGTTGGCCGCCGTCAAGGTCACCTGCCGGATCAGCGTGTGCGTTTCATCCACCGCCACATGCGCCTTGTAGCCATAATGCGGCTGGCCTTGTTGGACGGTGTAGCCCGCGTCGCCATCCCCGCCGGTTTTATCTTCCCTGGCCGGGGCGCGGCGGGCTGCTTGCAGCAACGTCGCATCCACCAGCGTGCAGGTCTTCAGAATCAAACCCTTGGCTTGCAACTGCCGGTTGACCAGGGCCAGCAATTTTTCGTGCAGGCCGTGTTCCCGCAACCGCTGGCGGAAACGCACCAAGGTGGTTTCATCCGGCACGGCGTCCTGCAAGCCCAGGCCGACAAAGCGCCGCCAACTCAAGCGGTCGCCGACCAACTCCTCGCACTGCGGATCAGACAAGCCGTAACAGTGCTGGAGCAAACTCATCTTGAAGAGCGCCAGCGGCGCGCAGGGCGGACGCCCCGTGGTCGCCGGATACCTCGCCTGCAACGCCTTTTCCAGCGGCTGCCAGTCCAGCGTCCGGTCCAGCCGTTCCAGAAAATCATTCGTCGGCGTGGCGATCATCAGGCTGTCCAGCAATCCCATTTGTGCATTGGTCGTCGTTTGCATGGTTCTCTGACGCACTATTA